>JADLCY010000014.1 GCA_020846935.1 Gemmatimonadaceae bacterium
GCTTGTAGCGGGCCATGGACCTCTCCTCGACGGGGGGCAACGCACCCTCTAGCTTCTCTGAGGAACCCTGCAAAGTCTCTGCCGCCCGCGAGGCCACGCCGGGTTTTTCTACAGCTTCGTTAGGCAGCAAGCGACCCCCTAACACGATGAAGCTCACGCGCACTGTGGGGTTCGTGCTGGTCGCCTCACTCCTCGGGGAAACCGTCCTTGCACAGCACGGCGATACACTGGCGATGTCGGTGCACGGTCATCGAATGCGCCTCGTTGTTTCGCGTGGTAACGGACCGACGGTCGTACTCGAGGCAGGGGCGGGATCTACCCACCGGACGTGGGACCGCCTCCGACAACAGCTCGATCCCGCGATTCGCGTCGTAGCCTACGATCGTCCGGGATTTGGCGACTCCGAGATATGTATGGCGACTCGGGATGCGCTGACCATCGCGCGGGAGCTTCGAGCCGCGCTTGCCGCCGCGCGCCTCGCGCCGCCGTATTTGCTCGTCGGCTGGTCCGCCGGCGGCATCTACATGCGAGTCTTCGCGAGTGAGTTCCCGGCGGAGGTCGTGGGCCTCGTTCTGCTCGATCCGACCCCGGAGAACTTCTATCGGAAGGCCGAAAGTGCCTTCCCTGAGGTGTTTCGGCGCCTCGATGCGATCGACAGCGCCAACATCCGTTCGGGTCCTCGTGCCGAGCTGGCTGAAGAGGCGGCGTGGGAAGACGCTCTGGCACAGGCGCGGCAGTCGGACGCCAAACTGAGCGCGCCCATTGTCTTGCTCTCGGCGCTACGCCCGGATTTGGAGGTCCTCGCAGATATCTGGCACGCCGAGCAGCGCACGTGGACGGCCCGACAGCAGAACGCAGTGTTTCGTGTTGTCGCACAGTCCGGACATGCCATTCATCGCGATCGACCCGATACGGTGGCTCGCGTCATTCACGATGCAATCGCCGGACTACCAAAGGCGCGGATGCCATAGTTGGGTGGCTCCATCCCACTTCTTCAGGCCGTGGGCCGGGAGCGCCACGCAGGCGTGCAGGCTCGGCCAAACAGGGGGTTGCGCCAGACAGCGGAGCTATGGTGTGCTCGCTGCGCTCGCATGATGTGATTCGGCCGCAGGTGAACCCGAACGTTGGACAGACATGCGCCAAGGTCTGCTGTTGGTCGTGAATCTGCCTCTCGCGCTGGTGATCGTTGGCGGCGTGTACGCGTGGTATCGCCGCGGTTTTCGGACGCCGAGGCCTTTGGGGCTGCCTGCCCGGGCTGTCGGACGCGTAGTCATGGGCGTCGGCTGGGTGCTCGTCGCGGGTGTCGCCGCGAAGTCAGTCAGCGGATTCTTCGGCGACGGACGCGTGCAGATTGCCCAGTCAGGCCACCAGTATGCTTCTCGTGCGACGGAGCCGCTGCTGTACTGGGGAGAGATCGTGGGCGAGATGCTGCTGGTCGGCGGAACCGGGTATTTCCTGGTGATCCTGGGCCGTCGCCGCGCGCGCGAGCTCGGCAACACCTGACACGTGCGTCGACAGTGAGGGGGCGGCCTGCCTGGGCTGGGCATGCGGTTCAGCGAGTCTCGACATTGGAGAGCGCGTGTGCTTCATCCGGACTGGACGCGTCCCGCGCGACGTCGCTGGAACGGGGCGAACGATAGCGGTTCCAGACGGCGGGTGCTACAGACGCACACGGTGACTGAGTCCCCTTTCCTGTGGACGTGCGATCCGAGATTCTCGCTTGGAACCGATCGTCCCGCGCGAGGCCTTGAATGTGCCCCAGCGGGGTCCGGCGCCCCCGGAGTGGCCTAACCGTCAACAGCATGACGCCGCCCGCGCTTGGTACCAATGCGCCCATCCACGGTACGCGTGAGGGATCCGTCCACCCGTTCACGAACACCCACTCCCGTCCGCCGTATTTCGGTTCCTCCCGGGACAGGATGATGGCGCGCCTCGCGCGAGGCGAGCGTATGCTCCCCGTGTGACGACGACAACGCAGCAGCTTGGGCTCGATGGCGAGCGGATCGCGGAGCGCTGGCTCGTCCGCAAGGGCTGGCGGGTGCTTCAGCGCCGCTATCGGTCCGGCCACCGGGACATCGACCTGGTCGCTGAACACGGGGGCACGGTCGTGTTCGTCGAGGTCAAAGCCCGACGTGGCGCGGAGTTCGGGGGGCCGATCGAGGCGGTCAACTGGAAGAAGCGTCGAGAGTTATCGCGATCCGCACACGCCTGGATAGACCGCCACGGACGGCTGGGCGAAGGCTACCGGTTCGACGTAGTGGGCGTGCTGGTGACCGGGGCTCGAGTTCGTGTACGCCATGTGGAAAACGCCTTTGCCCTGGACGTGCGGTGAAATCCGTGCTTGAGAGCAAGCGAGGATCTTCGTATTTTGTTCGGGGTTCGTTTTCGTTCCTGCCACCTCGTAGATTCTCTGCGCGGTGGTGCTCAGACCACACCACACCATCGGGTGACGTATGGCGGGATCCGCAATGCAGGACGACCGCAAGAAGGCACTGGGTCTGGCCATCTCGCAAATCGAAAAGAACTGTGGCAAGGGTGCGATCATGCGCATGGGCAACGAAGCCGCGCGCGTTCGCATCGAGGGGATACCGACCGGCGCGATCAATCTGGATGCGGCGATCGGGATTGGCGGGGTGCCGCGAGGGCGCGTCACCGAGATCTACGGGCCGGAGTCGAGCGGCAAGACCACGCTCTGCCTCCATGTGGTGGCGAACGCGCAGCGCACCGGTGGAGTGGCAGCGTTCATCGACGCGGAGCACGCGCTCGACGTCGAGTATGCCAAGAAGCTCGGGGTGGACGTGGAGAACCTGCTGGTGTCGCAGCCGGACACCGGAGAGCAGGCGCTGGAGATCTGTGAGATTCTGGTACGTTCCGGGGCGGTGGATGTCATCGTGATCGACTCGGTGGCCGCGCTGGTGCCGAAGGCGGAAATCGAGGGGGACATGGGCGACGCGCACGTGGGGCTGCAGGCCCGCCTCATGAGCCAGGCGCTCAGGAAGCTGACGGGTGCAATCGCCCGATCGCGAACGGCCGTGATCTTCATCAATCAGTTGCGCGAAAAGGTCGGGGTAATGTTCGGGAACCCCGAGACGACGACGGGTGGCAAGGCCCTCAAGTTCTACGCGTCGCTCCGGCTCGACATCCGTCGCATCGGCGCGGTGAAGGACAAGGAAGAGGTCACGGGGTCCCAGGTCAGGGTGAAGGTCGTAAAGAACAAGGTGGCGCCGCCGTTCAAGCAGGCGGAGTTCGACATCATGTACGCAGAGGGGATCTCACACTCCTCACTGCTGGTGGATATCGGGTCCGAGTCGGGCATCATCGAGAAGTCCGGCGCGTGGTACAGCTACGGTGGCCAACGCATCGGCCAGGGACGCGAAAATGCAAAGCTCTTCCTCAAGGACAACCCGGCGATGCTCGCCGAGGTCGAGGAGAAGGTGAAAGGAGTACTCGGCTTGCGGCGGGGTGAGCAGCCGGTAGATGTGGAGGTCGTGGAAGAGTAGGTCGCTCTGATACACAGGCACCGGCGATGTTGAGGCCGGAGGGTTGTTCTCTGAGGATGTTGGGGCCCGGTACCCCGCATTGCTCAAAGGGCCTCTCTCCGGCCTCTGCCGTTCCAGGGCTCCAGGCGCGGGAGGCGGCAGCGGCAGTGCAGGGGAACCAGCGCGATGCAGACGAGGCCGTCGCGACCGACCCGCGCGGGCGATCGCACGTGTTGCGATGTCAACGCGGCCGTGGTCACGGCGACGGCTTGCAGCGCCCGACCATTGCGACGAGGGGCAGACACCAGCCGGCGCGACCGCGCGCCCGCGGCGGGTGCGAACTTCCTCCTGAAACCCGCGAGGCCGTCCGGCAACCAGCTTTCCCTGCGCGACATACACCCACGGCGAGCCAAGTTCTTCTCGATATCCGCTAGCCCGTCTGGCAACCAGCCTTCCATGACACCGTATCGAAAGCGCGGTCAGCTGCGCGAGCGCACGTCCTTCCAGCCTGGAACTGTGACCGCCATGCGGTCGCTCGATGCCAGCGGCTCGCGGTTCGTCCTGACCGCGAGCGGCGTCGACGGGGTCGTCTCACCGGAAATCATCGGTACCTTCAGGCTCGCGGTTGGCCGTAACCTCTCGACGCATGAAGCCGCGGAACTCACCGAAGCGGCGCGCCGCCTTCAGGTCTATGACCTCGGGGTCAAGCTGCTTGCGGGGCGTGCACGCTCCGCTCGCGACCTGAGCCTGGCGCTCCGTCGCCGCGGCGCGAGCGACGCCGAAGCAGCTGCCGCGATCACTCGGCTCATCGAACTCGGGGTGCTGGACGACGCCGTGTTCGCGCGCGCGCTGGCGCACGCGAAATCGAGCGGGTCCGGTGTTTCGAAACGCCGACTGCAGCAGGACCTCGCGCGCCGAGGTGTGGCGCCAGCCACTGCCCGCACCGCGATCGACGAGGTCGCTGCTGACGTTGGGCTCGACGAACGCGCCACCGCCCTCGCCGTGGCGCGCAAGCGAGTGCGCGCACTCGCCTCCCTGGATCGGGCCGTGGCCCGCCGTCGGCTCTATGCCTTCCTTGCCCGGCGCGGCTTCGACGGGGCGGTGATCACCTTCGTGCTGGGTGCTGTGTTCGGGCCGGGCGACGATGCGTCGGGCGGCGACGATCAGGACGGACCCGAGGACTGACCCGGGCTGACCCGCACGGGAGCGCTCGCAGCCCAGATGGCGGTGGTGAGGAGCGCGACCGCGCCCAGCTGATGCAATGCCGCGATGCCGAGCGGAACGCCGAGCAGAAGCGTGCTGATGCCGAGCGTCACCTGCACGAGGACGGCGCCCACCATCGCGACCCACGGAGCGCTGAGCGCACCATGACGGCGGCGTTCGCGCCACGCGACGCCAGCGACCAGCAGGAGCGTGATCACGGCCAGCACCCGATGGTTGAACTGGACGCTCGCGGCGTTCTCGAAGAGGTTTCGCCAGGCGGGCGACAGCTGGCCGTACCCGGGCGGAACCAGCCCATCGCCCATGCGCGGGAACGTGTTGAAGATGTGTCCCGCGTCCAGACCGGCGACGAACCCGCCGCTCACGATCGTGAGAAACGCGAAGCCACCGATCAGCAGGGCGCCCCGGTGCACGAGCGCGCGCCTAACGGGAACGGTGAACGCCGTCCACGCCGCGATCACGTAGATCGCGAGGGCCAGCGAGAGGTGTGCAACGAGGCGATACTGGCTCACATCGGTCCGGTCCGAGAGCCCACTGGTGACCATGTACCAGCCGAGCGCGCCCTGGGCCGCGGTGAGCAGCGGAAGCGACGCGAGGCGGAAGCGCAGGTGCGAAGGGATTCGCCCAGCCAGCAGCAGGACGAGGAACGGCACGGCGATGACGAGTCCGGCGATACGAGCGGACAGTCGGTGCGCCCACTCCCACCAGAACAGGGTCTGGAATTGCGGCAGCGTGATCCCGCGGTGCACGGTCTGCGCCTCGGGGATCTGCAGGTAGGCGTCATAGGCCTGCTGCCACGCCGCCGCGTCGAGCGGCGGCAGGACGCCCGAGACCGGCTTCCACTCCGTGATCGACAGTCCACTCTCGGTGAGCCGAGTCGCGCCGCCAACGACGAGAGTGAGCACCACCGCCAGTGCGCTGGCGATCATCCACGCGCGGATCGCACGCGCCGCAGAGGGCGCGGACGGCGCATGGGTCACCGGGGCGACCGGCGTACCGGGGACTCGCAGGCTGGGGGCGTCGACAGATGGGCGGGACATGGACGGGAAGGCTGGCGAACAGTAGCCGTCGGTGGGGACGCTGGACAATCAGCCATGACCCGATGGTTCGCCCAAAAGGTCACGGGGAGCGCCTATATTCAGCCGCTATGCGCGCTTCCGAGATCCGTTCCCGATTCCTCGACTATTTCCGGCGACACCAGCACGCGGTGCTGCCGAGTTCCACGCTGGTGCCCGGCGACGACCCCACGCTGCTGTTCACCAATGCCGGCATGGTGCAGTTCAAGAAGGTCTTCCTGGGGCTTGAGTCCCCGGCCAGCGGGCGGCGCGCCACCACGTCGCAGAAGTGCGTGCGCGCGGGCGGAAAGCACAACGATCTCGAGCAGGTGGGTCACACGGCGCGCCACCACACGTTCTTCGAGATGTTGGGCAACTTCTCGTTCGGCGACTACTTCAAGCGCGATGCGATCCGATTTGCGTGGGAGTGGGTGACCGGGCCGCAGTCGGCGGGTAACCTGGGCATCGACCCGGCGCACCTGCGGGTCTCGGTGTTCCGCGAGGACGACGAGGCACGTGCCCTGTGGCGCGAGGTCGCGGGGCTCCCCGATTCGCGCATTTACGGGTTGGGGGAAAAGGACAACTTCTGGCAGATGGCGGACACCGGTCCGTGTGGACCGTGTTCGGAGATCTACGTGGACCTCGCGCACCTCGCGAAGGATTGGCGATTCCCGGAAGGCGCGCACGGGGAATGGACGTCGACGGATCGCACCGAGTTCTCGACCGAGGCGTTCATCGAAGGTGGTGAGGCAGGGCGGTTCCTCGAGATCTGGAACCTGGTGTTCATGCAGTTTGACCGGCAGGCAGACGGGACGCTCGTGCCGCTGCCCAAGCCGTCAGTCGACACCGGGGCAGGTCTCGAGCGCATCGCGGCGGTGATGCAGGGCGTGACGAACAACTATCACACCGATGCGTTTGCTCCGCTGATCGAAACGATCGAGCGGGTAGTCGGTCGACGCTACGCGCCGCGCGACGCCAGCGGTCACTGGGCGCTCGACGAGCATTCGGCGTCGTTTCGTGTGCTGGCTGATCACGCACGTGCGGTTGCGTTCCTGCTGGCGGACGGCGTGTTCCCTTCCAACGAAGGGCGCGGGTACGTGCTGCGTCGCATCCTCCGCCGCGCGGTGCGCCACGCCTGGTTGCTGGGACGCCGCGAGCCCACGCTGGTTCACGTGGTACAGGCCGTCATCGACCACATGGCCGACGTGTACCCGGAGCTGCGTCAGCGGCAGGCGCACCTTGCCGAGACCACGCGCGCGGAGGAGGAACGGTTTCTGGCGACGATCGAGGGCGGGATGCGTCGGTTCGACGAACTGGCGCCGGCCCCCCATGGGCAGGGTGCGGCGAGCGTGCGTGGCACAGTGTCCGGCGACGATGCGTTCCGACTGTACGATACGTTCGGATTTCCCATCGATCTCACCGAACTCATGGCGCGTGAGCGAGGCTACACGGTCGACATCGCCGGCTTCGAGTCGGCGTTGGGCTCGCAGCGCGCGCAGTCGCAGGAGGAGCGCAAATCCCGCAAGCTCGGCGTCGACGTCGATGCGGCGAAGACCTGGGCGTGGGAGACCAGTGAGGGGCAGCGGCAGGCGGGCGCCAGCGAGAGCACGCGCTTCGTCGGGTATGGCGTCGTGGAAATCGAGTCGCAGGTGACTGCGGTGCGCGCGCTCGACGATGGTCGTGTGGCCGTCATGCTGCGCGAGACGCCGTTCTATGCGGAGTCCGGCGGCCAGGTATCCGATCACGGCGAGATCGTTGGCGAGGGATGGCGGGTCGACGTGGACGACGTGCGCAAGTTCGAGGGCCGTACCGCCGCGATCGGCAAGGGCTCGGGTCAGGTCGGGTTTGGGAGGGCGATCGCGCGCGTGCCCTCGGATCGACGCCGCGACACGGAACGCAATCATACGGCCACGCACCTGCTCCACGCGGCCCTTCGCGCCGCACTCGGCGACCATGTGCACCAGGCCGGGTCGCTCGTGGCACCCGATCGCCTCAGGTTCGATTTCACGCACCATGGTCCGGTCAAGCCTGAGGTGCTCGCCGGCATCGAGGAGACCGTCAATCGCGGAATCTGGGCATCCGTCGACGTGCATACCGACGAAAAGCCGTATCAGGAGGCGGTGGCCTCGGGCGCGATGGCGCTGTTTGGCGAGAAATACGGGGACGTGGTGCGTGTGGTCTCGATCCCGGGGCTCTCGGTGGAACTGTGCGGCGGCACGCACGTGAGCAACACCGGCCAGATCTCGCTCTTCCGGATCCTGAGCGAGACCGGCGTGGCGGCGGGGGTGCGCCGCATCGAAGCGGTGACCGGTCGTGGCGCCTACGAGCTGCTGCGCGAGCGCGAGCGCACGCTCGATCGGGTTGGCGAGGTCCTCAAGGCGACGCCGGACACGGTCGTCCGAAAGGTTCAGGCGCTGGTTGACGAAAAGCGCGCCCTGGATCGCAAGCTGGAAGACGCGCTGCGCGGCGGCGGAGATCAGGTGCGCGCGTGGGTCGCGTCGGCTCCCGTGGTCGAGGGCCTGCGCCTGGTGGCACAAACGGTCAAGGTCGACGACGCCCGAAGTCTGCAGGCGATGGGTGATGCGCTTCGCGAGCAACTGGGGAGTGGCGTGGCCGCGTTAGGCGGGGCGCTGGCCGACGGCAAGGCGACCTTGCTGGTGGTGGCCACGGACGATGCGCGCGATCGGGGGGCGCGTGCCGATGCCGTGGTGCGTGAGCTCGCGGCGCTGGCCGGCGGGCGCGGGGGCGGGAAGCCACACATGGCGCAGGCGGGCATTCCCGATCCGGCGCGGCTGGGTGACGGCCTGGCGGCGCTCGAGCGGGTGGTGCGCACGCTCATCGGCGCCTGATGTCCCAGGCCGTCGGCTGGTTCTCGCGCGATGCCGTCCCCGCGCGCCTCCGTGAACACGCCGAGGCCCTTTCGGTCGGGAGCAGGGCCGCGTCCGCCGAGGGCCTGGTGGCGGCTGCGGTTGACGCGACGCGTCGGGTGATCGAGCATCAAGGCGCGGATCGGACCACCGCGCTCGACCTCCTGGCCATCGATGCGCTCGTGACACGGGCAATTGAAGACATGGCGTCGGACCCGACCCGATTCGAGGCGCGGAGCCTCGAGGTGCTGCGCACGCTCTCATCCATCGCGACGTCCCCGTGATCGACCTGCATTCGCACCTCATTCCCGGCGTCGACGATGGATCACCGACGCACGAGAACTCCATCCGCGTGCTCGAGCGACTCTGGCAGGAAGGCGTGAAGCAGATCGCATGCACGCCGCATCTGGCCGCGTCCGCGGTCGCGGACGCCCCGATCGACCAGCATCGGGCACTTCTCGATCGGCTGCGCGCCGACGCGCCCGGGGGCATGGTGCTGCATTCGGGGTTCGAGATCATGCTCGACGGGCCGGGTGCAGACCTCACCTCCACCCGGCTCGGCCTTGGCGGCTCGCACGCCGTGCTCGTGGAGTTCCCTCGCGTTCCGCTCTCGCCTGACTCGACGGACGAGCTGATGCGGCTGCGCGCCAGCGGCATCGTGCCGGTGATCGCACACCCCGAGCGCTATGCGGGCATCACGATCGACAAGCTGCATATCTGGCGCGACTTCGGCGTGGTGGTGCAGGGCGATGCGTTGCTGCTGCTCTCGACGGGACCGCGCGCGGAGTTCTCGCGCCTGATGCTCGCCGAGGGGGTCGCGGACATTCTGGCCAGTGACAATCACGGTGATTCGCGATCGTTGGCCACGGTGAGGCTCTGGCTCCGCGAAGTCGGTGGCGAGCGCCACGCACGCGTGCTGATGGAGGACAACCCTCGGCACGTGCTCGAGGATCACATGCTGGAGGCGGTGCCACAGTTGCGAGAGCACAAGTCGATCTGGGACCGGTTGCGTGAGCTCTTCACGGTGGGGCGCTGAGGCGATGACGACATTCGAAGCTGGCGTGGCCGCGCGCGTGCGTATGCGTCTCGCGGAGCTGGCCGCGGTCGCGGAGCGTACCTCCCGGGAGTTGCCGACGGCCGTGGCGCACGCAGCGGTCCTCATGCGCGACACGCTTGCTCGCGGAGGCACGCTCTTCTTCTGTGGCAATGGAGGATCCGCCGCCGATGCGCAGCACGTCGCGACCGAATACGTGGTGCGCTACGTGCGCAATCGTGGTGCGTTTGCCGCAGTCGCGCTCACCACCGACACCTCGCTGCTGACGGCGGCCGGCAACGACCTTGGGTTCGAGGACATCTTTGCACGTCAGGTCGAGGGCCTGGTGAAGGCGACGGACCTGCTGGTGATCCATTCGACGAGTGGCAACTCCCCGAACGTGCTGCGCGCGGCCCAGGCGGCCCGCGGCAAGGGCGCGAAGGTCGTGGCGTTTTCGGCTCGCGATGGTGGCGCGCTGCGCGCTCTGGCGGATGTGGCGGTCGTGATCCCCACCGATCGGACCGATCGTGCCCAGGAACTGCATTTGTGTCTCGAACACGTGATCTGCGAGACGATCGAGGAGGCGCTGGCGTGATCGACTTGCGGGGCAAACGCGCGGTCGTGACCGGAGGCTCGCGCGGCATCGGCGCGGCGACGTCGCGCCTGCTGGCGGCGTGTGGCGCGGACGTGGCGATCCACTACCGATCGCGTGCCGACACTGCCGAAGCGATGGTCGCCGAGGTGCGCGAGCGCGGCGTGCGGGCGATGGCGGTGGCGGCCGAGCTGTCCGAGCGCGCCGCGGTCGATGCGTGTTTTGCGAGGATCGCGGAGGCCTGGGGCGGCGTGGACATCTTCGTGGGGAACGCCGGCATCTGGCCGGTGGAAGAAGAACCCGTCGCGTCGATGGGCGATGCGCGTTGGTTGCACACGATGAAAGCCAACGTGGACGGGATGTTCTACAGCACACGCGCCGCGTTGCGCCACATGGGCCAGGGCGGGCGCGTGGTCCTGGTGAGCAGCACCGCGGGCCAGCGCGGTGAGGCGATGCACGCCGACTACGGCGCGAGCAAGGGTGCGATGATCGCGTTCGTGAAGTCGGTGGCCATCGAGGTCGCGGCGCTCGGGATCACGGTCAACAGCGTCGCACCGGGCTGGGTGGAGACCGAGATGTGCGAGGTGCCGTACGCCGACGGTGGACGCGAGCGCATTGCCCGCGGGATCCCGGTGGGGCGCATTGCCACCCCCGAAGATGTGGCGGCGCCGATCGTCTTCCTGTGTGCCCCGCAGGCGCGCCACGTGACGGGTGAGATCCTCAATGTGAACGGCGGGAGCGTGCTGTGCGGGTGATCGCCCTGGTGTTCACGGGCGGCACGATTTCCATGCGCTTTGATGCCGTCGCTGGCGGCGCGGTCCCGGCGTTGGCTGCCGAGGAGATCCTGGCCGCGGCGCGTGGCATCGAGGAGGTCGCCGACGTTCGCGTCGAGGAGTTCGGCCGCTACCCCGGGCCGCACATGACCGTGGAGCGCGAGTGGGCGCTGCGCAATCGACTGGTGGCCCTCGTCAACGATCCGCGTATCGACGGTGTCGTGGTCACGCACGGGACCGACACGATCGAGGAGTCCGCATACCTCGCCACGCGCTCCATCGACACCGAGAAGCCGATCGTCTTCACCGGTGCGATGCGCAACGCGAGCGAACTGAGCTGGGACGGGCCCGCCAACCTGTCCGATGCCGTCCGCGTGGCGGCCAGCACACACGCGCGCGGATACGGCGCCCTCGTGGTGCTGAACGGTCGCGTGTTCTCCGCGCTGGACGTGACCAAGGCCCATACGCACATGCTCGATGCCTTCGAGAGTCCGGGGCTTGGCCCGGTCGGCGTCGTGGATGACGGCGAGGTGGTGTTCCGGAGGTCGTTAGGCGCGCGCCAGGCCGTCCTCGCGCCATCGGCGCTCGCCGAACCGGTGGACATCATCGTGGCGTTCTCCGGGGCCGACGGCCGCCTCGTGGACCGCTCCTGCGAGACCGCGCGCGGGGTCGTGATCGCGGCGCTCGGCCGCGGCAATGTGCCGCCGCTCATGGCGTCCGCGATCGGGCGGTGTGTGGCGGCGGGGCTTCCGGTGGTGGTGGCATCGCGTGCACCGCGCGGTCGAGTCGGACAGACGTATGGCTACGAAGGCGGTGGCCGGCACCTTGCCAACCTTGGCGCCATCTTCACCGGATCACGTCGACCCCAGCAGGCCCGCATCGACCTGATGCTCGCACTCGGGGCCGGGCTGCAGGGCGACGAACTTCGTGACGTCTTCGATGCCTGAAGGGTCGGTGCCCACGTTCGAGGTGCCGCATGCGGTGCTCGACATTGCCCGACGCCTCGAGGAGGCCGGTCACGAGACGTGGTGCGTAGGAGGGGCCGTGCGCGATGCGCTGCTCGGGATTCCCCACCTCGACTGGGATCTCGCCACCGCGGCCACTCCGCCCCAGGTGCGGCGTCTCTTCCGGCGCACCATCCCGGTGGGCGAAGCCTTCGGCACGATTGCCGTGCTCGATCCCTCGGGAACGCCGCATGAGGTCACGACGTTCCGGCACGACGTGCGCACGGATGGGCGGCACGCCGAAGTGGAGTTCGGCGCGTCGCTCGACGAGGATCTTGCCCGGCGCGACTTCACGATCAACGCGATGGCGTGGTCGCCCTCGCGTCGCCTCCTGCACGATCCGTTTGGGGGGCGCGCGGACCTCGCACGTCGTGTGGTGGCGGCGGTGGGCGACCCGCGTCGACGCATGGCGGAGGATCGCCTGCGCGCCCTGCGTGCGCTCCGGTTTGCCGGACGGTTCGACTTCACGATCGCGCCAGCGACCTGGGATGCAATCGTGGAGAGTGCGCCCGCATTGCACCGCCTCTCGAAGGAACGTGTGCAGCAGGAACTGGTGAAGACGCTGGAGCAGGTCCGCGAACCCGGGCGATCTCTGCGCCTGTGGTCCCGGAGCGGCGCGTTGCGCGAACTCCTCCCCGCGCTCGCCGCGGCACCGCCGTCCGTGCTGGAGGCGGCAGACGGTCTCGCGCTGCCCGACGCATCATCCGACGCCGGGATCGCGCGCCGTCGCACCCTCGTCCGGCTCGGCGCGATCCTCACCGGCCTTGGGCGCGACGATGTGGTCGGGCTTCTCACCGGACTCCGCTTCTCCAACCGCGACGTGCAGCGGCTGGCACATGCGACCACCGTGGCGCATGCCCTGCGACCCGCGCTGATCGCGGCCGCGCCGGTGACGGACATCACGCTCAGGCACTGGGCATCGCAGGCCGGCCGCGCCGACCTCGCCGATACGTTGCGCATGGCGATGGCTGCGCCGCGCCGTGCGGCGACCCGGGCGTGGTGCGGGCTCTACCGGCGATCGATCCGTTGCGCGTATCGTGATCCGGTCGAGATTTCGGACCTGGTGGTCGATGGAGAAGACCTGATGCAGGGAGCCGGCGTCGTGCCGGGCCCGCGGCTGGGTGAGGTGCTCCGCGCGCTCCGGGACTTCGTGCTCGAGGATCCGGCGCGCAATGACCGCGAGGTTCTGCTGGCCCGCGCGCGTGAGCTGGCGTCCGCATCCCAACGCTGATCGATCGCCTGGTGTTCATCCGCGGCCCGCACCCCGAGTCGGTCATCTGGCCCCACTTTCGCAGCGGGTGGGAAGGCTTCGTGTTTGGTGCGCGCGACGGCGTCTTTGAGGCGCAACTCGTGCCGAATGCCGATCGCACGATCGAGCTCCTCCTCGCGCTGGTCGAACACCTGACGCCGGCGGTGGACGTCCGCCTCGACGACTGGCGGACCGATCGGGCGTGGCGCGGAACGTCGCTCGAGAACAGTGATGTGCGCGATGCCATCGCCCGCTCGAAGCAGGCGTGGGCGACGTATGCCGGCGCGGAGGTGACGATGATCGGCGGAGGTGAACAGGTCACGCTCACCGCGAATCTCGAACTGTTCGTCTTCGCGCCGTCGGACCGGTGGCTCTATCTGCTGCAAGGCAAGGGACTGCGCCGCCTGCAGCGTCTGCGCAAACGCAGCTGGTCCCTGACGCGGGGCGAGTTCCGGCCATCCGTGGGCGCGGAGTCGGCGGTGCGGCTCACGGTCGAGCGGCTGCGCCTCGAGCCTGAGGCCGCGGGAGCGCCGGACTGACATGCCCGCTCGTCGTCGTCCTGACGTCGGCACGTCGTTGTTTGCCGCCTCCGCGCAGGCTGAGCCGCTGGCCGCACGCATGCGGCCGCGGGTGCTGGAGGAGTTCGTCGGGCAGGAGCACCTGCTGGCCCCGGGCAAGGCGCTGCGGCAGGCGATCGAGCGAGGCGTGCCGACGTCGATGATCTTCTGGGGGCCGCCGGGGACGGGCAAGACGACGCTCGGACTCCTCCTCGCACGCTACGCAGAGCGCGAGTTCGTGCCGTTTTCGGCGGTCACCGAGGGCGTCCCACGCGTGCGGGAGATCATTGCCGACGCCCGGGGTCGCCTGGCGATGGGTCGGCGCACGATTCTGTTTGTCGACGAAATCCACCGCTTCAATCGGGCGCAGCAGGATGCCTTTCTGCCCGCGGTCGAGGAGGGCATCGTCACGCTCGTGGGCGCCACGACGGAGAATCCCTCGTTCGAGCTGAATGGCGCGCTGCTCAGTCGTACACGCGTGTTTGTGCTCACTGCGCTTGGCGCGGCCGACCTCGAGGCGCTGTTGCGCCGCGCGCTGGCGGACGAGGAGCGGGGCCTGGGGCGGGAGCAACTCGTCGCGGACGATGACGCCCTCGCGTGGCTCGCGCGCGAGTCGGATGGCGATGCACGGCGCGCGCTCAACGCGCTCGAGGCCGCGGCGCAACACGCCGGCACGCGCGGGCACTTGACGCCAGAGGTCATTCGTGACGCGATGCAGCTCCGTGCGGCACGTTACGACAAGAGCGGCGAAGAGCACTTCAACCTCATCTCGGCCTACCACAAGGCGCTGCGAGGAAGCGATCCGCAGGGAGCCCTGTACTGGCTCGGCCGCATGATCGTGGGCGGCGAGGATCCGATGTACATCGCCAGGCGTACGGTGCGCTTTGCCGCCGAAGATGTGGGGCTCGCCGATCCGCAGGCCCTGGCGATTGCACTCGCCGCGCGCGACACCTATCAGGCGCTGGGGTCGCCCGAAGGCGAACTGGCCCTCGCGGAGGCCGCCGTGTATCTCGCGACGGCACCCAAGTCGAACCGGGTGTACGTGGCCTGGAAGGCGGCCCTCGACCTCGCGCGCGAGTTCCCCGCCGAGTCGGTTCCGCTCCACATCCGCAACGCCCCCACGTCGCTGATGAAGGAACTGGGTTATGGAAAGGGGTACCAGTACGCGCACGACGACCCGACGGCCTACATTCCGCAGGTGTACCTGCCGGACGCGGTGCGCGACCGGGTGCTCTATGCGCCGGGGCCATTCGGCTTCGAGCGCGATATCGGGAAGCGGTTGCAGTGGTGGGCCGATCTCAAGCGGCGCGCCGAGGGAGCGGGGAGCATGACTGAGCCCGAGGCAGAGGACGCCTCACGAACGGAGCTGGAGGAACCCAGGTGATGACTCGACGTATGCGTACAATCGGCGGGGCAGTGCTGTTGGCGACGCTCACAGCGTGTGGCGCACTGGGTCGCGATTTCAAGGAGCCGGTCGTGACCTTCAAGGACGGCCGCGTCACCGGGCTCGGCCTCACGGGCGGGTCGATCGAGGTGGTGCTGGGTGTGTACAACCCGAACGGCTACCGGCTCGACGGTTCACGACTCACGTACTCGATTCTCGTCGACTCGGTAAAGTTTGGTGACGGCGAATACAACACGCGATTCCAGGTGCAGAAGGGCGAGAGCACGACCGTGCGGTTGCCGCTCAACTTCTCGTACGCGGGCGTGGGCGCCGCGGGCCGCCAGCTGATGAACACCGGAAGCGTGGAGTACCGCGTGCAGGGTGACATCACGTTCGGAACCCCGATCGGCAACTTCACGCGTCCGTACGACCAGCGCGGTCGGTTCTCCACGCTTTCCGGCGCTCGTTAGGCGCCCTCGTCCCGGCGTCCCCGTGCGCCGGCCCAGCTCCGAAACCCCCGAGCCCTCCGCCGCCATTTCCCGCGAACCCATTTCCCTGACGCCGCCCGTCGAGCGGGCGATTCTCGTGGGGGCACCGCGCAAGCGCACGAACGCACGGCACCACGTCGAGGAGCACCTCGAGGAACTCGAACGTCTCGCGGACACCGCGGGCGCCAGGGTCGTGGGCACGCTGACCCAGCAGATCGATCGGCCGCACCCTGGCACCTACCTGGGTTCCGGCAAGCTCGAAGAACTGGCCGCGCTCGCCGGCGACCTCGAGGCGACGCTGGTCATCTTCGACGACGAGCTGTCGCCGTCCCAGGGCAAGAACATCGAGGATGCCATCGGCAAGCGCGTGATGGACCGCGCCGAGCTGATTCTCGACATCTTCGCCACCCGTGCCCGTTCCAGCGAAGCGAAGATGCAGGTCGAACTCGCGCAGCTGGAGTACATGTTGCCGCGACTGACCCGGATGTGGACGCACCTGGAGAAGACGCGCGGCGGTATCGGCGTGGGCATGCGCGGGCCCGGCGAAACGCAGCTCGAAACGGATCGACGCCTCATCGGCCATCGGATCCGCCTGCTCAAGGAACGGCTGGCCGAGGTGAAGCGATCGCGGCTCGTGCAGCGACAGGCGCGCAAACATGTCTTTCGCGCCGCGCTCGTGGGCTACACGAACGCCGGCAAGTCGTCGTTGCTGCGTGCCTTGTCGCACGCACCGGAGATCTTTGTCGAGGACCGTTTGTTCGCGACGCTGGATCCGCTCACCCGCGAGGTGGCGCTGAACGAACAGACGCGCATGGTCGTGACGGACACGGTCGGCTTCATTCGCAAGCTGCCGCACCATCTGGTCGCTTCGTTCCGTGCGACGCTCGAGGAGGTGCTGGAAGCCGAGCTGCTGCTGCACGTGATCGATGCCTCGCACCCGTTCTGGGAGGAGCAGCGCGAGGTGGTCGACGAGGTGCTGGGCGAGCTTGGGGTCCACGACAAGGATGTGGTGTACGTGTTCAACAAGGTCGACCAGCTGTCGGTGGGTGAGGTGGATGGCCTTCGAACGCGTGCCCGCAATCTCTTTCCCCGCCACGTGTTCTGCTCGGCGATCGGGGGCGACGAGGGGACCGTCGAGCTGCGCGACGCGCTGCTGGCGGCGGCGCGCCGGCACACGCCGCTCGTGGCGCTCCGGCTGGATCATGCCAACGGCAAGCTGCTCGCCGAACTTCACCGGATGGGCGAAGTGGTTTCTGTCCGTCACGGGGATGACGCCACGTACGTCGCCGCGCGACTCGACGACGCCGCACTCGCCCGGGCCACACGCCTTGGAGCCGCGCTCGACGGCAAGGTGGTGGCGCCATGACGCCGCACGCGGCCACCGACGACTAGACTTCGTCTCCACATGAAGAAAGCGCTCATCACCGGCATTACCGGCCAGGACGGCTCCTACCTTGCGGAGCTTCTGCTCGGCAAGGGCTACGAGGTCCACGGACTCGTCAGGCGGTCGTCGACGTTCAATCGCGGCCGCATCGACCATCTCGCGCTCGACCCGGCGCTGGAGGCGCGCTTCCGGCTGCACTACGGTGACATGGCCGACGGCAGTTCGCTGCGTCGCGTGGTGGAGGCCGTGCAGCCGGACGAGGTCTACAACCTGGCCGCGCAGTCCCACGTGCGGGTGTCGTTCGACCAGCCGGAGTACACGGCCGATATCGTCGCGACCGGCACGCTGCGCCTGCTCGAGGCGGTGCGGGAGCACATCGAGCGTACGGGCCGCGCCGTGCGCGTGTACCAGGCCGGTTCGTCCGAGATGTTCGGCGCCGCACGGCCGCCGCAATCGGAGGCAACGCTGTTCCATCCGCGGAGTCCGTACGCGGTGAGCAAGGTCGCGGCGCACTGGCACGCCATCAACCATCGTGAGGCGTGGGGCATGTTCGTGGCGAACGGAATCCTGTTCAACCACGAGTCACCTCGCCGCGGCGAGTCCTTCGTGACGCGCAAGATCTCGCTGGCCGTGGGTCGCATCGTGACCGGCAAGCAGAAGAAGCTCGCGTTAGGCAATCTCGACGCGCGGCGCGACTGGGGCTTTGCCGGCGACTACGTGGACGCGATGTGGCGCATGCTGCAGCACCGCGCACCGGGCGACTATGTGGTCGCGACCGGCACGTCCTATTCGGTGCGCGACTTCGTCGAAGCCGCCTTTACCCACGCCAACCTCGACTGGCGCCAATACGTCGAACTGGACCCGAGGTACCTGCGCCCCTCCGAGGTCGATCACCTGCAGGGCGATGCGTCGCGTGCGCGCACGGAGCTCGGGTGGACGCCCGCCGTGGGGTTCAACGAACTGGTGAAGCTGATGGTCGACGCCGACATCCGGGCCGCCGCCGAGACGTAGCGCCGGACCGGGCACGTACGGTCGGCGGAAGCCACCCTGTCTCGTGGTGGCGCTCCACGCGTCCGCGGTGGACTCCCACTACCGGCGCGGTCGCGTGGTCGTGAAGCAGAAAGGCGCCTCGACCATCGAGGCGCCCTGAATGCGGCCACGGAGACGACATCGTGGCGGAAGTGGTCGCGCAGGGACTCGAACCCCGGACCTCTGGTATGTGAGACCAGCGCTCTAACCAGCTGAGCTACGCGACCGCATGCACCGAAGGTCGGCGCAAGGGATGGGAAGGTTAACGGGTCGGCCGAGGGTGAGGAAGTCCGGCCGGACAGGCGCGCGACGTCAGATATGCACCGTGAGTACTGCCATGGGCCCTCTGGGGCTCGAACCCAGGACCGTCGGATTATGAGTCCGCTGCTCTAACCGGCTGAGCTAAGGGCCCGCACCCGCAACCTACGCGTGACCGCGCGCGGCCGGTATGGCCTCGGCGTCGTCGAAGGCGGCCAGGATCTCGTCCGGCGTCACCGTCGCGGCGCCAAGCTTCCCGACTTCGACGCCGGCGGCGAGGTTGGCCACCACGGCTGCCTCGAGTGCCGTCGCGCCCGCGGCGAGCGACGTTGCCAGGTAGGCGGTCACCGTGTCCCCGGCGCCCACGACGTCGTAGACCTCGCGCGCCGTCGACGAGATATGGTCCACAGCACCACCGGACGACACGAGCGCCATCCCTCGCTCCCCGAGCGTCAGGAGGAGATACTCCGCGCCCAGACGCGCGAGCGTGGCCGGGAGGGTTCCCGCGTCCTCGAGACGAACCGAGGCGCCTAACGCCGATTCCAGCTCCCGGCGGTTCGGCTTGAAGATCGTTGCGCCGCGATAGTGGAAGAAGTTGCGGTACTTCGGGTCCACGATCACCGGAATGCCGCGCGCCCGCGCGGCCGCAATGGCGGCTTCGATCACGGAAGGGACCAGCACGCCCTTGTTGTAGTCCTCGAGCACCAGCGCGTCGCTCATCGCGACCTCCGCCATCAGCGCGGAGAGCAATCGTTCGAGGTCGGGTGCCTCCAGATCCCCGTCCTCTTCTTCATCGAAGCGGACGACCTGTTGTGAACGCGCGACGAGCCGCGTCTTGGTGGTCGTTGGACGCTGCACGGACAGCAGGGCCCGGTCGTCCGACCCGATCTCGCGCAACATCGCGCGCAGGCGCTCGGCGGATGCGTCCCGGCCCACCGCGGCCACCAGCGTGCCCTCGGCACCGGAGGCGGCCACGTTCTGCGCCACGTTCGCCGCGCCACCGAGCGCGTAGCGACGCTCCCGCACTCGCACCACGGGCACGGGCGCCTCCGGGGAGATGCGATCGACGTCGCCGCGCAGGTACACGTCGAGCATGGCATCGCCGATGATCGCCACGCGCCGGGCGCGCATGCCGTGCAACAGCTCCTGCAGTCGGCTTCGAGGGACGCGCACGGAATGGGCAGTCATGGGCGTGGAAGCTAGGCCAGCCGTTCTCGGGGAGGCAAGCGGTGCGAGCACCCGTCCACTTATCTTCATCGGACCTCCGCGGGCCACGGCGCACCTCCCATGCAGACCTATCAGCTTGATGTCGTTGTCGGTCGTGGCAGCATGATCGAGTCACGGCATCGCGTACACGCGGCGGTGTGGGACGCTGCCACCGGACTGGTTGGCGTGGCGCGAGATCCGTTCATGCATTCGCCGTGGCGCTCCTGCGCCAAGCCGTTCCAGTTGATGCCGTTCCTGGAGACCGGCGGCTTCGACGAGCTGGTCTGGGGCGACGACGAGCTGGCGCTGGCGTGCGCGTCACACGGCGGAGAGCCTGAACACGTTGCCGTGGCCGCGCACATGCTGCAGTCGATCGGACTGGAGGAAGGCGATCTGGCCTGTGGTCCGCACGAGCCTTTGTCGCGGCGCGGGGCCAAGGCCCTGCGCGAGGCAGGGGCCGCACCGAGCCGACTCCACAACAACTGCTCGGGCAAACACGCGTCGATGCTCGGCCGAGCGCACCTGAGCGGCTGGCCCACCCAGGGCTACGAACGCGACGGTCACCCCGTCCAGGTCGCATCCCTCGAGGCGGTGGCGCGCTGGACCAGCGTGCCCGCGGAGAAGATCGAGCGCGGCGTGGATGGTTGCGGCGTTGTGGTCTTCGGCCTGCCGCTGGCCCAGATGTCGCGCGCCTACGCGATGCTCGCGACGAGCGCGACGCGCGGGGAGGAGATTCCGGCGCGCATCATGCGCGCGATCCGGACGCGACCGCTCCTGTTCAGCGGGTCCGATCGATTCGACTCGCTGGTGGTCGAGGAAACATCCGGCAACGTGGTACCCAAGGTCGGCGCCGAAGGGGTACACTCCGTGGCCATCCTCGATCGCGGGCTGGGCTGCACCGTGAAGGTGGAGGACGGCGCGACGCGCGCTCAGTATCCCGCGGTGTTGCGACTGCTGCAGCTGCTCGGGGCATTGCCGGACCCGCTCCCTCAACGCCTGCAGGATTTCGCTCGCACCCGCGTGCGGAACACGCGCGGTGAAGTGGTCGGCGACGTGCGTTCGATCGACGCGTGACCACGGACGGCGGACAAATGATGCAACCGGCGGGGATTCGATGACGGAGGTCGCGGCAGTCACACCTAACGTGCTGGTGTTCGACGACGAACTGGCCGCCCTCGTGCGGCTCGCTGCGGCAGTCGCAGCGGGCCCGGAGGCCGAGGTGCGCGCCCGGATCGCCGATGCCGTGGACGTCGTGCGCCCCGAGTGGGTGGAGGAGGTCATCCTGCAATCGTACCTGTTCGCCGGGTTCCCCCGCACGCTCAACGCCGCGCGCGAATGGCGCCGGCTCTCGGGCCGTCCCGCCCCGTTGCACGACGACGGTGAACGACACGATCAATCGGAGCGCTGGGCGGAGAGCGGGGAGCGCACGTGCGCGGTGGTCTATGGGCCGTTCTACCAGCGCCTCCGGCACAACATCCGCGCGCTCCATCCCGCGCTCGACGCGTGGATGATCGTGGACGGGTACGGCAAGGTCCTGTCGCGGCCTGAGCTCGACCTGCCGCGACGCGAGTTGTGCATCGTCGCCGCCTGCGCTGCGGCCCGACAGGATCGTCAGTTGCACTCCCACCTGCACGGCGCACTGCACGCTGGGGCGTCGGCATCCGACGTTCGCAGCACCCTCGATGCCCTGGCCGACATGCTCGGGGAGGGTGACCACGAACGCTACCACCTCCTCTTCACGCGCGTCCTCGCTCACGATGTTCATTGATCGCGTTGTCGTCCGCGTGGCAGCAGGGACCGGTGGATCCGGGGCCACCTCGTTCCGTCGCGAGAAGTTCGTCCCCATGGGCGGGCCCGACGGCGGCGACGGCGGGCGGGGAGGGGACGTGATCGTGGTGGCTGATCGCAACCTGACCACGTTGCTCGACTACACGTACCGCGATGCGTGGTCTGCCGAACGCGGGAACCACGGAGAGGGCAGCAACCGCACGGGCAAATCCGGCAAGGACGTGACGCTTCCGGTTCCTCCGGGGACCATCATTCGCGATCTCGACACCGGCGCGTTTGTCGGCGAGGTGTTGGAACACGAGCAATCCCTCATCGTGGCCAGGGGCGGCCGTGGAGGAAAGGGCAACGCGTTCTTCGCTACCGCGACACATCAGTCGCCGCGCGAATGGCAACCTGGCGAGGAAGGCGAGGCACGCACGCTCGAGCTGGAGTTGCGCCTCATTGCCGACGTTGGGCTGGTCGGGCAACCGAACGCCGGCAAGTCGACCCTGCTGTCGGTCATCTCGGCCGCGCGACCCAAGATCGCGGACTACCCGTTCACCACGCTGTCCCCCAACCTCGGCGTCGTGCCGCTGAGCGACCATCGCACGTTCGTGGTGGCCGATATCCCGGGGATCATCGAGGGGGCGCACGAGGGCCGCGGACTCGGTCTGCAGTTCCTGCGACACATCGAACGTACGCGCATCCTCGCGTTCCTCATCCCGATCGACGCGATGGACTGGCAGGCGGAGTACGACCAGCTTCGGCACGAAGTGGAGCAGTACTCCGCGACGCTCGCGGCCAAGCCGCATTGCGTGGTCTTCACCAAGCTGGATCTGCTGGGCGAGGACTACGTGCCGGACGTCGCAGCGCCAGGCGCATTCGGTGTGTACTCGGTCAGCGCGGCAGCGCGCACCGGCCTCGATGCGCTCCTCGCGGCGTGGTGGGCCCGGCTGCTCGAGCTGCGGCGCCAGGAACCGGTTCCGATCGCCGACGACGAGGTGTAGGCGTGGAGCCGTCGGCGACTCTCGCGCTTCGTTGCGTGAGGGGGCTGGGCGCCGGGGGATGGCACGAGGCCGCCGCTCAGGGTGGTCCGGCGGCGGCCCTGCTCGCGCTCACAAACGATGTGCAGCAGGCCGCCTGGTCGCGTGCGCGCGATGTGGTCCGCACATGTGCGCGGCTCGGCGTCCAGGTCCTGGAGTTCGGCCAACCCACCTACCCAACGTCGCTCACGGCGCTCGCCGATGCACCGCCAGTGCTCTTCGCGCTGGGGCGGGTCGATCGGCTGTCCCGCGTGTCGGTCGCGATCGTCGGGACGCGCGAGGCCACGAGTTACGGCGTCCGGGTCACCGCGCGCTTTGCGTCGGGGGCGTCGCGGGCCGGCGTGACCGTGGTTTCCGGACTCGCCCGCGGCGTGGATGCTCACGCCCACCGCGCCGCCCTCGATGGCGAAGGTGGGACGGTCGCGGTGCTCGGTACCGGGGTCGACATGCCCTATCCGCTCGAAAACCTCGCGTTGTACGAGACCATCTGTCGCCATGGGGTCGTCGTGTCGGAGGCCCTCCCAGGCGCGCGCGCCCATCGTGGCGCGTTTCCCAGACGCAACCGCCTCATCGCCGCCCTGGCCGACGTCATCCTCGTCACCGAAGCCGGTCACAGGTCAGGGGCGCTGATCACCGCGACGGTTGGTGGCGCGATCAACCGCATCTGCGCCGCCGTCCCCGGGCCGATCGACGTACCGGCGTCTGCCGGCTCCAACCAGCTGCTGCGCGACGGGGCACAGGCCGTGGCCTCGGTCGAAGACCTGCTCGGTCTCCTGGCGCTCACGACGCGCGGTCGAATGGGCGGTCGGGCGCTCTCGACATCCACGGCACCGGACGCCACGGAACTCGGTCAGGACGAATCCGCCGTGGTGGACGTGTTGCGCGTGGGACCGAGGCTGCCTGACGAGTTGCTCGCAGCGTCCGGGCTCTCGCCGTCCGCACTCGCAGCCGCGCTGGCCACACTCACGGTGCAGGGCTGGGCGGAGGTGGACGCCAGCGGGATGGTGCGCGCGGCCTGGCGTTAGCTTCGGGGATGAGCGCGAGGCACCTCTACGTCCATGTTCCGTTCTGTGCGCGGCGCTGCTCGTATTGCGACTTCGCGATCGCCGTGCGCCGTGACGTGCCGGCGCGCGCCTTCGCGGAGCGGATCGCGGGAGAACTGACCGTGCGCGGCCTGCACGCGGACACTCCGCTCGCGACCCTGTACCTCGGCGGTGGCACACCATCGAGGCTTGGCGGCGAAGGCGTGGCTCGGTTGATCGAGGCGATCACCTCGCGCATCGGCGTGGCGCTCGACGCCGAAATCACGCTCGAGGCCAACCCCGAGGATGTTTCCGCGCCTGATGTGGCACGATGGCGCGAGGCCGGAGTCACGCGCGTGTCGTTGGGTGTACAGAGCTTCGACCCGGAAGTACTCCGGTGGATGCACCGCGTGCACACCGCCGAGGCCGCACGCGAGGCGGTGCGCGTCCTGCGAGGCGAAGGGATCGACGAGCTTTCCCTTGATCTCATCTACGCGCTGCCGACGGGCGTGAGCCGGAACTGGGAACGCGATCTCGACGCGGCGGTCACGATCCACCCGCCGCACCTCTCGTGTTACGGGCTCACGATCGAGCCGCACACCCCGCTCGGACGCCAGGCCGCGCGCGGCCAGCTCCACGCGGCCGATGACGAAGTGCACGAGCGCGAATTCCTGCGGACCCACGATGTTCTCACCGCCGCTGGCTACGACCACTACGAGGTCTCCAACTACGCGCGCGCCGGGCACCGCGCCGTGCACAACTCCGCGTACTGGACCGGGGCACCCTACCTTGGGATCGGTCCGTCGGCGCATGGCTTTGACGGGCGGGTTCGACGCTGGAATCGGCCGGAGTTCGTGGCCTGGGATCTCGCGGTGGCTCGCGGTGAGGATCCCATAGCCGGGCAGGAACTCCTGTCGCGCGAGCAGCACGCGATCGAAGCGGTGTACCTTGGCTTGCGCTCCGACGCTGGCCTGGTGGTTGAAGATCAGGACACGCCGATGGTCGAGTCCTGGTGTCAGACCGGCTGGGGAGCCGTGCGAGAGGGCAGACTTCGTCTGACTCCGACCGGTTGGCTCAGACTCGATGCCCTGGTTAGTGCCTTGACTGGCAACCGAAGTCGTTACTAGGTTTGAACTTATGGGCCTTCCCGAACTCTCGGAGCGCGAGCGCAAGGTTCTGGAGGCCGTCATTCAGAGCTACGTCGAGACCGCGGAGCCTGCCGGATCCAGAACCATTTCGCGCCGATTTGGCCTTGGCGTCTCGCCCGCGACGATCCGCAATACCATGAGCGACCTCGAGGAGAAGGGGTATCTCTACCATCCCCACACCTCGGCGGGTCGTGTGCCGACGGACATCGCGTATCGGCAGTACGTCGATGCCCTGATGCGGGCCCCGCAGGCGCCGCGGCCAGAGGCCGAGCGTTTGAGCGAGCAGCTCGCGGGGAGTGGCGCGTCGGCGATCGAGACCATCCTGCGCCGCGCCGCGCAGAGCCTGTCGATCGTGACCCAGGAACTGGGCGTTGCCCTCGGGCCGCGGCTCGACAGCGTCCGACTGCAGCGGCTCGAACTCGTGCGGCTGACCGAAGAGCGGCTGCTCCTGGTGCTGACGCTCGAAGGGGGAGCGGTGCGCACCATCTTCGTCGAGGTGCCCGGCCAGATGGCGGAACGCGTGGTGGCCGAGGTGATGGTCGTGCTCAACCAGCGCCTTGCCGGACTCACGCTGCGCGAGATCCGTCAGTCGTTAGGTGAGCGGCTGCGCGACACGTCGGCGACTCCCGGCGCCACCGACCTCCTCAATGTCTTTGTGCAGGAGGGCGATACGCTCTTCGACCTGCCGGTCGGTACGGACGATTCCGGGGTGGTGCTCGGCCAGGCCTCGGTACTCGCCGACCAGCCGGAGTTCACCAGCGGCGACGGCATGCGCCGCCTTCTCGACCTGACGGAACGCAAGACGCACCTCGCCGAACTGCTGCGGACGCGATCCGCGGCGCCGGGGCTCTCGATCACCATCGGCAACGAACACGGCGATCCGCGACTCGAGCGGTTCACGATCGTCACCGCCGAGTATTCGGTCGGTGCGCTCTCGGGCGTGATTGGCGTGATCGGTCCGACGCGGATGCCGTACGACAAGGTGATCGCGCTGGTTCGGCATACGTCGGTGCTCGTCTCCGACATCCTGCACTGACCCGTTCATGGCTGACTACTTCAAGGTGCTCGGCGTCGCACGCGACGCGAGCGACGATGACATCAAGCAGGCGTATCGCCGGCTCGCGACCAAATGGCACCCGGACAAGAACGAGGGTTCCAAGGACGCCGAGGAGAAGTTCAAGGAGATCACCGAGGCGTATGACGTGCTTCGCGATCCCGAGAAGCGCGCGGCCTACACCCGCTACGGCGAAGCCGGGCTCCGCGGCGCGAGTGCCGGTGGCTTCCATCACGTGGATTTGTCCGAGGCGCTCAACATCTTCATGCGCGACTTCGGCGGGTTCGGCGGCTTGAACGACCTGTTTGCCCAGGGGAACCGGCGCTCAGGGCCGCGAAGCGGTCAGGACGTCAAGATCACGGTCGAACTGAGTCTCGCCGAGGTCTCCGCGGGGACGACCAAGACCTTCACGGTCAAGCTGCTCGATCCGTGCGAGAAATGCGCCGGCACGGGCGCCGAGCCGGGGACCAAGCCCACCACGTGCCACACGTGCAGCGGGAGCGGGGAAGTGCGGCGCGCGCAACGTTCATTCTTCGGACAGTTTGTGTCCGTGGCCCCGTGCCCGATGTGCTCCGGTGAAGGCGTGGTCGTGACGTCGCCGTGCAAGAAGTGCCGTGGCGAGGGACGATTGCGCGGTGAGCACACCATCCCGGTCCAGATTCCGGCCGGCGTGTCCTCGGGGCAATACATGACGCTGCGTGGCCTCGGCAACGCCGGTGCGCGTGGCGGGCCGCGCGGCGATGTGCTCATCGTCTTCGATGTGGCCGACGATCCGCGCTTCGAGCGCGACGGCGAGGATCTGTACACCGAAGTCCTGGTGTCGTACCCGCAGCTGGTCCTTGGTGCCGATGTCGACGTCCCGGTGCTCGGCGGGCGGCTGTCCGTGCGCATTCCGCCGGGAACCCAGAGTGGCCAGATCATCCACCTGCGCGGGCGCGGCCTTCCGCAGGTGAACGCCTCGGGCGTGGGCGACATGCATGTGCGCGTTCAGCTGTGGACGCCGGATCGCGTCAGCCGCGAGGAGGAGGCACTCCTCAGGGAACTCCTCGCTCACGCACAGACGCCGCCGGAGAGCGCGCGATCCAAGGGGTTCTGGTCCAGGATGAAGGAGGCGCTGGGCGCGTGAGCTGGTCGTCGCTGCGGGTCGATGCGGGCGCAGCGCGCGACGAGGTGCTCGCCGCGCTGTTCTCCGCCGGAGCGCTCGGGGTGCACGAAGACGGCGCCAGCCTCGTCACGCACTTTCCGCCCGAAGCGGACATGCCCGCCATCGTCGCGGCCGTTCGTGAGGCCTCGCCGGATGCGCTGTGCACGGTGGGCCGCGCGGACGACACCGATTGGAGTCTGGCCTGGCGCGATCGGCTGCGGGCCCACGACCTCGGTGCCGTGACGATCGCGCCCCCGTGGCTGGCCGAGGGCCTCGACCCGGCGCGGACCATCGTGATCGATCCGGGCATGGCCTTTGGTACCGGAGACCATCCCACGACGCGAGGCGCGATCCGCCTGCTGCAGCAGGTCATGAGCCCCGGATTGGTGGTTGCGGACCTGGGCGCGGGCAGCGGAGTGCTCGCCATCGCCGCGGCAAAGCTCGGGGCGTCGCGCGTCTTCGCGGTGGAGTACGACGGCGAGGCGATCGCCAACGCCGAGGAGAATGTCCGAGCGAACGGCATGGACGGTGTCGTACACGTGTTCGAGGGTGATGCCGGCGTGCTGCTCCCGCTCGTTGCGCCCGTGGACCTCATCGTGGCGAACATCATCTCCTCGGTGCTCGTGGAATTGCTGCCGGCGATGTATCAGGCGCTTCGCCCGGGTGGCATCGCCGTGCTGGCTGGCATCCTGGTCGACGAACAATCGTCCATGCTGGAAGCGCTCGCTGCCGATGGTTGGAGCGTGCGCGCCGATGACGCAGAGGAGAACTGGTGGAGCGTGACGATCGCGAGGCCGTAGCGTCGTTCCTCCTCGCGGAGGAGCCGCTCATACGCGGCGCGACGATCACGCTGGGCGACGAGGTCGCCAGGCACGTGCGCGTGCGCCGGCTCGGCGTCGGTGCAAGCATCGCACTGCTCGACGGCCAGGGGCAGCGAGCGCTCGGGACGCTGGTACGCCTCGCGCCCGGCGTTGCCGTCGAGGTCACGTCGATCGATGCCGCCATCCCGCACCCGACGATTCACCTGCTCGTTCCCATCGCCGACCGGGACCGCATGCTCTGGCTCGCGGAGAAGGTCGCCGAGCTTGGCGTCTCGAGCTGGCGACCGGTCATGTACCGTCGCTCGCGCAGCGTGAAGCCACGCGGTGAGGGGCCAACCTTCACCGGAAAGGTGCGCGCGCGCATGGCGTCGGCGCTCGAACAGTCGGGCGGGCGCTGGCTCCCGTCGCTCTATCCCGAGAGCACGCTCGCCCGCGCGGTTTCGGCGCTCCCCGGCGAGGGCGCGCGCCTCGTGCTCGACCCGGCTGGCACGGGCATCGTTACCGCGCGCATGACGGCCCCGGTGTCGATCGCGATCGGGCCTGAAGGGGGACTTGAGGAGGATGAACGCGTGGCGCTTGATGCCGCCGGCTTCACGCGCGTCGCGCTGGGCGGGGATATCCTTCGATTCGAAACCGCCGCGATCGCTGGCGTGGCGATCGTCCGCGCTACCCTGGCCGAGGCACGCACCCATGCCTGATTCCTGTCTCTTCTGTCGTATCGCCAAGGGCGAGATCCCGGCAACCCTGGTGGCCAGCGACGAGCACAACCTCGCGTTTCGCGACATCAATCCGCAGGCGCCGGTTCACGTGCTCGTGATTCCGCGAACCCACGTTGCGACACTCAACGATGCGACCGATGCCGGGGTGCTCGGCCGACTCCTGTTGACGTGTGCGGCGGTGGCGAAGTCGGAGGGGATCGCCGAGTCAGGGTATCGGACCGTGATCAACACGAACGCTGCCGCTGGCCAGACGGTGTTTCACGTGCATGCGCACGTGCTGGGTCAGCGTCCGCTCGCGTGGCCGCCGGGGTAGTTCGGGGTGCCCCTGCGCCCGGCCGTCGCGCATGGATTCGGTACACGTCGCCCTCCAGCCGAAGCGAGATCCGGGAGCCTGGTTGGGAGGCAGAGGGTTCCGACTCGGATTGGCAGCCGGGGCGTCGGCAGGCGCGGGCCCAGGTCGACCTGACCTGCCAGCGCGGCCCGTCGCGAATGGGTAACGTTCTCGATTCGCCCGCCAATCACCACGCGGCACGGTCTGCACGCGGGCGCTGCTTCCTCCCTTGATTCCCATGTCGGAACTCCTCGCCCGCATCCAGCGGGACGCCCTCGCTGCCCGAAAGGCACAGGAAAGGGCTGCGTCCCTCCTGCTTGGCACCCTGCTCTCGGAGATGAAGAACAAGGAGATCGAGCTGCGCCGCGCGCTCACCGACGAGGACGCCGTCGACGTCGTGCGCAAGGCGCTGAAGCGTCGCCGTGAAGCGGTGGAGGCCTTTACCAAGGGTGCGCGACCGGAACTCGCGGAGCGCGAGGCGAACGAGGCGTCGGCGCTGGAGGCGTACCTGCCGCCGGCCATCGACCCTGCCGAGGTGCGTGCCGCGGTCCGTGCCGCCATCGAGGGCGGCGCCACGGCGATCGGCGCCGTGATGGGCAAGGTCGTGCCCCGATTCAAGGGTCAGGTGGACGGCGCGGTGCTCAGCGCCATCGTCAAGGAGGAGCTGGCGGCGCCGCGCTGAAGCCTGCGCGCGCTTCCTCCTTCCTGCCGCCCGTGAACCCCCACGCCCTTTCCGTCCTGCAGTTCGCGTCGGTCCTCGACGTGGTGGCGGGGCACGCCGCGACGTCGTTAGGCGCCGAGGTGGTGCGCGCGCTCCGACCGTTGGGGGATCTCGCAGACGCGGAGCAGGCACTCACGCGCGTCACGGCCATGCGGGCCCTGGTGTCGAGCGACGCGGGATGGTCGCCGCAGGGATTCGCCGACGTGCGGGCGGCGCTCGCCCGGCTCCGCGTGCCTGGGACGCAGCTCACGGGTCCCGAGCTGCGTGACGTCGCGCAGCTCGCGCGCGCGAGCCGACTCACGGCCGAGTCCCTGCGCGATCCACGCCAGCCGCTCGTGGCGCGGACCGTGCTGGATGCGCTGCGACAGCGGCTGCCCGCGCACCCCAGGCACGAAGCCGCCGTCGACCGGGCCATTGATGACGACGGCACGGTCCGCGATGACGCATCGCCGCTGCTGCGCCGCGTGCGGCGGGAGTTGCGACACGCGCAGGGCGATCTCGTCGCCCTCCTTGAACGCATCGTCAGTCGCCTCGAACCGCACCAGCGCGTGCTCGACGCATCGGTGACGCTGCGCAACGGGCGCTTCGTGATCCCCATCCGTCGCGAAGCGCGAGGGGCGGTGGGTGGCCTGGTGCACGACGCCTCCGGGTCCGGCGCCACGCTCTTCGTCGAACCCCCGGCGGCGATCGAGGCGTGCAATCGCATTCGTGAGTTGGAGGGAGAAGAAGCGCGCGAGGTCGATCGCATCCTCATGGCGTTGAGCGATGAGCTACGGCCCAGTGCCACCGAACTGCGGGATGCGCTCGACGCGCTCGTCGAACTCGACGGACTGTACGCGCGGGCCAGGTACGCGATTCGCTTCCGATGCGAGGCGACGCGACTGCGACGGGCAGGGGAGGGCTTCGCGGTTCGCGACGGCCGGCACCCACTGCTGCTCGCGCAGGGCATCGAGGTGGTGCCCTTCGACCTCACCATGGAGCCCGGCGAGCGGACGCTGCTCGTGTCCGGCCCCAACACCGGGGGCAAGACCGTCCTCCTCAAGGCGCTCGCCCTCTTCTCGGCCATGCTGCAGAGCGGCATCCCGGTGCCGGCGGCGGGAGCGAGCGAGGTGGCGGCCTACGATGACGTCTTCGCCGACATCGGCGACGAGCAGTCGATCGAGGCGAGCCTGTCCACGTTCAGCGCACACCTGAAGAACCTGGGCGAGATCCTGAGGTCATCCACGGCGCGCTCGCTGGTGGTGATCGACGAGCTGGGCTCGGGCACGGATCCCGCCGAGGGAGCTGCGCTGGGTGGTGCGATCCTGGAGGCGCTCACCACGCGTGGGGCGATGACCGTGGCCACGACGCACCTCGGCGCGCTCAAGGAACTGGCAACCGAAGTCCCCGGCATCGTGAACGCCTCGCTCGAGTTCGATGCCGTGGCGCTCGGCCCGACGTATCGGTTGGTCAAGGGGATACCAGGGCGTTCGTATGGGTTGAGCATTGCCCGACGCCTGCAGCTCCCTGAATCGGTCATCGCCCGCGCTGAGGAACGCGTGCCTACCGTGGAGCGCGATCTCAACGCGCTGCTGCAGGCCCTCGAGGCGCGTGACGGCGCGATGGCCGTTCGCGAGCAGGAACTCGCGGCCTCGACGGAAGCCGCACAGGAGCGTTCGCGCCGCCTGGCCGAGCGCGAGGCGCGGCTGCGCGAACGGGAGCGCGCGGTGGAGCGCGAATCGCGCCAGGAGGCCCGTCGCCACGTGCTGGACGCCCGTCAGACCGTGGAACAGGTGCTGCGAGACCTCAAACGGGCAAAGGACGGGAACGTCGAGGAGGCGGCGCGCGAGGCCCGGCGTCGCCTGGAGCACACGGCCACGAAGCAGGGTGATCGGCTCGAGCAGATTGCCCGCGAGGAGCAGAACGTCCAGCGCCGCGCGGCGCCGCGCCCGGAGACGTCCCCGTTAGGCATCGGAGACACCGTCGAGATCCTGCCGCTCGAGGGTCGCACCGCGCGCGTCGTCGAGTTGCGCGACGACGAGGTGGTGGTGGCCCTGGGCGCAATGAAGATGAGCTACCGGCGATCGGCCCTGCGTCACACCGAGGCGCGGCCGGTGGAGCCCGTCGCGACGGTCACGGGCGATGTGCCGGACATCATTGCGGCCTCCGAGGTGGACGTACGCGGAATGCGCGCCGACGAGATGGAGGAGCCCGTGCTGCAGGCCATCGACGCCGCGGTCCGCGCCGATCTGCATTCGCTCCGCATCATCCATGGCAAGGGCACCGGCGTGCTGCGGGAACGCGTCGCCGAAATGCTGCAGAAGGACACCCGCGTGCGCACGTTCCGCCTCGGGCTCTGGAACGAGGGCGGCGCCGGCGTGACGATCGTGGACTTATGATCCCCGATCACGAGGTCGAGCGGGTCCGCGAGAGCGCCGACATCGTCGCCGTCATCGGCGAATACGTGGAACTCAAGCGGCAAGGCACCGACTTCCGTGGGCCCTGCCCGTTCCACCAGGGAACGCACCGCAATTTTTCCGTGTCACCACGCAAGCGACTGTACTACTGCTTCGTGTGTCACGAGCACGGGGACGTGTTCACGTTCGTGCAGAAGCGCCTGGGTCTCGACTGGCCGGGATCGGTGCGGCACGTCGCCGAGAAGACCGGTATCGAGTTGCACGAAGTCACGTCGTCGCGGCACGATGGGCCGGATCCGCGTGAGCCACTGTGGGAAGCCAATGCCGCGGCCGCGCAGTACTTCCAGCGGATCCTCTGGGAGGACGAGCTTGGCGCGGCGGCGCGCGAGTACCTCGGGCAGCGCACGATCGATCGGGCCCTGGCGGAACGCTTCGGGCTCGGATTTGCCCCGCGCGAGATCGGGCTCATGCGCGCGCACCTGAACACCCTCGGCATCGACGACGCGCGGCAGCTCGAGGCCGGGCTCCTCGTGCGACGCGCCGAAGAGGAGGAGCCGCGCCCGCGCTTCCGGCAGCGGCTCGTGTTCCCGATCCTCGACCTCTCGGGTCGCGGGGTGGGATTCGGCGGTCGCCTGATCGGTCCCGGCGAACCCAAGTACCTCAACTCGGCCGAATCCGCGGTGTACTCCAAAGGCGCGCTGCTGTACAACCTCAACCAGGCCCGGCTCGCCGCGCGACGCGACGATCGATTGTTCCTCGTCGAGGGCTACTTTGACGCCATGCGCCTTGTCGGGGCAGGGGTCGACGCGGTGGTGGCGCCGCTGGGTACCGCCCTTACCGAGGCGCAGGCGGAGCTCGTCAAGCGCTACACGAAGAACGTGTTCCTGCTGTACGACTCCGACAAGGCCGGACTCAAGGCGACCTTCAAGGCCGGCGACCTCCTGCTCCGGCAGGGCCTGTCGGTCCGCGTGGTGTCGCTCCCCGCCGGCGAAGACCCGGACACCTTCGTGCAGAAGCAGGGGCGCGAGGCGCTGGAACGCGCGACCGAAGCAGCGATCGATGTGTTCGATCGCAAGGTACAGATCCTGGAGCGCGGTGGCTGGTTTGCCGACCTGCATCGACGGCGAAAGGCGGTGGACTACCTGCTCCCCACGATTCGGGCGTGCATCGACCCGGTGATGCGCGACATGTACCTCGCTCGCGCGTCGCAGGCGTCGGGGGTGGCGCGGCAGGTGCTCGAGGAGGAAGCCGGCGCTGCGGGACGTCGCGACACGAACCGCGCGCCAGCGGCGCCAGCCACCGTTCCGGCGCCCCCTCAGCCGCAGGAACGCCCCCGCGCCGCGCGCCCGCGGCCGCGCCCTCGAGGGCCGGCGATCTCGGCCGAACGGGAGCTGATCCGCGCGATGCTCCGGGAACGCGCCGTCATCGAACGTGTGGCCGAACGCTTCGGACCCGATAGCTTTCAGGAGCCCACCTACCGCGCGATCTTCGAGCGCGTGCTCGCGCTGGAGGAGTCCGCCACGATCGAGCAGCTGGCCGAGGGCATGTCGCACGACGCGATCGAAGCGATGCAGGGTCTGCTCGCGGAACCCGAAGCCATCCAGCACCTCGAACGGACGGTGGAGGACAGCCTGTCGCGGCTCGAAGTGCGGCGGCTCGAGGAGAGGAATCGCGCCATCGATGCGCTCACACCGATGGCGCAGGGTGAGGAGAAGGACGTGTTGATCGCGGAGAAGATGGGCAACCAGCGGGAGATCGCCCGCCTCGGGAACGCCCTCGGAACTCCCTGAAGGATCGTAGCCCACACGTGGAGGAACTGTGCACCCGGATGTAGCAGCGCTCATCGCCTTGCAGGCGGAAGACGAGATCGTCGAGGGCATCATGGCCGAGCTCGACGCCGTCGCACCTCGCCTCGCGGCCCTCGATGCCGTGCGCGCACGAACGCTCAAGTCGATCAATGAACTTCGCGGCACCATCGAGGCCGATGAACGACGAAAGACCGACCTGTCGCAGCGGCTGACCGATCACAAGCAGCGGCACGAGAAGAACGTCGCTCAACTCGACGTGGTCAAACGGATGCGCGAAGCGACGGCCGCCGTGTCCCAGGTCGAGATGGGACGCAAGGTGCTGATCGAACTCGAGGGGTCGTTGCGCGACGTCACCAATCGCGTGAACGAGGCGCGCCGAGTCCTCGCGGACCGGGAGACGGAACTCGCGGTGCTCGACGAGGAGCAGGGCGAGGCGCGCAAGCAGCTGCAGGTGGAGGGCGAAGCCCTGGCGGCAAAGCTGACGCAGGCGAGAACGGCGCGTGAGGCCAAGGCGACCGGCCTCAATGCGCCCCTTCGCACCAAATACGACCGCATCCGCCAGCGCCGTCGGGCGCAGTCGTTGTTCGCGCTCGTAGCCGGCGCGTGCGGGTCCTGCGATACGGCCATCCCCGTCCACCGCCGCCAGGCCATGACCACGTCCGGGTCGGTCGAGGTGTGCGAAGCGTGCGGCGTGCTGATCTATGCAAAGGAATGATGCTGGTCGCGTCGGAGGGACCTGCTAGACTGCGGGCATGACCGCCCCTCCCGTTCGCCGAAGATTGGCCCCTCGGTGGAAGGCCGTCCCCGCGCCCGATCCCCGGCTGGTGGACCGCCTGACGAGCGAACTGCACCTGCCGCCGCTGGTGAGCCGCTTGCTCGTCACCCGTGGCTACGGCGACCTCGAGGAGGCGAGGCGCTACCTGCGCCCGCGGCTGGAACACCTGCACGACGCATCGCTGATGCTCGGCATGGACCGCGCCGTCGATCGGCTGGCGCGCGCCATCCAGCGTGGAGAGAAGATTCTCGTCCACGGGGACTACGATGTGGACGGCATCTGTTCCTCGACGATCATGGTCAAGGTCCTGCGCCACCTGGGCGGCGTGGCCGAGCCGTTCGTGCCGCACCGGATGACCGACGGGTACGACCTGGGGGATGCCGGCGTGGATGCCGCGATCCGCCAGGGCGCAACACTCGTGTTGACCTGCGACTGTGGCACCAGCGCGCACACCGCCATCGCGCGGCTCGCAAGCGCCGGGATCGACGTCATCGTGTCCGATCACCACCTGCCGAGCCGCCCGGTGCCAGAGTGCGTGGCGGTGCTCAACCCCAGGCAGCCGGGCTGCGAGTACCCGGACAAGGATCTGTGCGCCGCGGGCGTCGCCTTCAAGCTCTCGCTGGCGCTGCTCCGCAAGCTCGGTGGCAGCGACAACGTGGCGCTGCGCCTCCTGGACCTCGTCGCCCTGGCGACCATTGCCGATGTCGCACCGCTGCGCGGCGAAAATCGCGCGCTCGCGCGATACGGCCTCAAGATGATGAGCGATACGAACCACGTGGGGCTCCGCGCGCTCATCGAGGCGGCGGGACTTGCGGGTTCTCCGCTGACCGCCGGGAAGATCGGTTTCGTGCTGGCGCCGCGACTCAATGCGGCCGGGCGCGTGGGACATGCGATGCGTGGTGTCGAACTGCTGCTCTCGTCCGACGTCACCGAATGCAATCGACTCGCGCGCGATCTCGAGGAACTCAACAAAGCTCGCCAGGACATCGATCGCGAGACGCTCGCCCAGGCGCGCGCGATGACGGACCGGCTCGATCTCGACCAGGTCTATGGCGTGGTCCTCGGTGCCGAAGGCTGGCACCCCGGCGTTATCGGGATCGTGGCCTCGCGGCTCGTGGAAGACATCGCGCGGCCCGTGATGCTCGTCGCGCTCGAGCAGGGCATGGGGAAGGGCTCGGGGCGATCACCCTCGCGCTTCGACCTGCACGCGGGACTCACCGCCTGCAGCGACCTCCTCGTGCGCTACGGCGGGCACCGGGCCGCGGCGGGCATCACCATCGCTGCCGATCGCCTCGACGCGTTCGCCGAGCGATTCAACCAGGTCGCGCGCGAGCGTCTCACGCCCGACGACCTGTACCACGAGCTTCGCATCGACCTCGAACTTTCGGCCGATGACATTACCGCCGATCTCGAGGCGCTCCTGCGGTACTTCGAGCCGTACGGGATGGGGAACCCCGCGCCGACGCTCGCCATCCGAGGGGCGCGATTGCATGGCCCGCCGCGTACGGTGGGCAAGGACGGGCAAGGCCTCAAGCTGCGCCTGGCGTCGGGACACGGTCCAATCGACGCGTTGGGGTGGGGCATGGCCGATCGCATCGGGGAGTTTGCCAGCGGCGCGGCGGTTGACGTGGCGTTCCGGCTCGAACGCGACAGCTACATGGGCGAGACCAGGATCGTGACGCGGATCAGCGACGTTCGCGGCTGACATGCGGATCATCGCCGGGGAGTGGCGCGGTCGCACGATCGCTGCGCCCCGCGACCAGCGGGTGCGGCCGACGGCCGATCGCGCGCGCGAGGCGTGGATGAGCATCCTGCAGCACGAGATCCCCGGCGCGCGCGTCGCGGATCTCTTCGCGGGGTCAGGGGCGCTGGGGCTCGAAGCGCTCTCCCGCGGCGCGCTGTCCTGCGATTTCGTCGACCTGTCCGAAGGCGCGCTCGCCGCGATCCGGGCGAACATTGCAAAGCTCGGTGCCGCCGAGCGCTCCCGCGTGCATCGCGGCGATGCCTTGCGTCTCGTTCGCAAGGCTGGCGTCGGTGCGTGGGATCTCGCGTTCGCGGATCCGCCGTATCGCCTCGGGCTCGGCGCCGCGCTGGCCGACGCCTGGCTCGCCGAGCCTTTTGCGAACGTGCTGAGCGTGGAGCACGAAGTCCACGACGCCATGCCGGGCGGTACGGAGACCAGGGCCTGGGGCAGCACCGCCGTGACCATCTATCGTCGATAGCGCCGGCCAGACGGTGGACGCGGTGCAGGCGCGCGTTCACCTTTCGCCCGCCGACGCGCCGCACCACCATCAGCCCACAGCCCGATGTCCCGCACCGCGATCTACGCCGGGTCGTTCGATCCCATCACGCACGGCCACGAAGACCTCATGCGACGCTCGCTGGCGTTCGTCGACCGGCTGATCGTGGCCGTGGCGACAAACCCGGCAAAGCAGCCGCTCTTCACGGCCGACGAACGCGTGGCCTTCATCACGCAGTCGATGGAGGGCGAGGCGCGCATCTCGGTGCGACACTTCCACGGACTGCTCGTCGACTTCGCGCGGGAGACGGGAGCGCAGATGCTCATCCGTGGGCTGCGCGCCGTTTCCGACTTCGAGTACGAGTACCAGATGGCGCTGATGAACCGGCACCTGCACCCCGGCCTCGAGACCGTGTTCATGGTGCCCTCCCTGGACACGACCTATATCTCGGCGAGCCTGGTGCGCGAGGTGGCCACGTTCGGCGGCGACCTCCAGGGGCTCGTGCATCCACGCGTCGAGGCCGCCTTGCGCGAGCGCTTTCCGCACGGTCGGTAGCGGTGACGGCGCGCGACGCCTTCCTCGCCGGTCTTGCGGCGCGGGCCGCGGCAACGCGACGGCGCATCGTCTTTCCCGAGGCGTCGGACTCGCGCGTCCGCGCGGCCATCCGCGCGCTGGTCGCGCAGAACACCGTGGAGCCGGTGGTCGTCTGCGATGGCGCGCAGGTCGATGTCCGCACGGAGATCGAAGCGCTCGGCGTCGAGACGATCGATACGGCCACCGACGCGCGCGTCGATCGGGTGGCGGCCGAGGTGTTCGAACGCCGCAAGGCGAAGGGCCTTTCCGGGAGCGAGGCCGCACGCCTCGCCCGTGACCCGCTGATCTTCGCCAACGATCTCGTGCGCCACGGCGACATGCATGGGTGCGTGGCCGGCGCGGTCTACACCACCGCGGACGTGCTGCGTGCGGCGCTCTGGCTCGTCGGCCCTCGACCGGGAGCGCGCACCATTTCAAGCGCGTTCTACATGGTCGTTCCGCCGTTCCGGTCCGGGGCAGGTGAGGTACTCACGTTCACGGACTGCGCCGTCGTGCCGGAGCCGAGCGTCGACCAACTGGCGGACATCGCGCTGGCGGCAGCCTTCGATCGGCGCCGGATCGTTGGCGATGAGCCCGTGGTGGCGCTCCTCTCGTTCGCGACGCGCGGCAGCGCCGACGGTGCGTCCGTGCAGCGGGTCCGCGCGGCGGCACGGCTCGTCGCGGAGCGCGAGCCGTCGCTCGCGGTCGATGGCGAACTGCAGGCCGATGCCGCGCTGATGGCCGCGGTCGGTGCGCGGAAGGCGCCGGCGAGCACGGTGGCCGGTCGCGCCAACGTGCTCGTCTTTCCCTCGCTCGATGCCGGCAACATCGCCTACAAACTCGTCGAGCGGCTCGCCGGTGCGACCGCCGTCGGCCCCATCCTGCAGGGGCTCGCGCGCCCCTGCAGCGACTTGTCGCGGGGAGCCTCGCCTGACGACATTATGCATGTCGCGGCCATCACCGCGCTGCAGGCCGGCAACGACCCTCCCGGGTGACCGGCCGTTCCCAGGAGACCCTGCATGAGCTTCGCGATCCGGAAGTCCGGCGATGTGTGTGTCGTCGATGTCGAAGGCCAGCTGATCGTCGGCAACCGCCAGGAACTGAAGCAAAAGGTGCTCGACGAGCTGGAGCGCGGTGAACGGCGCTTTCTCGTCGACTTCAGCCAGACGGGATACATCGACTCCTCGGGACTCGGCGTCCTCGTCTCGCTCTCCAAGAAGATCCGGGAATCCGGCGGCGAATTGCGCCTCGCCAGCCTGAACGACGACCTCAAGACGCTCTTCGAGCTGACCAAGCTCGACACGTTGTTCCAGATCGCCCACTCCCGGGAATCGGGGCTGTCGAGCTTCTAGGACCTCGCGCCGGACTCGTCAGGCACCCGTCCGCGTGACGGGGCGCCCCTGCTGCGCGTTCTTCCTCTGCCATGTCACCGTTCAGCGAGCCCCACCCGACCAACGGTAGCGGTGGGTTCCCGATCGAGGTGTCGATCCCCAGCGACGTGCGCCTGATCGAGGGCGTCGTGGGGATGGTGGCCCGTCACTGCGCGGAGCGGGACCTGCCGCCCAGGGCCTGCAACCTCACGGTTCCGGTCGCCCTCACCGAGGCCCTGTCCAACGCGATCCTGTACGGCAATCGCGAGGACGTCTCCAAGTCCGTCACCCTGCGCGCCACCCTCACCGAAGTGCACCTCGTGCTGGAGGTGGCGGACGAAGGTGTGGGGTTCGACATCGACGCGTGCACAGTCGACCCCACGAGCCCGGCCCAACTCGATCGCGAGGACGGCCGCGGACTCTACCTCATGCGCACGCTGATGGATCGGGTCGAGCGCTACACCGACGGTGGCAACGTCGTGCGGCTCACCCTCTTTCGGCAGTGAAGGACCTTACGCAGGTCCTCGAGCGCTTCGAGCGCGCCGTCGGTCTCCCCGCTGTGGTCTGGAGCCAGCCGATCGCCGACGGACCGCTCGTCGTCGCCGCAGGGCGTCCCGACCTGAGCGCGCCGCGCGTCATCGGGCTGCTCCCCGCGGGGAGTCACGCGGCCGAAGTGCAGGTGGGAGACGACACGCTCATCGTGGCCGGCGTGCCCGGGAATCCGCGGGCATGGATCGGCCTCGGCCCGTGCCCGCCCGCCCGGCGCCAGAAGGCGGCCGAGTACATGGCGTTCCTGCTGCCAGTCGTTGGGCACTGGTACCAGTCGGCGGTGGAGATGGAGCACTCGGCCTACGAACTCGCCGAGCGATACGAGGAGATCAACCTGCTCTACACCACGAGCGAGATCCTCGGTCGCACCGTTTCGCTGGAGGAGGCCGCCGCGCGCATCCTCACCGAGATCAGCGAGACCGTGGGCGCGCGCCGCGCGGCGATCCTCGTGCACGACCGCGTGACCGACACGCTGCAGGTGGTGAGCGCCCTGGGCTTCGACCCTCGGGATGCGCAGCCGATTGCCATCCAGGACGCCAGCGCGGTCACGTCGTTCGTCTTTCGTGAACAGCACGGAGTCATCCTCGACGACGACGCCCGCCCCTGCGAGGCCGAAGCCCGCTTTCGCAAGGGCGGGCTGCTGGCCGTCCCCATCCTGTGGACGAACCCGGGGCCACACGGCGCCATCCCCCTCGGCGTCGTCACGCTGTCGGAGCGGCGGTCGGGGGAGAACTTCTCGCTTGGCGACGAGAAGCTGGTGAGCGCGATCGCCACCCAGATCGGCACGGCCATCCAGAATGCGCGACTCGTGCGCTCCTCGCTCGCCCAGCAGCGGCTGCAGCAGGAGATGCAGATGGCCAACGACCTGCAGCTCAAGCTGCTGCCCGACGCGCGGCTGTTCGCGCCCGAGGCGCAGGTGGCTGCGCGTGTGTTGTCTGCCGACAGCGTGGGCGGGGATTTCTACCAGCTCTTTCGCCTCGGCCAGGGCCGTACGGGCATCATGATCGGTGACGTATCGAGCCATGGCATCCGCGCCGCGCTCGTGATGGCCCTCGTCATGAGCGCCTCGTCGATCCACGCGCAGTCCACCGCCGATCCCGCCGAGGTGCTCGCCAAGCTGCTCGGCACCCTGAGCGACGAACTCGAGAGCACGGAAATGTTCATCTCCGCGTTCTACGCCGTCGTCGATCCCGTGCGGGGGAGCATCCGCTACGCCAACGCCGGGCACCCTCATGCGTTCGTCATCGGGGACGACGGTGCCGTCGAACGACTCGGGGCGCTCGATCCACCGCTCGGCATGACGGCAGACGTGCCCTCGGCCCGTGAACGCGCCTGGAGCGCCAACCGCGACCTGCTGCTCCTGTTCACCGATGGTGTGTCCGACGCACGCAACCGCACCGATGCCCGCCTCGGGGAACAGCGCGTCCTCGACCTCGTCTGCAGGATCCGCCACGAGCCCCCGCAGGACATTGTGAATCGCGTGTTTGCCGCTGTGCGCGCGCACGCCGGTGACGCACCACGTCGGGACGACCTGACGCTCGTGGTGGCCCGGAGTTGATCCGCAAACGCTTCGGCCAGAATTTTCTTACCGACCGCGGTGCGCTGCGCCGGATCGCCGATGCGCTCGAACTGCTCCCGACAGACACCGTGGTGGAGATCGGGCCGGGGCGGGGCGCCCTGACCGATGAACTGGTGGACCGCTGCGCGCGTCTCGAAGCGATAGAGATCGACCGCGACCTCGTGGCGCACCTGCGGGAGCGCTATCGCGAACGCTCCCACGTCACCATTCACGAGGGCGACGTCCTCGACATCGACGTCGGAGCACTCGCTCGCGGCCCGTACGTGCTCGCCGGCAACGTGCCGTACTACGTCACGACGCCGATCATCTTTCATTCCCTCCGTGCGCCGCGACCAATCCGATCCGTCTTCCTGGTGCAGCGTGAGGTCGCCGAGCGTCTTGTGGCAGTCGAAGGATCACGGGAGTACGGTGCGCTCACCGTCAACGTGCGACTCGTCGCCGACGTCGACGTGGTGGGCGCCGTCGGTCGCGGCGCGTTCCATCCTCGACCCAACGTTGACTCGGCGATCGTGCGGTTGCGCCCCCGGACCGATGCACCCGTCGTTGGTGACGAGGATGCGCTGCGCCGCTTCGTGATCGGGTGCTTCGGTCAACGCAGGCGCCAGTTGCCGCGAGCCATTCGCACCGTCACGGGGCTCGACGCGGTTGCTGCCGCCGGCGTGGTCGGTGCCGTGGCGCTCGACCCCCTTCGTCGCCCCGAAGACCTGTCACCCGCAGAGTTTGCCGCCTTGTGGGCCGCCGTGGCGCGCGCGCTGCCTAACGATCGCGGTTCGACAGCTCGAAGCTGAGGCCCTCGAGCTCCATCGCCATGTTCACCGAGCGCACGGCGACATCGGGCGGGACCTGCAGCTGCACGGGAGCAAAGTTCAGTATCGCCCGAAGTCCGGCCGCCACCACGCGTTCGGCGGCGGCCTGCGCCACGTCCTCGGGCACCGCCAGGACCGCGATCTCCGCCGGCCGGGTCGCCATGTCGTCGGAGAGCCTGGCGAAATCCTGCACCACGTGGTCCTCCCACTTCGAACCGACCTTGCGCGCGTCCGAGTCATAGACCGCCACAACATTGAATCCGCGCGACCGAAAGCCGTGGTACTGCGCCAGTGCCGTACCGATCTTGCCCGCGCCGATGATCACCACGTTCCAGGTGCGCTGCAGGCCGAGAATCTCACGCAGCGATGCCGTCAGCTCCGGCACGGAGTACCCGAGTCCACGCTTGCCGAACGAACCGAAGAACGACAGATCCTTCCGGACCTGCGCCGAGGTGGTCCCGCCGTGCCTGGCGAGCTCCTCGCTGGAAATCGTGGCAGGTCCGCGGTTGGAGGTCCCCTCCAGGAACCGCAGGTAGACTGAGAGCCGTCGAACAGTGCTGTCGGCGATGCGCTTCACGGGAATACGGACCTTGTGAATTCATTCACAAGGTAGGCACGACTCTCGCCGGAAGGGAGAGGGCTCGCCGAAGCCATAATTGCCGTGCTTCGGTTACTATTCGGTTCCATGTTCGCCCGCAACAACCACCCCGGCCGCGAGGCGAGACCGCGGGACGTCACCGCGGAGCACGGCGTGGCGCTGCCTGGTCTCCGCGAGCGTCCTGGAGACGCGCTGCTCATCGCCCGCGCGCGCGCTGCGCTGGCGAGTGGCCCGCTCGCCCCGTCCATGCTGCTCGGCCAGGTGCTCGCGCTGCCGGGTGCTCCGCCGGTGGTGGCCGCGCGTATCGCCGATGCGCTGTTCTCACGACACGCCGATTTCGTCCGGACGGACGCAGGCGATTGGGCCCTGCGGGCAGGCGCGACGCTCGCGGGATCGCCGGGCGAACCGGGCACTCGAATGGACGAGATGGCCGTCCGTTCTCTCCGCTACGCGGTGGTCGATGTCGAGACGACCGGAAGCGGCGTGCGGCTTGGCCATCGCATCACCGAGATTGCCGTGGTGCCCATCGACGACGGCGAGGTTGGGGAGCCGTTCACCACACTCGTCAACCCGCAGCGGTCGATCCCTCCGCAGATCGTGGCGCTCACGCGCATCACGTGGGAGATGGTGCGATCAGCTCCTGAGTTCTCGCACGTGTCGCGCGAGGTCGTCGAGCGACTGCGCGGACGCGTGTTCGTTGCGCACAACGCCACGTTCGATTGGCGATTCGTGACGACGGAGATTGCGCGCGCCGGAGGACCGTCGCTCGATGGAGATCGTCTCTGCACGGTGCGCATGGCGCGCGCATTGCTACCGCAGCTCCGTCGTCGTTCGCTTGATGCGCTTGCGGAGTACTTCGGGGTGACCATTACGGAGCGTCATCGCGCGGGTGGTGACGCCGTGGCGACCGCGCACATCCTCTGCCGCCTTCTCGCGCTGGCCGAGGAACAGGGCCACGACACCTGGCCCTCGCTCTCTGCGCGCCTGGACCGGCGCACGAGTCGCGCGCGTCGTCGCCGCTCGGCGATGCCGCGTTCCGTCGATTACGATCCCACGATATGATCGCAGCCACGCCATCCACAGAGACCGTCACGCTCGGCCGACTGCGCCTTCATGCCATCCAGGCCGGAGGGCAGAAGCTCGATGGCGGCGCCATGTTCGGCGTGGTGCCGAAACCGCTGTGGGAGAAGCGCATCCCGGCCGACGAACGCAATCGCATCGGCCTGGGCATGCGATGCCTGCTGGTGGAGCACGAGGATGGCCTCGTCCTCATCGACACGGGGCTCGGCAACAAGGAGAACGCGAAGTTCCGCGACATCTATGGCGTGGACAATGCCGGGGCTGGCGGGGCCACGTGGTTGGAGGATGCGATCGTGGGGCTGGGCTTTGCGCTCTCGGACGTGCGCACCGTGATCAACACCCACCTGCATTTCGACCATGCTGGGGGCAACACGCGTTTGCTGTCGAGTGGCGAAGTGGTTCCGACGTTTCCCAAGGCGCGGTACGTCGCGCACCGTGGGGAGCATCATTGGGCGACGCACACGAATGAGCGGACGGCGGCGAGTTACTTCGGTCAGAACTGGGAGCCGTTGATCGCGGCGGGACAGCTCGAACTCGTGGACGGCACGAAGGAGGTCGTTCCGGGGATCTCGATGGTGGCGACGCCCGGGCACACGCCGCACCACCAGAGCATTCTCGTGGATGGCGGCAACGGGGGAGTGGCCTGCTTTCTCGCGGACGTGTGCCCCACCACAGCGCACGTGCCGCTCCCGTGGATCATGGGGTACGACGTGGAGCCGCTCGTGACCCTGGAGTCCAAGCGACGACTGTGGCCTCGCGCCGCCGCTGAGGGTTGGCTGCTGGTCTTCGAGCACGACGCGTCGGTGGCGTCGTCGAGGCTCAGGGCGGAAGGAAAGGGGTGGGCGCTGGTGCCGTAGGTGGGTGTACGGCGCCCGGCGGTATGGTCTCGGCAGCTTGCTGGAATGCCCTTGCCCGCTAACATCAAGCCTCTTAGGTTCTTAGGCACAACATGCTGAAGTAGAGCCGAACGCGGCTCTCACCTGTTGGCCCGGGTTGCCGGCGCTGACCGAGTCCTCGAGAAGAGTCGTCTGCCCGGCCGTTGCCGCGGCGGGCGGTTGTGCATCGCGGGCTCATCGAGGCCCGCGTTTGTTTTTCCGGAGGTGTTCGTTAGGCATCTCCATCCACTTTGCAGAGGGTTCGGGACTATTCAGGACACAACCAAGCGCATTCGCGTCAATCGCCAGATTCGCATCAGCCCGGTCCGCGTCATTGGGGCCGACGGCAGTCAGTTGGGGATCATGGAAGTGGACAGGGCGATGGCCCTTGCCGACGAGGCGGGGTTGGATCTGGTAGAAGTCGCGGCGACCGCACGGCCTCCGGTAGTCCGGGTCATGGACTTCGGGAAGTTCAAGTTCGAGCAGGCCAAGCAGGCGCGGATCGCCAAGAAGAAGCAGCACGTGATCGAGCTGAAGGAGGTGAAGTTTCGCCCCGGCATCGACGATCACGACTTCGAGACCAAGACGCGTCACGCGCGCCGGTTCCTCGGCGAGGGGAACAAGGTGAAGGTGACTCTCATGTTCCGTGGGCGGCAGATTGCCCATCCGGAACTCGGGCAGGCCGTGGTGGCCAGGGTGCAGCAGGACCTGGCCGACATCGGCAAGGTGGAGAGCCCGGCAAAGATGGAAGGAAAATCGTTGACCATGATTCTCGCGCCCAAGTAGGGCGAGGAACCGTTCGATGCCGAAGATGAAGACCCACAAGGGGGCGAAGAAGCGCTTTTCCGTCACGGGGACGGGGAAGGTGCGTCGCCTCAAGGCCAACAAGAGCCACATCCTCACCAAGAAGGACGCCAAGCGAAAGCGGCGTCTTCGCCGCCCGGCCACGTTAGGCACGAATGGCGAGGTGAAGGTGATCAAGCGACTGATTCAGGCGTAAGGAGACCACCATGCCTCGCGTTAAGGGCAACCCCCGGCGCCTCGCGCGCAAGAAGCAGTACATGAAGGCCGCTCGCGGCTACTTTGGCGCCCGCTCCAAGCTCTGGGGCCCGGCCAAGGAGTCGGTCGAGCGGGCGTGGCGCTACGCATACCGCGATCGCCGCAACAAGAAGCGTGACTTCCGTCGGCTCTGGATCGTGCGCATCAACGCCGCGGCGCGTCTCAACGACATGAGCTACTCGGTGTTCATGAACGGGCTCCACAAGGCCGGCATCGAAGTCGATCGAAAGATCCTGGCCGACCTGGCCGTGCACGATCTGGCCGCGTTTACGGCGCTCGCCGAAAAGGCCCGCGCCGCCCTCGCCGCGTAGTTCCGGCGATCCCGGAAGTGATCGGCGGCTGGGCGAAACCTTCGCGCAGCCGCCGTTTCGTTTCCCACTCACCCTCCTCGTGGGCCACTCGTGACCGTGCCCGATCTCAGTCTGACCATCGCGCGGCTGCGCGACGAGGCGCTCGCGCGCATCGCGGCCGCCGACACCGTGGATGCCTGGACCGACGTGCGCACCGCGCTCGTCGGACGCAAGCATGGCCGCCTCAACGAACTGATGGCCATGCTGCCTCAGCTTCCTGCCGAGGACCGGCGCGGCGCCGGCGCCGCGATCAACGCGCTCAAGCAGGAGCTTGAAGCCGCGCTCGATGCGCGCCATGTGGTGCTCGCGGCGGCCGTGGCGACCGGGCCGACGGTTGACCGCACCATGCCCGGCAGGCAGCGCTGGCGTGGTGCGCCGCACCCGGTCACGCGTGTCATCGATGAGATCTGCGACATCTTTCGCGAGTTGGGCTTCACGATCGCGCTCGGGCCCGAGGCCGAGTCCGAGTGGTACAACTTCGGGGCGCTGAACTTTCCGGCGGACCACCCCGCCATGGACATGCACGACACGCTGTACCTCGCGGGCGGTGGACTCCTCCGCACGCACACGTCGCCGGTGCAGATCCGGACGATGCAGCAGTGGAACCCGCCGATCCGTGTCCTGGCCCCGGGCAACGTCTACCGCCGCGACTTTTTTGACGCGACACACGCGCCCGTCTTTGCGCAGCTCGAAGGACTCGCCGTGGACGAAGGCATCAGCTTCGCAGACCTGAAGGCCACGCTCACGCACTTCGCCAGGCGCTTCTACGGATCGACGACCCGCACGCGGTTCGGGCCGTCGTACTTTCCGTTCACCGAGCCTTCGGCCCAGATGGACGTGGAGATCGACCTCGACGACGGCCGCGGCAAGCGCTGGGTCGAGATAATGGGAACGGGCCTCGTCCACCCCAACGTCATCGAGGCCGCGGGACTCGACAGCACGAAGTACTCGGGATGGGCGTTCGGCATGGGACCGGGCCGCATCGCCATGTCGCGATACGGCATTCCCGATATCCGACTGCTCTACGACTCGGACGTCCGCTTTCTCGAACAGTTCGGCTGAGCCCCGTTCCCTCTCCCTGCCGCTTGCTCCGATGCTCTACTCGCACGACTGGCTTCGCGCCTTTGTTCCGCACTCGCTGAGCGCGACCGACGTCGCCCGGTTGATCGGGCGCCATGTCGCGACCATCGATGACCTGCGCGCGCTGCGGCAGGATCTCGCCCCGATCGTGGTTGCGCGCGTGGTGGAGGCCGGCCGACATCCGAACTCGGATCATCTCTGGGTCACCAGAGTCGACGACGGGTCAGGGACGCTGCAGGGTGTGGTGTGCGGCGCACCCAACGTCGTAGCCGGAACGCTGTACCCCTTTGCCCGCGTCGGGACGGTGATGCCCACGGGGAACAAGGGCGGGATCCTGATCGAGAAGCGCAAGATTCGCGGCGAATGGTCGTGCGGGATGTTGTGTTCTTCGCGCGAACTCGGACTGGGCGACGACCACGATGGGATCATGCCGCTTGATCTCGACGTGCCCACGGGGACGCCGTTGCTCGAGGCCCTTGGCGACGTCGGAGACACGCAGCTCGAGGTCGACGTGCTTCCGAACCGTCCGGACCTGCTGTCGCATCGTGGCATGGCGCGCGAACTCGCGGCGCTCACCGGTGTCGCCATGCGGGAGGCCAGCGCCGTCGTGGCCGTCGATGTCGGAAACGACGCGATCGTCGACGTGCCGGCGAGCGTCACGGGCGCGCGTGAGATAGCCACGAGCGCCGCCACCGTTCGACTGGATGACATCGAGGGCTGTCCGCGATACATGGCGATCGTGATCCGGGGGGTTGCCGTGGGGCCGTCGCCGGCCTGGCTGGTGCAGCGCCTCGAAGCGGTCGGCGCACGGTCCATCTCCAATGTCGTCGATGCCACCAACTATGGACTGCAGGCGTTCGGGCAGCCGACGCACGCATTCGATCTGTCGCGGCTCGAGCGGTCGACCATCGTGGTCCGAAAGGCGCGTCCCGGGGAGCGCCTGGTGACGCTCGACGGCGCCGATCGCGCCCTCACCCCCGAGATGACGGTGATCGCCGACGCCACGCGAGCCGTCGCGATCGCCGGCGTGATGGGTGGGAAGGACTCCGAGGTCACGGCTACGACCACCGACATCCTCCTCGAGGTGGCGTACTTCGATCCACGGAGCGTTCGGCGCACCCGGCGGGCGCTCGGCCTCAACACGGACGCCAGCTACCGCTTCGAACGGGGGGTCGACGCGCACGCCACGCGCGAGGCTCTCGTCGCCATCGCGCAACTCATCGTGGCGGTGGCCGGCGGCCGCGTGGACGGTGCGCCCATCGACGTTGGTGAGGCGCCGCACGCTCCGGCCCCGGTGTCTCTTGACATCGCTCGCGGATCGCGTTTGCTCGGGGCCGCGCTGACAGCCACCGAGGTGCGCCAGCGACTCGGCGGAATCGGGTTCGATGTGGCCGGCAACAACGACGTGCTGCAGGTCATGCCCCCCACCTGGCGCGGCGACGTGTTGCGCGACGCCGATCTCGTGGAGGAGATCGCCCGGTTGCAGGGCTTCGACACGCTGTCCGATACACTCAGGGCCTTCCGGCCCGGCACGGTCCCCGATCACCCGTTCGTGGCGCATACGCGCACCCTGCGCGACGTGCTCGTCGGTGAAGGTCTGTACGAAGTGCGCCCCTTGCCATTCGTCGCTGCAGACGATGCCGCGCACGTGCGCGTGGCGAATCCGCTGGCCGAGAACGAGCCGCACCTCCGACGCACGATCGTGGCAACGCTCGCCGCGCGTGCCGAGCACAACCTCGCCCGCATGGAGGGGAACGTTCGCCTGTTCGAGGTGGGATCCGTCTTCGCGCCGCGCGCTGGCGGCGGCCTGCCGGTGGAGTCGCTCCACGCGGGTGCGCTGATCATGGGTGCGAGCCGCCCGCCGCATTTCACCGAGCCACGGCCGCCCGCATACGACGCCTGGGATGCGCGCGCGCTGGGCGAGCGTATGGCGCACGCCGTGTTTGGTGACGTGCGTGCCGTTCCCGGCGAGGGCGAGGTACTCTGGACCCTCTTGTCCGGCGACAGCGAAGTCGGCCGGGTGCTGCGACTGGGCATGGACCGTCCGGTCTGGGCCGCCGAGGCGTTTGGCGTCGAACTCTGGATCGGCGTGCTGGGCAACGCCGACGTCGCGCCGCCGAACGCGCACGCCGCGTCCGACGCGGCTACTGCGGTCGCTGCCCGGGCGCCGCACCGTTTCACGGCGCTGCCCACGTATCCGGCCGCCGAGTTCGACCTCGCGCTCGTCCTGCCGCCAGCGGTGACCGCCGAGGACGTGGGTCGAGTGATCCAGCGCGCGTCGGGCGCCCTGCTCGAGCGTCTCGCGGTGTTCGACGAATACCGCGGTGCCGGGTTGCCGGAGGGGCACCGCAGCGTTGCCTGGCGATTGACCTTCCGCGACGCGACTCGCACACTACGCGACAAGGAAGTCGAAGGGCGCCGCGCGAAGATCCTGCAAACGCTGGAGAAGGAACTTGGAATCCGACCCCGCAGTGGCTGAGTCGACGGCCTTCAAACAGCTCGAGCAACTGGTGCGCAACCTTGGCGATGAGCTGGCGACGTTTCGCCGGAGAGCCCAGGTCGCCGAGGCGCGCGTTCGCTCGCTGGAAGCTGCGGTGGCGCAGGGTGGAGACGAGCTGAGCCTGGAGCGTGCGCGTGCGCTGGAAGTCGAGAATGCCGACCTCAAGCTGCGACTCTCCCATGCGGCTCAGCGCACTCGGCAGCTCGCCGCGCGGGTGAAGTTCATTCGCCAGCAGCAGGGACGCGGTCCGGCAACCAACGGCGGAGCGTGAGATGAGCGAAAAGCGCCACGCGGTCAAAGTCTCGATCCTGAGCGACGAGTTCACCATCCGGAGCGACGAGACGCCGGAACACACGCGGGCGGTGGCCGCATACGTGGACAGCGCCATCCGACAGGTGCTGGAGGCGAGCCCCGTCATCGAGGTCCAGAAAGCCGCGATCCTGGCCGCGCTCCAGATCACCGACACGCTCTTCAAGGTCCGCAGCCGTCACGAGCACGTCGAGCATCAGTTGGAGTCCCTGTCCGCCGAAGTTCGCCGGTGGCTACCCCCGGCCAAGCGCGGTGACACGGGGGAGCAGTTTGCCGTGACCGAGGAGCGCGTCCCGGGCTGAATCGCGGCGTCCTTTCGGGAGCGCCCGCCACGAGCTGGCGCCGCGTCACGCCATTCTCCGCCGGTGCCGGGACCCCGAGTCACCTGCTACGCGTCCAACGTCGGACACCGCTGTCGATCTGGTGGTGGTGCCGCCGGCGTGTAGAGGGCCGCTTGCCGGGCTCGCCCGCAGCGCCTAACTTGTCGCGTGGCCCTCCGGGTCGCAGGTTGTAGCTCCTGCACGACTTAGCGCCTTCCACCTCGCGCCCTTCGTCGGCGCCAGTCGATGGCCCTGGGTGGTCCGGGATCTGCTCCCGACGCTCCGGCACAGGGTTCCCCTGACCCCGCGGGACTCCCGCGCTGGAGCGATAGATCAATGAACCAGTCGACACTCGTCGCTGCGCTTGGCGTGCTCGTCATCCTCGCCTCCGCAGCGTTTTTCTTTGTAGGCCGATCGCAGGGCCGAGCTGCCACACTCGATGAACAGAAGCGGGCCGGTGCCACGGCGGCGGAAACGGCCAGGCGCATCGTGGGGGACGCCGAGCGCGAGTCGGAATCGATCCGCAAGAACGCGGTCCTCTCGGGCAAGGAAGAGCTGATCAAGGCGCGCGAGTCCTGGGAGACCGAGGCGCGGCATCGGCGTGAGGAGGTGGAGCGGGAAGAGCGGCGCGTGCAGGATCGCGAGACACAACTCGACAAGAAGTTCGATCTCCTCGACCAGCGGGAACGCGACCTCGGCCGTCGCTTGAGTGACCTGGGTCGCAAGGAGAAGTCGGTTGGTGACCGAGAGGGCGAGCTGGACCGGCTCATCGCCGACGAGCGCCGCCGACTCGAGTCCATGGCGGGCATGTCCGCGAGCGAGGCCAAGGCCGAGCTGATCAACCGGCTGGAGAGGGAGGCCGAAGCCGATGCCGCCAACCGGCTGCGCGAGATTCGTGAGGTGGCCAAGCGCAACGCCGAGCGCGAGGCCAAGAAGATCGTCGCCCTGGCGGTCCAGCGCATTGCGTCGGAACACACGTCCGAAATCTCGGTGTCATCCGTCGCCCTCCCGAACGACGAAATGAAGGGGCGCATCATCGGTCGCGAGGGGCGAAACATCCGGGCCTTCGAGCTCGCGACCGGGGTCGACGTGGTCATCGACGACACGCCGGACACGGTGGTCGTCTCCTGCTTCGATCCCATCCGTCGCGAGGTGGCACGGCTCGCGCTCGAGAAGCTCGTGACCGACGGCCGCATCCACCCTGGCCGGATCGAGGAGGTCGTGGCGAAGTCCCGGCGTGAGGTCGAGACGCAGATCGTGGAGCTTGGTGAACAGGCCGCCTACGAAACCGGGATTCATGGGCTGCACCCCGAGATCATCAAGCTCATCGGCCGCATGAAATGGCGCACGAGCTACGGGCAGAACATCCTCGATCACTCCAAGGAGGTTGCGCACCTGGCGGGGATCATGGCGTCGGAACTCGGTCTCGATGTGACGATGGCCAAGCGCGGCGCGCTCCTGCACGACATCGGCAAAGTGCTCACGCACGAGCACGAGGGCACGCACGTGCAGCTGGGCGTGGAAGTGGCGACCAAGTACGGGGAACACCCGCTGGTGATCAACGCGATCGCGGCGCATCATGACGACGTGCCGCACGAGAGCGAGGTGTCGGTGTTGGTGCAGGCGGCCGACGCCATCTCGGGCTCACGGCCCGGCGCGCGGCGCGAGGCGTTCGAGACGTACGTGAAGCGCCTCGAAGGACTCGAAAAGATCGCCGGCTCGTACCGTGGGGTGGAAAAGGTCTTCGCCATTCAGGCGGGCCGCGAAGTCCGCGTCCTCGTCACGCCGGATAACGTGGACGACAATCGCATGGCCGCGATGGCCGACGAGATCGCGCGGCGCATCGAGGCCGAGTTGCAGTATCCTGGGCAGATCAAGGTCGTACTCATTCGCGAGACGAGGGCAGTCGATGTCGCACGTTGAGGCAGCAGAGGGCGCCGGAGCGCGCCTGATCGATGGCACCGCGGTGGCGCGTGCCGTGCACGAGGACGTCAAGGCCGAGGTCACCGCCCTCGCCGAGCGAGGTATCGTCCCCGGCCTGACGGTGGTCCTGGTGGGTGAGGATCCGGCGAGCACCGTGTACGTGCGCTCCAAGGAAAAGAAGAGTCGCGAACTCGGCATGAAGGGCGAAACGATCCGCTTGCCAGCGTCCACGCCGCAGGCGGAACTGGAGGCGCTGATCGATCGGCTGAACGCCGATCCGACGGTGCACGGGATCCTGGTGCAGAGTCCGCTCCCCCGGCACATGGACGAAAACACCATCGTGCGTCGTATCTCGCCGGTGAAGGACGTGGATGGCTTTCATCCCGTGAACGTCGGCAAGCTGCTCATCGGCGAGAAGGACGGATTCGCGCCGTGTACGCCGGCCGGAGTGCAGGAACTGCTGATCCGCTACGGTGTCGACACGAGCGGCATGGACGCCGTGGTGATTGGTCGCAGCAACATCGTAGGTAAGCCCATGGCTGCACTCCTCGTCCAGGCAGGCAAGGGGGCCAACTGCACGGTCACCATCTGTCACAGCCGAACGCGGGATCTGGCGGCGCATACGCGTCGCGCCGATCTCGTGGTCGCCGCCATCGGCAAGCCGGAGGCGATCACCGGTAACATGATCAAGCCCGGGGCGGTGGTGGTGGACGTGGGGATCAATCGTGTGCCTGACGCGATGCTGCCCAAGGGTTATCGCATCGTTGGCGACGTGCATTTCGAGAGCGCTCGGCAGGTCGCCGGCATGATCACGCCGGTGCCGGGCGGCGTCGGGCCGATGACCATCGCGATGCTGCTCAAGAACACGGTGAGGGCGGCGCGTCAGGCGGGGAAGTGAAGCGAGGGCAAGGGCCGCGTCCCGCGCCCCTTCGCGGCCCCGAGCCCGACTTGTTTCCGGGGGCGCCGGCGCCGGCGCCGGTCGCGGTGCCGCGTCGCCGGGCCGTGGCCAGCTCGGCGCCGGGTGAGTCCCCGGAGGCGGCCTTCAGCGTCGATGATCTCGCGCAGCTCATTCGCACGATGGTGCAAGGGAGCTTTCCGGCGATGTGGGTCGCCGGTGAAGTCACCCAGTTCACGCGCCATCGCAACGGCCACTGGTATTTCACGCTCAAGGGCGAGCAGTCGTCGTTGCGGTGCGTGATGTGGCAGTCCGCCACCTGGCGGGTGCCCACCGCGCCTGACGAGGGCATGAAGGTCGTCGTCCTCGGCGCGCTCGACGTGTTCACCGGCCGGACGGAGTTGCAGTTCTCGGTCCGCGCGCTGCAGGCGCACGGGGACGGGCTCTGGCGGAAGGCTTTTGAGGAGACGCGCGCGCGCCTGGAGCGAGACGGGCTGCTGGACGAAGCGCGCAAACGGCCGCTCCCGTTCTTTCCGCGACGGCTCGCGGTGATCACGAGCGCCGACGGCGCGGCGTTTCACGACATCGTGTCCGTGGCGCGGCAGCGCAATCCGCTTGTAGAGATCGTCCTGATTCCTGCGCTCGTGCAGGGTGAGGAAGCCGCGAAGTCACTGCGCACGGCGCTCGATCGCCTCTACCGATGGGAAGGTGCGGACGTGGCGATCATCGGTCGCGGTGGCGGGTCGCGCGAGGACCTGTGGTGCTTCAACGATGAGCGACTGGCGCGCAAGCTGAGCGAGTCGCCGCTGCCCATCATCTCCGCGGTGGGTCACGAGGTGGACGTCTCGATCTGCGATCTGGTGGCCGATTTTCGCGCGCCGACCCCTTCGGCGGCCGCTGAGCGCGCGGTGCCGATCCTCGACGACCTCGCACGCGTGGTGCGCCGACTTGGCCGCCGGCTCGGGGAGGCGTCGCAGGCACGCGTGCGCGACAAGCGCCGCGGACTGGAGCAGGCCTCGCGCCGCGCGACGCTCGCGGCCGGCTCCCTCGTCGAGCGACGGCGGCTCCAGCTCAACGCCATTGCCGGCAAGCTGCACGTCCTGAGCCCCCTGGCCACGCTGGGTCGCGGCTACGCGATGGTGACGGACCGCGAGGGACACGTGGTGAGCAGCATTCGCCAGGCGACGGCGGGGGCCGCGATCACCGTGCGATTGCCGGATGGTCGTCTGGAGGCCGACGTACGAGCGGTGCATGAAGCGCAGGAGCGAACGACGTCCGACGGAGGATCCGATGGCGGCATTTGAGCAGGCGCTGCAGCAGCTGGAATCGATCGTGGAGGAGCTGGAACGTCCGTCGATTCCCCTCGATCGTGCCCTCGTGCTGTTCGAGCAGGGCATCGAACATCTCCGCGTGGCGACGGAGGATCTCGGTCGCGCGGAGCAGAGCGTGAAGGTGCTCGTGGCCAGGGCCGGGGGCGTGCTGACCGTTCAGGAGTTTGATGCCTGACGAGGGGGCCGACCGCGCCGACGGGCGATTGGCCATCGACGCGGCGCTTGGGCGAATCGCGTTCGGCATGCCGCCATTTGTCCCTGGGCGCCTTGGTGAGGCCATCGGCTATGCGCTGGCCGGGGAAGGCAAGCGCATGCGCGGCCTGCTCGTGCTGGCCGCGTACCAGGCCTGCGGTGGACGAGGTGACGCGAGTCTGCTGGCCGCGGCGGTGGAGGTGGTACACGCGTATTCGCTCGTGCATGACGATCTGCCGTGCATGGACGACGACGACGTGCGCCGGGGACGCCCCACGGTGCACCGCGCGTGGGACGTACCGGTGGCCACGGTGGCCGGCCTGGTGATGATTCCGCTGGCCGCACGCGCCGCGTGGGACGGCGCCTCATCGTTAGGCCTTGCCCCCGCGGCGCGGGGGGCGATCGTGCGGCGACTCATGCGCGCCTCGGGTGCGGAAGGGATGGTCGGAGGGCAATTGCTGGACCTCGACGCCGAGGGCGAACAGGTGACCATCGAACGCCTGCGGCAGATTCACCGGGGCAAGACGGGGAGCCTCATCGAGGCGGCGGTCGCCATCGGTGGGCTCGGCGCCTCGGCGCCGCCAACTGTGATTGCCGCACTGGAGCGGTATGGCGCGTGTGTGGGGCTCGCGTTCCAGATCGCCGATGACGTGCTCGACGTGACGGCGACCACGGCGGAACTCGGGAAGACGGCGGGGCGCGACCTGCAGTTGCGGAAAAGCACATATCCCGGCCTGCTTGGCATCGACGCGGCGCGGGCGCGGGCCGAGGGACTCGCGGACGAGGCGGTTGCCGCCCTGGACCTCGCCGGACTGGACGCCGGCTCCCTGCGCGAACTGGCCACCTTCGCCGTGCAGCGCCGCTCCTGACGTACGGGCGCGCCCGCTTCCCCCTGAGCCGCTGACCCACCAGCTTCCGATACCATGTCACTCCTCGATCAGATCACGTCGGCGCAGGACGTTCGCGCGCTTGCCCGCGACCAGTTGCAGCCGCTGGCCGATGAGGTGCGTGCGCGGTTGATCGACATCTGCTCGCGCACGGGAGGGCACATCGGGGCTGGCCTGGGCGTCGTGGAACTGACGGTGGCGCTGCACCACGTGTTTGACACCCCGCGCGACCAGCTCGTGTGGGACGTGGGACACCAGGGGTATCCGCACAAGGTGCTCACCGGGCGGAACGCGCAGATGGAAACGCTCCGGCAGGAGGCGGGCCTGTCCGGATTCCTCAAGCGGTCGGAGAGCCCGTACGACACGTTCGGTGCGGGCCACGCCGCGACGTCGATCTCCGCCGCGTTAGGCATCGCCGCCGGCCGCGACGTGCTCGGCGACGACTACAAGGTCGTTGCCATCATCGGCGACGGGTCGCTCACGTCGGGCCTCGCGTACGAGGGACTCAACAACGCCGGACACTCGGACCGCGACATCGTCGTCGTCCTCAACGACAACGAAATGTCCATCGCGCCCAATGTTGGCGCGATGTCGAAGTACCTCACGCAGGTGCAGCGCAATCCCATCTACAACCGCGTCCGGAGCAAAATCGGCGACGTGATCGGCAAGAACCGCGCGCTCGACACCCTCGTGCGGAAGTGGGAGGAGAGCGTGAAGTCCTTCCTGACGCCGGGCGTGCTGTTCGAGGAACTCGGGTTCCGGTACTTCGGACCGATCGACGGTCACGACATGCCGCAGCTGCTGGAGACATTCGCGGCCGTGCGGCAGATGGGCGGCCCCCGCCTCGTGCACGTGATCACGCAGAAGGGACGCGGATTCCCGGCGGGCGAACACGTCGAGAAATGGCATGCATTGCCGCCTGGCCATGACCCGGCGACCGGCAAGCCGCTCAAGGCATCGGCGGCGAACCCGGCCTACACGGCGGTGTTCGGGAAGGGGCTGGCCGAGCTCATGGACGAGGACCCTCGCGTGGTGACCATCACCGCCGCCATGCCCAGCGGGACCGGGACGAATGTCGTGGCGCGCACGCATCCCGCGCGGTTCTTCGACGTGGGTATCGCCGAGGGGCACGCGGTGACCTTCGCGGCCGGACTCGCGACGCGGGGCCTCCGGCCGGTGGCGGCGATCTACTCCACGTTCCTCCAGCGTGCCTACGACAACATCATCCACGACATTGCCATCCAGCACCTGCCGGTGACGTTCTGCATGGACCGCGCAGGGCTCGTGGGGGAAGACGGCGAGACCCATATGGGCCTCTACGACATCGCGTACATGCTCGCGATCCCGGGGATGGTGGTTACCGCACCCCGCGACGGCACCGAGATGCTCGCGTTGCTCCGCATGGCGACGCAGCATGACGGACCGGTGTGCCTGCGCTACCCGCGCGATGCATCACCGGACCTGGTCGAACCGATGCGCGGCATTCCGGCGACGCCATTCGGTACCTGGCACGTGGAGCGCAAAGGCAGCGAGGTGGCGATCATCGCCGTGGGCACGATGGTACTGCCTTCGCTCGCGGCCGCGGACACGCTGGCGCGGGAAGGACTGCCGGTGACGGTCGTGAATGCCAGGTTCCTCAAGCCGTACGACGAGGTGACGCTGAACGCCGTGCTGGCGAGTCACCACACGTTGCTGGTCGTTGAAGAAGGGACGGTGGTGAACGGGTTCGGCGCCATGCTGGCCGGTGTGGTGCAGCGGCTCGACGGCTCCGTGCGCGTCGTGCCGCACGGCGTGCCGGACCGCATCATCTACGCCGCGCCGCGCGCGCGGCAGCTCGCCGCGTGCGGCCTCGATGCCGCGGGGATCGCCGAGCGGGTGCGCGCCCTCCATGGAACGGAGGCGGTCGCCGGCTGATGCAGATCGGCGTGGTTGGCAATCTCGGGTACCCGGAACTCGCCTCGTTCCTCGATCGACTCCAGGTCGCTGCGCCCTCCGCCGGCGTGACGCTGGCCTTCGAGCCCGCGCTCCACGAACTGGTGCCTCGCGCCGAGCGCATGGAGCCCGGGAAGGAAATCGAGGCGCTCATCACGCTGGGTGGCGACGGAACGTTCCTCCGCGGCACGCGCGTGCTCGACGGGCGCGAGGTCCCGATCCTTGGCGTGAACCTCGGACGCCTGGGCTTTCTCACGGCCTGCGGAGGCGATGACGCCGAAGACGCGCTGCGACGATTCGCGCGCGGCGACTACGTTGCCGAACCACGGATGATGCTCGAGGCGCAGCTCTCGCGCAGCGGCGTCGCGCTGGAGAGCTGGTTTGCGCTGAATGACGTGGTGCTGCATGCCGGTGGCAAGGCGCGCGTCATCCGCATGGTGATCGACGCGAACGGCGAACGCATCGCTTCCTATGCCGCGGATGGGCTGATCCTGGCCACGCCGACCGGAAGCTCGGCCTATTCGCTCTCGTCAGGCGGGCCGATCGTGCATCCCGAGCTGGAATCGATCGGGCTCACGCCGATCTCGCCACATTCGCTGACCGTACGTCCACTGCTGCTCGCGCCGACCACGACCGTGAGTCTGCGCGTTGCCGACGACGGGAGCGAGCAGCTGATCACGGTCGACGGTCAGGAGTCGGCCGAGTTCGTGTACGGCGACGTGCTGACCGTGCGGCGCGCCACCCGCCGCGCGCTCCTGGTGCGCTTCCCGGAGACGACCTTCTTTGCGCGCATGCGGCACAAGATGGGCTGGGGAGGCTCGTGACGCCGTGCTGACCGAACTCCGGATCCGCAACGTTGCGATCATTGAGTCGGTCACGCTGCCGCTCGCGCCGGGGTTCAACGTGCTGACGGGCGAGACCGGCGCCGGCAAGTCGATCATCGTCGAGGCACTTGGGCTCCTGTTCGGCGAGCGCGCGTCGGCCGACGTGGTGCGATCGGGCAGCGATCGCGCCACCGTCGAAGGCGTCTTTGACCTCGGCGCCAACGCCAGCGTGGCCGCGCTGCTCGACGAGCGCGGGATCGACGTGGAAGACGGCATCGTCGTGTTCAAGCGCGAAGTGGCGGCGACCGGCCGGAGTCGGGCGTGGATCAACGGGACGGTCGTCACGTCGGGCCTGCTGGCCGAGGTGGGAGCGCGCCTCGTGAACATTCATGGTCAGCACGAATCCCGCGGGCTGCTCGACCCCGAGGCGCAGCGCGAGGTGCTCGATGCGTATGCGGGCGCCAGTGAGGCGGCCGCCGGAGTGGCGTTGGCGTGGGACGCGCTGGGCAGCGTGCGCACCGAGGTTGCCGCGCTGGTGGCGCGCCGCGACAGCGCGGCAAAGCGGGCGGACTACCTTCGGCACGCGGTGCAGGAGCTGCGTGATGCGAAGCTCGCGCCCGGCGAGGACCAGCGTCTCGAGGAGGAGCACCGACGCCTCGCCAACGTGGGCGAGTTGCGGCTCCACGTCGAGCAACTGCGGCAGGCCATCGAAGACGAGCAGGAGGGCGCGCTGCGAGCGCTGGCGGCCGCGCGTCGGGCGCTGGGGGCCGCGGCGCGTGTCGATGCGTCGCTGGAGCGGCTTCGTGACCTGCTCGAGGCAGGCACGGTGCAGTTGGAGGAACTGGCGCGCGAGGCGTCACACTACGAAGACTCGCTGGACGCCGATCCCGAGCGGCTCATCGAGGTCGAGCGGCGACGCGACCTGCTGTACCGGCTCTCGCGCAAGCACGGAGGCTCAGTCGCCTCGGCCATCGAGGCGTGTGCCGAGGCGCAGCGTGAGCTGGATCTCCTCGACACGGCGTCGCTCGACCTTGGCCAGCTCGCCCAGCGCGAGGTGGAACTCGAGGCCGCGCTCACCGAGGCGGCACGCACACTGAGCATGGCGCGACGCAAGGCGGCCCGGCGGCTCGAGAAGGCCGTGGACGCCGTGTTGCCGGACCTGGGGATGGCCGATGGTCGTCTGACGGTCCAACTCTCGGCGCGCGACGTCGTCGGACGCAGCGGTGCAGAGGAGGTGGAGTTCCTTGTCACGCTCAATGTGGGGCACCACGCGCGGCCGTTGGCGAGAGTGGCATCCGGCGGGGAGCTGGCGCGCGTGATGCTGGCGCTCAAGACGATCCTCGCGCGGATCGACCACGTGCCCACGCTGGTGTTCGACGAGGTCGACGCCGGGATCGGCGGCGCCGTCGGTCTGCACGTGGGGGACACCATGCGGCGCGTGGCGGAACACCATCAGGTGTTCGCGATCACGCACCTGGCGCAGATTGCGTCGCGGGCGCACCGGCACGTCGTGGTGTCCAAAGGCGCGCGCAGCGGTGTGACGACGGCAGACATTGCGGTGGCCGAGGGTGACGCGCGTGTCCGGGAGATTGCGCGAATGCTCGGCGGCGATGCGCGCAGCGCGCTCGGCCAGCAGCACGCGAAGGAACTTCTGGTGCTGGCGAAGACGTCCGCAGTGCGTTAGGCGGCCACGCCTCCCGGCCCGAGGCGCCGGGTGCTGGCCATGCGGGCCGGTGGCCATCTCGCTGACGGCGCCACTACTATTCGCCGAGGTCTCGCTGGGGCGTTCGCGGCGTGCCGACCTCTTCCTTTCTTGACAGGAGCGACTCCGATGCGTGCCATCCGTTTGGCGCCCGTCCTGCTGGTTGTCACCCTCCTTGCCGGTGCGCGCGGTGCTGCGGCACAGGCCGCCGGCCCGACGCTCGGCGGGCCTCGCGTCACCTACAACTTCGACGTGGAGGAGGCGGCGATCGGCGGCCAGTTCATCATCCCGCTGAACTCCCGCTTCGACTTCTATCCCTCGCTCGACATCTTCCTTCCGGATGATGGCTCGCTGTTCGCCATCAACGCGGATCTGCGTTTTCACCCGGCCCCGCGGGATGCGGCTCAGCTCTACCTGGGCGGTGGCGTGAACATCTCGCGGGCCGCGTATCGCGGACGGAGCAACAGCGACGCCGGCGTCAACCTGTTTGCCGGTCTTGAAGGGCGCTCCGGAGTGATCAGGCCATTTGGTGAGTTGCGCGTCATTCTGAGCGATGGATCGAGCGTGCAGATGGCCGGGGGGCTCAACATTCTCCTGGGGCGTTAGGCAGCCCGGGCGAGCCACCGCTGCGTCCGGTGTCCCTGCTGTGGAGGGGACGCCGGTATCATCGTTCGGGCCCGATGGACCGACGCTCCGCCATGGCGCACGAGTTCGCGGCGCCTCCACTGGCGCAGCGAGCGCTCCGGTGCGACACTTGGCGCGCCAAACCATTCCCCAATCATGAAAAGGATCCTGGTCTCCTCCGTGGCGCTCGTCGCCGCGTGTGCTGCCCCGTCGTCCCGTTCACCGGACATGGCTCGCTGGGAGCAGCGCGCGGCCAACGTCACCATCACCCGCGACGACTGGGGCATTGCCCACATCCGCGGCAAGACGGACGCCGACGCCGTCTTCGGCATGATGTACGCCCAGGCCGAAGATGACTTCAACCGGATCGAGGTGAACTTTCTCAATTCGCAGGGACGGCTCGCCGAAGCCGAGGGTGAGTCCGCGATCTGGCGCGACCTGCGCATGAAGCTGTTCATCGACCCCGACAGCATGAAGGTGCTCTACGGCGCGAGCGCCCCCTGGTTGCGCGCGCTCATGGACGCCTGGGCCGATGGACTCAACTACTACCTCGCCACGCATCCCGACGTGAAGCCGCGTGTGCTCACGACGTTCGAGCCATGGATGGCGCTCACGTTCAGCGAGGGCAGCATCGGTGGAGACATCGAAGATGTGAACCTGCGCCAGCTCGAGGCGTTCTATGGCACACCCGGGGCGGGGCAGGTGGCCATGGCCGAAGAGCCCGTGGAGCGGGAACCGTCGGGGTCAAACGGCATCGCGATCGCTCCCTCCAATACGGTCGAGAAGCACGCGTTGCTCCTCATCAATCCGCACACCTCGTTCTTCTTTCGGGCGGAACAACAGGTCACGAGCGACGAAGGCCTCAACGCGTACGGTGCGTCTACCTGGGGGCAGTTCTTTGTCTATCAGGGTTTCAACGAGCGCGCCGGGTGGATGCACACTTCGAGCGGCGCGGACGTGGTGGACGAATACGCGGAAACCATCGTGCGACGAGGCGACAGCGTGTTTTATCGCTTTGGCCCGGAGGAGCGCCCGGTGCGCACGCGCACCATCGCCGTGCCGTTCCGTTCAGGCGACTCGCTGGCGACGAGGACCTTCACGGTCTACTACACACACCGCGGCCCGATCGTGCGCGAAGGCGATGGAAAGTGGATCAGCGTCAAGCTGATGAATGAACCACTCAAGGCCCTGGAGCAATCGTATTCCCGCACCAAGGCGCAGAATCTCGCCGAGTACACGAAGACGATGGACCTGCACACGAACTCGTCCAACAACACGCTCTTTGCGGACGCCGACGGGAACATCGCCTACTTCCACGCCAACCACGTCGCGGTGCGCAATCCGAAGTTCGACTACACGAAGCCCGTGGACGGGAGCGACCCGGCGACCGACTGGACGGGTGTGCACAGCGTGGACCAGAGCCCCAACGTGATCAACCCGGCGAGCGGCTGGGTCTACAACTCGAACAACTGGCCGTGGTCCGCGGCGGGGTCCAGCAGTCCACGCGCGTCGGCGTATCCGAAGTACTTCGAGACGAACGGCGAGAATCCCCGCGGCTTGCATGCCATCCGCGTGCTCGAGGGGCGAACCGACTTCACGCTCGCGTCGCTCCTGGCCGCGGCGTACGACAGCTATCTGCCCACGTTCGCGCAAATCGTCCCGGCCCTCGTCAAGGCGCACGACCGCGCGCCCGCGGGGCCGCTCAAAGCCAAAGTCGCGGAGGCGGTCGATTCGCTGCGCGGCTGGGACTATCGATGGGGCGTGGGGTCCGTTCCCACGGCGCTCGCCGTGTACTGGGGGGAGGAGCTGTGGCAGCGCGCAGGCCGCGACGCGGCACGTGCCACCACGAGCCCCGAGGAATACATGGCTACCAGGGTGGACGGACGCATCCTGCTGGAGACCTTTGCCACAGCCATCGATACCCTGACCACCAACTTCGGCACGTGGAAGACACCCTGGGGCGAGATCAACCGGTTCCAGCGTCTCACCGACGACATCGTCCACACGTTCGATGACAGCAAGCCGAGTATTCCGGTGGGATTCACGTCAGCCCGTTGGGGGTCGCTGGCCTCCTTTGGCGCGCGAAGCTATCCGCAGACGAAGAAGATGTACGGCACCAGTGGCAACAGTTTTGTCGCCGTCGTGCAGTTTGGCGACAGCGTGAAGGCGCGAGCGGTGAGCGCAGGCGGTGAGAGTGGCGCGGTGACCTCGAAGCACTTCAACGACCAGGCGCAACGCTACGCGGACGGGGATCTGCGCGAGGTGTACTTCTATCCGTCGCAGCTCAAGGGTCACACGGAGCGGGAATACCGCCCCGGGAAGTAGGACCGTCATGTCGCACGACCGCGGGGACTCGACGATGAACCGGCGTAACGCCGTGGTCCGGCTGGCCGCTGGCGTACTGGCCGCGCCGGCCATCGTACGCGGTCGATACGCTGTTCCCGCGTTCGGGGGCCAGGAGTATTCGGCCCGCGCGATCCGGTTGGTCCAGGAGTCGGTGGTCGTCGACCTCCTGAATCAGTTTCGCTTTGCTGATTTTGCCGAGAAGCCGCCGAAGAGCGTGCTCTGGCTTTCCAGGCCGAACGCGATGGCGGCGGCTGATTGGGAGGTCTACCGCACGTCGGGATACACCGCCCTCGCCCTGGGACACTCCCCAGGCGACTACCAATCGGCGATCAGGTTTTTCGCCGACTGGAACGGGTTCCTTGCCGGCTACCCGGCCTGGTTCACGCGCATCGACGATGCGTCCGACTTTGCGCGAGCCAAACGGGAAGGAAAGGTCGGCATCATGATCACCTTGCAGAACTCCGATCACTTCCGGTCGCCTGAGGACGTCGACACGTTCTTCGCGCTCGGGCAGCGGCTCTCGCAACTCACCTACAACTACCAGAACCGGATCGGCAGCGGCTTTCTCGAACAGAACGACGGTGGCCTGACCGTCTTTGGCGGGGAGATCGTCCAGCGGATGAATCGGGTCGGGATGGCGGTGGACGTCTCGCACTGCGCGGACCGCACGACGCTCGACACCCTCGCGGCGGCGAAGCGCCCGGTGGTGTTCTCGCACGCCAGCTGCCGCGCGCTCGTGCCGGGGCACCTGCGCTGCAAGACCGATGAGGCGATCCGCAAGATGGCGGGCACCGGTGGGGTGATGGGCATCCCGTTCCTCCGCATGATGCTGCATGAGGCGGAGCCGGTGACCATCGAACATGCGCTCGACCACTTCGACCATGTGCGCCGCCTCGTGGGCGTCGAGCATCTCGCGGTGGGCAGCGACATGGACATCGTCGGGAACCCGAACCCGGTCAACGGCCCAGGGGCCGGGAACCCGGCCACGCCCAACTTTGACCGATACCGGCTCCATATCGATGCCAAGGGCGAGTGGCTGCTCAGGATCGCCGGGCTCGATCACCCTCGGCGCACACTCGACCTCACCGAGGGATTGATTCGGCGTCGGTATTCGGACGCCGAGATCACGGGGATCCTGGGCGGCAACGCACAGCGCGTGTTGTCGACGATCTGGGCCGGCATGAGCTGAGTCGACGCGCTCGACGCGAGTCACACGCGGGTGCGAGGCCTGCACCCCGCGACCGCGGTCGGCTCCCTTCCAGGGCAGGTGGCGTCGGCCGCACGGAGCCGACCCTGCAGGGCGGGCGCCTGACGATTCAGACGGCGACGCCGCGCAAGGTCAGAACAACTGGTTGTACACACGCATCGACAGCCCGCTCACCGTCTGTTTCGGGGCGTTGCCCCAGCCCGAGAGCGTCCGGCCGATGGTGAAGCTCACCTCCATCGGGGCGCGTGCGCGGCGGCGGAAGTAGTGCGCGAGGTTCGAGTAGGTGAAGGAGAGCAGCGCGCGTTGCGACGACTGCGCCGTACCCTGCGCCAGCAGCGACAGGTCGAGCGTGCTTCCGCCCGCCGGTGTGCCCACCGACGCATAGGTATCCTCGCCCTTGCGGACAAAGTGCCAACTGCCAGTGAGTGCGAAGTGATCGGTCACCACCCACCGCGGAGAAACCTCGATGGCCAGCATGTCGCCGAGGTCGCGCTGCACGGCGATCCGGTTGCTCGCTGGCGGAAATGGCTCGTGCGCCACGCGTGGCACGCGCCGCACGATCTCGTCGGCCTGCTGCACCGTGTAGCGAGCTACCGCCGAGGCCCAGAACCGCGTCCCCACGAGCAGATCGAGAAAGGCTCGGCCTTCGAGGTCCGTCTGCCCGTCGCCCGTGCCCACATCCGCGAACAAATCGACGGAGTCCTGCAGTGCGGTGCCGAGTCGATAGGCCCCGCCCAGCGCAAACCGAACGCGCACGCCGCCGGGCGCTCCGCGCTGTGGTGGCTGGAGGCCAAACGCATCGAACACCACGAACTTGGCGCCGAACTCGATGTCGCCGGGCCGGCTCAGCTCGACGGAGATCAGCGAGTCCGCCGCGACGCCGTAGGCAGGATCCGTGACGATGCGCTGAAAGTCCGCGTAGCCCATCGGCGCCGCGCCGGTGAGCCCGCGGGCATCGATCCACGAAGCCCCCGTCGGCGCGCCAAGGAAGCCGGCGAAGCTCGTGGAAAGGTTCCCGAGTCGCGCTTCGACCAGCTTGTGGACCGACCCGTTCTGCCAGGGTGCATAACGAGAACCCGGCTTGGTCGCCGAGACACCATAGACACCCTCGATGCCTGTGGCGGCGCTCGTGGCCGCGGCAACCAGAGCCTGTGCCCCCGCACGATCGGCATTCACTGCACTACAGGCCGGCGCGGTGTTTCCCATGCACTGCTGCAGCAGCGCCTGGAGCTGCTGTGCCGCGCTGGTCAGCTGCGTGACGACGCCCTGGTTGCGAGCCCGCGCGTTGGATCCGGCGGTTCCCGAGAGGTAGGCCGAGTTGAGGCCCACGGTCGCGTTCGTGCCGCCCGGGTTCGGATCGAGCGACACCTCCGTTCGCGTCGAGACGAATGGAATGACGACGCCGACCATCAGGCGTCGTGTGACGCCGACGTCGATGGCGAACGGCGTCGTCGCGATCGATCGGTCGAACCGGGTCGAGAGGGTCCCGAGCGTCAGGGGCAGCGCCCCGGTTCCGCCAAGGATCGAGCGCACGCCAAGGTTCACGGCGCCCAGGGCCGGCAGCTGCGCCAGACCCAGCGTATCGAGGTTGAAATCGGCAGCGAGTGATTCCACACTGCCTTTCTTCGTGCGGCCGTACCCATCGGCGTAGCGCTCGTGGCCTCGCTCCCACGTCGGGCTGAGCGAGACGCGAACCATGCCGCGTGGCAGCACGGTGGCGTCGGTCGCGGGCCCGAGCACGCGCTGAGCGAACGCTGTTCGCGTGCTCAGAAAGGCGGCGAGGAGCAAGAGCAACGCGGCGAGGCGCCGCGTGGTGATCGGGGTCGAGGGATTGGGCTGCTGTGCCTGGTGCAATGGCCTCACTTGGGCGAGTCGGGAGGGAGCGCGAAACATACTTCCGCGTTGAACCCTCCTGTGAAACGCGCGTTCCGGAGCCGCGCGTCTGGTCCGGGCCGCTGCATCGGTCCGGGCCGACGCTAAGTTTGTTGAGCGCCGCACGTCGCGGCGCGGTCATTCGCTCGCGCTCGCCTTGAATCCGATCCCCGTTCCCGGCACACCGTGGCAGATCACCGGCAATCACTGGATTGCCCTGCCGTGCATCCACCCGCTCGATGGGGCGATTCACGCCGTCGGCGTCGTACATCGGGCGGCGCGTGCGGCCGTGGAGTTCGCCGGCGGACCGGAGTTCGCCCAGGGGGGGGAGGCGCCGCTGGCGCGGCCATGGTTGGCGATCGATGGCGTGAAGGTCGAGTGGGACGCGCAGTCGCTGGCGTGGGAACGCGCGTTCGGCTGGCTCCCCACGTTCACGGTCACGCTGGGCAATGTGGTCTTGCGGGCCACGATCTTCGCTCCCTATGGCCGTGATGCGGACACGGCGGGAGCTGTGTTCGCACTTTCGTTCGAGAATCGAGCGAACACCGCGGTGCGCCTTACCGTGGGACTCGACGGCACTCTCGGTCATCGGCAGTTGCGGGTTCGCGAGCCACGGCCGTTCATCGACGCGCACGCGGTGCGTCGTGGGTCCACGGAGGCGGTCGTGCTTTCGGGCGAAGCGGTTCCCGGTCTGGCGGCGCTGGCGATTGGCGCGGATGGGGCGGCGACCGTGACGACCGAGGGCCAGACCTACGCGATCCGAAGGGAAGTGCGGCTCCCACCCAACGGCAACGCGGACGCCGCGTTCTTTCTCGCGGTCGGTCCGGAAGGAGATGGGGCCGAGGCGACGGTCGCCGTGATGCGGCGTCGTGGTTGGCGCTACCTGCTGTCGGCGACCCGCGACGCGTTGCGCTCCCTGGAGCAGACCACCGGGAACGAAGCGCTCGACGTGCTGATCAACCGCAACCTGCTCTTCGCCTATTTCTATGGCGTGGGTCGGGCGCTCGACGATGCGCACTTCTACCTCGTCCGGACGCGCGTGCCCTGGCACTCGCGCGGGGTCACCGTCCGCGAGTGGGAGGCGCTCATGTGGACCCTGCCTGCGGTCCAACTCGCCGATGCGCCCCTCGCCCGCGAGCTGCTCCTGCGCGCCTGCGAGCTGCACGGCTATTCTCCGGGACAGGGCGTGCGCTACCTCGATGGCACGCTCTTCGAGCCGGGGTTCTCGCTCGAAGGCGCGTCGGCGTACGCCATTGCCATCGAGCGCTACATTCGCGAAACCGGAGACGACCAGGTCGTTGAGGAGCCGGTCATCGCCGATACCCTCTACGGATCGTTTGAAGACGTCCGGGTGCGGCGACACGAGGAGTTCCCGCTGTTCTCAACCGAGATCTCGCCGTCGGGCAAGCCCACGCCCTTCGCGTACACCCTGCACGGGAATGCGGTGGCGGCGATGGCGCTCGATGTGTTTCGCCGCACGCTCGACGAAGAGACGGCGAAGAACGTGGATGACCCCGAAGCGGTTCGCGCCGCGTTCCTGCGCCATTTCACACGTGAGCGCGATGGCAAGGACATCCTGATGTCGGCCGTGAACCTGACGGGCGAGGCCGTGGCCGACGACGAGCCCTCGGCCTCGGTCATCTGGCTCCCCATGTACGACGCCGCCGACCGTTCGGACTCCGCCTATCGGCGCACCGTGCGGTCCCTCGAGATCGAGCCGCGTGTGCTGGTGCAGCAACTCGCGCACCTGCTCGGCCCTGAGGCAAACGACACGATGAAGTGGCTGAGGAGAGCGCCCCTGCATGGCGGCCTCGCGGCCGAAGTCGTGGACTCGGACGGGCGTGCGCTGGAGAATGGCGGGGATGCGTCACTCGCTGGCCTGCTCGCCTATATGCTCTGGCTCGCGGTGCACGTCCTCGGCGTGCATCCGTGACCGTCGAGCGGGCGGCCTCGCTGTTCTCGGCGACGTTTGGAAGGCCGCCCCGCGTTATCACGTCGGCTCCCGGTCGTGTGAACCTCATTGGCGAGCACACCGACTACTCCGGTGGCGAGGTCTTGCCGTTTGCCATCGGGTGGCGAACGTGGGTGGCCATGGCACCAGCGAACGGGGCAACATCGCGGGTCGTTTCCGCCACACAGCAGGGCACGCGGACCTTCGACATCGCATCGGCAACGCCGTCCGGAAGCTGGTGCGACTACGTCCATGGAGCGCTCAGGGAGATCGTTGCGTTGGGTGCGGACACGGGCAACGTCGACGTCGCGGTGCTCGGCGACGTGCCGGCGGGCGCTGGCCTCTCATCATCGGCCGCGCTCGAGGTGGCGACGGCGCTGGCAGGGATCATCTGCGCGCGCGGCAGCCTGCTGGCCTCCTGGGATCACCTGGCCGCAGCCGCACATCGCGCCGAGACGGAGTTTGTCGGCGTGGCGTGTGGCCTGATGGACCAGACCGCGAGCGCCTACGCGACCGAAGGGCACGCGCTCCGGCTCTGGTGTGACAGCGGACGTCGGGAGCATGTGCCGTTCGACCGGGACGTCCTCGTGATCGACACCTGCAAACCGAGGGACCTTCGCGACTCGGCGTTCAATGACCGCTTTGCCTCGTGCCAGCGGGCGCTGGCGGCGATCCGTCGCATGGATCCGTCGATTCAGCACCTCGCGCACGCGTCGATGGAGATGGCCGACGCCGCGGTCATGGATGCCGTCGACCGGCGTCGGGCGCGCCACGTGATCTCCGAGACCGCGCGAGTAGGCGCGATGGTCGAGGCACTCGAGTCGGGCCGCCCGTTAGGCGACCTGCTCTTCGCGTCCCACCAGTCCCTGCGCGACGACTTCGAGTGCTCGACACCGGAGCTGGATTGGGTCGTGGACCTGGCCATGTCACGTCGCGGGGTGGACGGTGCGCGACTCACCGGCGCCGGGTGGGGCGGGTGCGCCATCGTCGTGGGAACACCCGAGGCCCTCGCCGCTCTTGTCGACGAGATCGGGCCCGCGTTCGAGACGGCCTGGGGCCGCACGCCGCGTGTATGGCTCACCCGTGCCGAAGACGGCGCAGACGTCGACTACGTGGAGACATAAGGCAGACATCCGGGCAGCGGGCTCACGGCGAGTCGCGCTTGCAGACTTCGCGTCGGAGAGGTCAGATGAGGTGACCACGGACCGCGCGCTGGCCTCAACCACTTTCTGCACGAGTCTCGCTATACTACGCGGGTTGCAGGAACCGCACTGTCGTTGAAGCACGAGATCGCGCGCGAAGGTGGCGAAAAGGCAGACGCGGGGGACTTAAAATCCCCTTCCCGCAAGGGAGTGCGGGTTCGAGTCCCGCCCTTCGCATGGCTGGTGCGGGTGGACGGGGGACGTACGGACTGGGGCGGAGCAAAGGGGGCGGAAGGAATGGTGGACACACGGTCGCCACGTGCTTCGGAATCGGCGGACCGCTTCTTTCGTGCCCCTGCCTCCGTGGACCAATCCGTCACGCGTCCCTCCGTCCATCCGTCTCGATCTCGCCGTCCATCCGTCCTTCGTTCATCCGTCCATTCGTTTGCCCAATGTCTGACGTCGTCGCCCTTGCTGCCGAGCTGCTTGCCATTGAATCGCCCACCGGCGGCGAAGGGAAAGCCGTCGACTTCGTCTCTCGGTGGCTCGTGGGACGTGGTTGGAACGTGACTGTACAGGAGGTGACGCCAGGGCGAGGGAACGTATGGGCCTCGCGTGCGGGGGGCGGCGTAACGCTCAGCACGCACCTGGACACCGTTCCGCCCTACGTCGCGCCGCGTCTCGTCGGCGACAAGCTGATGGGTCGTGGCGCCTGCGACGCCAAGGGGATTGCCGCGGCCATGATGTGCGCCGCCGATGCGCTGGCGCAGCAGGGCGAGGACCGCGTGGACCTGCTGCTCGTTGTTGGCGAAGAGAAAGGGTCTGATGGCGCCCGGATGGCCAATCGCCTGCCGGCCACCAGCCGCTTCCTCGTGAACGGTGAACCGACCGAGAGCCGCCTGGCGATCGGATGCAAGGGATCCCAGCGCGTGATGTTGCGGACCCGCGGGCGGGAGGCGCACTCGGCGTATCCCCATCTCGGCGCGTCGGCCATCGAGCCCATGCTGGCGCTCCTCGCGACGCTCGGTGCGCTGGAGTGGCCGACCGACGAGCGGCTTGGCGCTACGACGGTCAACATCGGGACGATTCGTGGAGGCACGGAGGCGAACATCATCCCCGGGAGCTGCGAGTCGGAGCTGATGTTCCGGCTGGTTGGGGACGTGGAGGTCGTGCGCAAGAAGCTCGAGGCGTGGGTCGGCAAACGCGCGGAGATCGAGTATGGCTCCCACATTCCCGTGCAGTTTTTCCATGTCCTCGACGGCTTTGAGACCGCCCCTGTGGCCTACACTTCCGACATCCCGCTCCTGGGCCGCTGGGGGACTCCGCTGCTCTTTGGGCCCGGCTCCATCCACGTCGCACACACGCCGGACGAGTTTGTTTCGGTGACCGAGCTGCGCGGGGCGGTCGACACCTATCAACGCCTCGTTCGCGAGCTGCTCGCCGCATGATCGTCATCAAGTTCGGCGGCACCTCGGTCGGCGATGCGACAGCGATCGACCGGGCCGCCTCCATCGTGCGCGACCGCTTGCCGCGCCAGCCCATCGTCGTCGTTTCCGCCCTCGGTGGCGCAACCAACGCGCTCCTCGCCATCGCCGGCCAGGCGTCGGAGGGCCAGTTGATCCTGGCGATCCGGGGTGTCGAGGCCCTGCGCGAGCGACACCTCGCTGTCGCCGCGGACCTGCTCTCCGCCGGGCCGATGCTCGACGAGGTCGAGGCGGAACTCTCGGCGTCCTTCGACGAACTCGCCCACCTCGCCGAGGCCCTGTCGACCCTCGGCCACGCCACCCCGCGGTCGCGCGACGCGATTGCGGCGATGGGAGAGATGTTGTCGTCCGTCCTGGTCGTCGCGGCGTTCAGGGAGCGCGGGATCGCCGCGGAGCACGTGGCCGCGACCGAGGTGATGATCACCAACGACCAGTTCGAGAAGGCCGAGCCCCGACCGGATCGCATTGCCGAGGCGTCTCAGCGCGTGTTCCGCTCGCTGGTCGCCCAGGGCCGCGTCCCCGTGGTGGGCGGCTACGTCGGCGCCACCGAACAGGGGATCGTGACCACGCTCGGTCGCGGCGGGTCGGATTACAGCGCGTCGCTGTTTGGTGCCGCGTTAGGCGCCGAGGCCATCGAGATCTGGACCGATGTCGATGGCATGCTGACCGCCGACCCGCGCGTCGTGTCCGGGGCACGGCTGATCGAACGGATCCGGTTCGACGAGGCCAGCGAACTGGCGTCCTTCGGCGCCAAGGTGCTGCACCCGAACACGATCTCGCCGGCGGTGCGGCTGGGCATCCCCGTGTGGATCTTCAATTCGCGACGGCCCGAGGGGAGCGGCACGCAGATCACGTTCGACGCGCCGCGACGACCGGTCACCGCGCTCGCCGGCAAGAGCGGCGTCACCGTGCTCAAGGTTCGCAGCCCGCGCATGCTGCTGCAGCACGGGTTCCTGCGCATGCTGTTCGAGATCTTCGATCGCCATCGCACGTCGGTCGACGTCGTGGCAACCTCGGAGATCTCGGTCAGCGTGACGGTCGACGATGCGACGCACCTCGATTCGCTCGTCGTCGATCTCTCGCAGCTCGGTGACATTTCCGTGGAGCGAAACCGCGGGATCGTGGCGATCGTCGGGGCTGGCCTCACCGAATCCGGGACGGCCATGTCGCAGGCACTCTCCGCGCTGGGCGCGTTGCGCATCCACATGCTTTCGCTCTCGGCCAGCGGCATCAACCTCACGATGATCATCGATGGGGATCAGGTGTCGAACGCGATGGCCAGGCTGCACGAAGCCTTCTTTCCGACGTCGCCATGATCCGCGTGCTTCTGATCGGCGATGGCCGAATGGGTCGGGCCATCGAGGTGCTGGCGCGCGAGCGCGGGCACACCGTCGTTGGGGTCCTGGGCGCGAGCGACAACGTCGGTGGCGCGGGCGTGGCCGCCTGGCGCGATCGGGCCGACGTGGCGATCGAGTTCACCGAACCGGGCGCCGCGGTCGCCAACGTGCGGGCCTGTGTGGCGGCGGGCCTCCCCGTCGTGTGTGGCACTACGGGCTGGGGTGCGCAGCAGGCCGCGGTGGAGGAGGCCGTGTGGGCCGCCATGGGCGCGCTGCTCGTGGCGCCGAACTTCTCCCTCGGCGTTGCGCTCATCACCGCGCTGGTCGAACAGGCCGGCTCGCTCTTCGCGCCACACCCGCAGTACGAGTGCGCACTCGTCGAGACGCACCACGCCGCCAAGAAGGACGCGCCTTCGGGGACGGCGATCGCCCTGCGGGATGCGGCGCAGCGCGCCCTTGGCCGAGAGGTCCCCACGACGAGCGTGCGCGTGGGGAGCGTGCCCGGAACGCACGCACTGCTGTTCGATGGTCCGTTCGAGCAGATTGTATTGAGCCACGAGGCGCGGGACCGACGCGTCTTTGCCGACGGTGCGCTGCGCGCCGCGGAATGGCTCGTGGGCCGACAGGGAGTGTTTTCGATGCGAGACGTATTGGGCCTGGGGCGCCGCCCATGAGCGCGCGCCCACTCACCGGATGCGGGACCGCGCTCGCGACGCCATTCACGACAGATGGCGCCGTCGATGAGCCCGCGCTTCGTGCCTTCGTCGACTGGCAGGTACGCGAGGGGGTGCACTTCGTCGTGCCGTGTGGCTCGACCGGCGAAGCCGCGACGATGTCCGTGGAAGAGCACAAACGCGTCGTGGCCATCACGGTGGAGACCGTGGCGGGGCGCGTGCCGGTCGTGGCCGGCGCGGGCGCCAACGATACGGCGCGGGCCATTGCCCTGACCAAGGCGGCGCGCGACCTCGGCGCCACGCACGCGCTGCATGTCTCGCCCATGTACAACAAGCCGCCGCAGCGTGGCATCGAAGCGCATTTCACGGCGATCGCCGCGGCGGTGGACTTTCCCATCGTGCTCTACAACGTGCCCGGGCGGACGGCGAGCAACATGGAGGCCGGCACGACCCTGCGACTCGCGCGCGTGCCCAACATCGTCGCGATCAAGGAGGCCTCCGGTAATCTCGCGCAGATCGCCGAAGTGATTCGCGAGCGGCCGGCGGGCTTCTCGGTGCTGTCGGGCGACGACTTTCTCACGCTGGCCGTGATGGCCCTGGGTGGGGACGGCATTGTCTCGGTCATCAGCAATGCAACGCCCGCGGCGATGTCGCAGCTCGCGAATGCGTGCGCGGCCGGAGACTTTGACGCTGCGCGCGCGCTGCACCGCCAGCTCACCCCCTGGATGAACGCCGCGTTCGCCGAGTCGAACCCCATTCCGCTCAAGGCGGCCCTGGCCATGCTGGGTCGGATGCAGGACGTGGTGCGGTTGCCCCTCGTTCCCCTGGCCGCCCAGCACCATGCGGTCGTACGGGAGGCCCTCGTCGCCGCCGGAGCGCTCGCCTGATGGGCGGCGACGCGGTCACCGCCCTCGCGGCGCAGGTTGCTGAACTCGCCGCGTACCCGCCAGGCGTGGCGCTTCCCGCGCATGCCGAAATCATCGTCGCGCAACTGCTGGACGCGCTGGAGCACGGTGAGCTCCGCTCAGCCGAACGGGATCCGGCGGGCCGTTGGCGCGCGGTCCCATGGGTGAAGCAGGGCATCCTCCTCGCGTTTCGCGTCGGGCACATCGTGCGCATGAACGACGAGGGGCTCGCGCCGTTCTTCGATAAGCACACGATTCCGGTGCGGCGGTTCACCATCGCCGACGGCGTGCGTATCGTGCCCGGAGGCTCGTCCATTCGCACGGGCGCGTACCTGGCACCGGGCGTGGTCTGCATGCCGCCGATGTTCGTCAATGTCGGCGCGTGGGTCGGCGCCGGCACCATGATCGACTCGCACGCCCTCGTGGGCTCGTGTGCGCAGATCGGTGCGCGCGTCCACCTGAGCGCTGCCGCGCAGATCGGAGGTGTGCTCGAGCCGATCAACGCGAGTCCGGTCGTCATCGAGGATGAAGTGATCGTGGGCGGGAACTGCGGCGTCTACGAGGGTACCGTCGTGCGGGAGCAGGCGGTGCTCGGCGCGGGCGTGGTGCTTACGCGCGGCACGCCGGTGTACGACCTCGTGAAGGAGCAGGTCTACCGCGGGAATGCCAGCGAGCCGCTCGAGATCCCCTCGGGCGCGGTCGTCGTGCCGGGCTCGCGTGCCATCGCCGCCGGTTGGGGGGCCGCACAGGGCGTGGCGATCCAGACGCCGGTGATCGTCAAGTACCGGGACGAGAAGACCGACGTCGCCACGGCGCTCGAAAGCTGGCTGCGTTAGGCATGGCCGGAATTCGCGTGGCCGGATCCCTCCGGGTCCCCGGCGACAAGTCCATCTCGCACCGCGCCCTCATCTTCGGCGCACTCGCCACCGGACCGGCGCACGTGCGTGGCCTGCTGCTCTCGGCCGACGTAAAGGCCACCGCGGCGTCGCTGCGTGCCATGGGATGGCCCATTCCTCCGCTGGCCAGAGAGATGGTCATCGTAGGCGAGGGGTGCCACCCGCGGCGCCCGGTGGCGGAGGCCGCGCTCCCGTGCGCCAACTCGGGCACGACCGCGCGGTTGCTCTCGGGTGTGGCCGCGGCGCAGCGGCACGCCGCCGTCCTCGATGGGGACGACTCGCTGCGCGCGCGACCGATGCGGCGGGTCAGCGAGCCCCTGGAGGCCATGGGCGCGGCGTTCACCTGGCTCGCCGACCACGGTCGCGTGCCAATGCGCATTCAGGGCGGCGACCTCCGGGATCTCGCCTGGCCGATGACCGTCGCGAGCGCGCAGGTCAAGAGTGCGATCCTGCTGGCGGGTGTGTGCGCGGGAGTGCGTGTGCGCGTCGACGAGCCGATCGAGACGCGAGACCACACCGAGCGCTTTCTTCGCGCCGCCGGCGTACCGCTCGAAACCTCGGCTCACACGATTTCCCTCGCGCCCGTCGAGCGACTCGATCCCGTGAACGTCGACGTGCCCGGGGATCCCTCATCCGCCGCGTTCTTCGCGGCACTTGCGGCCGGCGCGGCGCAGGGTCACGTCGTCCTCGAACGCGTGTTGCTCAACCCGCGCCGCACCGGGTTTCTGCGCGTGCTCGAGCGCATGGGCGCGACCATCGGCATCGAGCGGGACGACGAGAGCGCCGGCGACGTGGTGGGCGACATCGCCGTTACCGCGTCGCCCCTGCGCGCGACGACGATCGGTGGCGATGAGATTCCGTCGCTGATCGACGAGATCCCGATGCTCGCCGCGCTCGCCGCGCTCGCCGATGGTGAGACCGTGATCTCGGGAGCCGAAGAGCTGCGCGTGAAGGAGAGCGATCGCATTGCCACGACGGTTGCGAACCTCCGCGCGTGCGGTGTGGACGCCGACGAGCGACCCGACGGACTCGTGGTGCGTGGGCCGGCACGCATCCGCGACGCGGCCATCGCCACCAGGCATGACCATCGGATTGCCATGGCGTTTGGTGTGCTCGGAGCATTGACGCAGCGCGACCTGCGGTTGGATGATCCCGCGTGTGTCGACGTCTCCTTTCCGGACTTCTGGCATGAGCTTGCCCGACTCGTCGGCTGAAGGCTGGCGTCGGGGCCACCTCGTCGTGGCGATCGATGGCCCGGCGGCCTCCGGCAAGTCCTCGACGGCGCAGTGGGTAGCCGGTCGACTCGGGTTTCGCCACGTGGATTCCGGTGCACTCTATCGCGCCGCCACCGCCGCGGCCCTCCGAACCGGCCTCGACTCCGCGGCGTGGTCGCCCGCGTTCGTGCTGGAGCAGGCGTCGCGGGTGACGTTGGTACCAAGCGATACGTCGTTTGCCCCCCGCATCGACGGCGAAGAGGCGGGGGAAGAGATCCGCGGTGCGGCCGTGACCGCCCGAGTGCCACTCGTCGCGCAAATGCAGGTCGTCCGTCAGTGGGTGAATGCCCGGGTCCGCGAAGTGGCGACCCGGTTCGACGTGGTCGTCGATGGCCGCGACATGGGGACGGCCGTGTTCCCCGACGCGGAACTCAAGGTGTTTCTCGTTGCGGATCCCTGGGAACGCGCTCGGCGCCGGCTGGTGCAGCACCTGGGGCGCCGACCCACCGACGACGAGATTGCCGCCGAGACCGAGCTGCTCGTGCGCCGTGACGCGGCTGATGCCACGCAGACCGTGCAGGCGCGTGACGCGGTCCTGGTCGACACGACCGCCCTGACCCAGACCGAGCAGGTGGAGCGGATCGTGGCACTCGCGCGTGTGATCCAGCGCACACGCGCCGAAGCGGGTGAAACGCCGCACTAGACCTGTGGTGCGGAGCGTGGCATCGAGTCCACACCACCTCGACATGGACGGGCCTACATGCTTCCTTAGGCCAGCGTCCCACCGCAGTCGCGGCGGCCCTCGTGTTGCAAGGGAAAGGGGGATCGGTCGTCCTGACCCTACACGTTCGAGCCCACCCGCCGCACACCGAAGGCCTCGCCCCGCATGGATCCCAACTGGCTCCGGAAGCGACTCTACGAGAGCGTGAACTACCGGCTGCGCACCTTTGCCGGGGGCCGGTTCGCGTCGTACTGCCGCCCGCCGTCGATCATTTTTCTGCTGACCGAGCGATGCAACGCCCATTGCCTGCACTGCGACATCTGGAAGAACCGCGGCAGGGAAGACAGCCCTACACAGCAGCAGTGGGAGACGGTGCTCACCGACCTGCGCAAGTGGCTCGGCCCGGTCCAGGTGTCGTTCAGCGGGGGTGAGGCGCTGCTCAAGCCGTACACCATCGACCTCGTCAGGCACGCGCGGTCCCTTGGCCTCTACCTCGAGATTCTCACGCACGGATTCTGGACCGACCAGGGCAAGATCGAGGAACTGGCGCGGGCCAATCCGTGGCGCGTGACACTGTCCTTTGACGGGATCGGCGAGACGCACAGCCGCATCCGCGGTCGCGAGCGGTTCTTCGAGAAGACCGCCGCGTCGATCGAGACGTTCAAACGCGTCCGCGCGGAGCAGAGCCTTGGCTATACGATCCGGCTCAAGAACGTGATCATGTCGCACAACCTGCACGACACGATCAACGTGGCGGCGTTCGCGAATCAGCCCGGTATGGAGGTGTTCTACCAGCCCATCGAGCAGAACTACAACACACCCGAAGACGAGGCCTGGTGGGAAACCAGCGAGAACTGGCCGAAGGACACCGCGAAAGTGGTCGCCAACATCCGGGAGCTGATCGCGCGCAAGCGGCAGGGCTGGAACATCGCCAACAGTGAGGCGCAGCTGGAGGCGATGATCCCGTACTTCCAGCACCCCGAATCCATGCGGGTGGCGACCATGAGTCACAGCGCGCACGAGGTGCGCCAGACCTGTCACGCCCTGAGCACACTGCAGTTTCAGGCCAACGGAGACATCACCGTTTGCAGCGGGGCGCCGCGCGTCGGTAACATCAAGGAGCGCCCGATCCGCGAGATCTGGGAGTCGAGACCGAAGTTCTGGGAGGGAGGATGCTGCCTCGAGCGGCGACTGACAGCCGAGGAACGCGACACGGTCCTCGTGCAGCTGGCCAGCGCGACATCGGCAGCGACCTGACGCGGCCGGTCTCCGCGTCGGCCGACGCGGTGGCGTCCGGGCGGACGATCGTCTCGATCTTCGGTCTCGAGCCGGTCCGCATCGGCGGGGTCGAGGCGTTTGCCCGCGAGTTCTCCGCGCAGCTCGCCGAGTGCGGGTGGCGAAGCGTGTTGTGCTTCCTCGGCGAACCGGCTCCGCTCGTACGTGAGTATCTCGAGCTGCCGAACGTGATCGTCGAGGTGCTGCCGGCCGATCTCAAGGCGGCCACCGCCATCCCCGCCGTCTCTCGGCTCCTTGCCACGTACCGCCCCGAAGTCCTGCAGCTGCAGTTCACGCCATTTCTGAGCCCTATTCCCTGGATCGCAAAGTTGCGCGGGGTGGATCGCGTGTTCTTTGTCGATCAGGGGTCACACCCGGCGGGATGGACCGATCGCGGCACGCCATCCTGGAAGCGGTGGGCGGCGCGGATGCTCACCCTGCCCCTGAGCGCGGTCGTCAGCATCAGCGACTACAACCTTCGGGTCCTGCGCTCACGCGGGTTTCTCCCGGTGCGCAAGACGCTGCGCCTGTACAACGCGGCACAGGTCTCGCGACCGCACGATCGCGCGCTCGGGAACGCCTTCCGCAAGCGCCACGGTGTGCCGCTCGACCGCACGGTGGTCGCCCAGGTCTCGTGGATGATTCCGGAGAAGGGGATCCCCGATTTGCTCGAAGCGGCTCGCCTCGCGCTCGCCAGTGACGCCTCCCTGCATTTTCTGTTTGGCGGCGAGGGCCCCTGTCGCGCGGAATACGAGGCACTGGCGTCGAGCATGGGGCTGGCGGACCGCGTGACGTTCACTGGCCTGGTCCGCGACCCGTACGGCGAGGGGTTGTTTGACGCGGCCGACATCGTCTGCCAGATGTCGCGCTGGGAGGAGGCGTTTGGGTACGTCATCGCCGAAGCCATGGCGGTGAACCGGCCGGTCATCGCCACCCGGGTCGGCGCCATTCCCGAACTCGTCATCGATGGGGAGACGGGGCACTTGGTGGATCGGGGGGACTATAAGGCGGCGGCTCGACTCATCGTGGGCCTCGCGGCGGACGAGACGCTGCGGCGGCGACTGGGACTGGCTGGTCGCAAGCGGGCCGAGCAGGAGTTCAACGTCCGAACCAACGCGGGTGAGGCCCTGCGGCTGTTCGGCATCGACGGGCGTCCCTCGCGTCCTGGGGGCGCGTTGACCGGATAAGTCGGCCCCGGCTATATTTTCAGGCTCGCTTCAAGCGCCCAGTTCCCGGGGCGCCCGCAGGCATTGCCTTCACCCTCAACCTCGCACGCGGCGAGCGCACCAACCGCGGAAGACAGGAGAACCGATGACTGACGTGACTGCCGCTCCCTCTGCTGGCCTGACCGCCGCGGAGAAGCGCAAGGCCCAGATGGGCGAACTGCGCCCCCTGGCCAACCGCCGCCCCGAGCTCTACGACGAGGACGAGTATTCCTCGGCCGAGTACGACCGCATGCTCGAGATGTACAACGGGACGCTCGCTTCGATCGACGAAGGCGAGATCGTCAAGTCCCGCGTGCTCGAAATCCGCGAGAACCTCGTCGTCCTCGACATCGGCTTCAAGTCCGAAGGCACCATTCCGCTCGAGGAGTTCAAGGACCTCCCCGACCTCAAGGTCGGTGACGAAGTCGAGGTCTTGCTGGAGCACCTCGAGGACCAGGAAGGCTCCGTCGTCCTGTCGAAGAAGAAGGCCGATTTCATGCGCGTGTGGGAGAAGATCCGCATCGCGTACGAAACCGACCAGCCGGTCACCGGTACGCTCGTCAAGAAGATCAAGGGCGGCGTCGTGGTCGACCTCATGGGCGTCGACGCGTTCCTCCCCGGTTCGCAGATCGCGCTTCGTCGCGTCCCCAACATCGACGAACTCCTCGGCCAGAAGTACGACTTCAAGATCATCAAGCTCAACAAGCGCCGTCGGAACATCGTCGTCTCGCGCCGCGTGCTGCTCGAGGCCGAGCGCGCCGGCAAGCGCGAGAAGCTCATGAAGGAGCTGCAGAAGGACCAGGTCAGGAAGGGCGTGGTCAAGAACATCACCGACTTCGGCGCGTTCATCGACCTCGGTGGTGTCGACGGCCTGCTGCACATCACGGACATGTCCTGGGGCCGCATCCAGCACCCGACCGAGATGGTGCAGATCGGCATGGAGATGGAGATCAAGGTCCTCGACATCGACTGGGACCGCGAGCGCATCTCGCTCGGTCTCAAGCAGCTGCAGCCTTATCCCTGGAAGGACGTCATCGAGAAGTACCCGGTCGGCACGCGTGTCGCTGGCAAGGTCGTCTCGATCACCAACTACGGCGCGTTCATCGAGCTCGAGCCCGGCATCGAGGGCCTCGTGCACATCAGCGAGATGAGCTGGACCCGCAACGTGCGTCACCCCTCCAAGATCGTGTCGATCGGCGAGAGCATCGAGGCCGTGGTGCTCAAGGTCGACCCGAACGAGGAGAAGATCTCGCTCGGCATGAAGCAGACGGAGCAGGATCCGTGGATGGTGCTGCCGCTCAAGTACCCGGTGGGCGCGCGCCTCAACGGCAAGGTTCGCAACCTCACGTCGTTCGGCGCCTTCGTGGAGATCGAGCCGGGCATCGATGGGCTCATTCATATCTCCGACATGAGCTGGACCAAGCGCGTGCAGCATCCGTCGGAGGTCGTGAAGAAGGGTGACGCGGTCGACGTGGTCATCCTTTCGATCGACGCGGACAACAAGCGCATCTCGCTCGGCCTCAAGCAGGCCACCGAAGATCCGTGGCTGCGCATCGGGGAGACCTATCCCGTGGGCACCGAGTTGCGCGGCAAGGTGGCCCGCCTCATGGAGAAGGGTGTGGTGGTCGACATCGGCAACGACATCGAGGGCTTCGTCCCGTTGTCGCACCTGCCTTCGGACAAGGCCATCGAGTCTCCGGCCGACCTCTGTTGGGAGGGGATGAACCTCGACCTGCGCGTGGTCGAAGTCGATCCGATTCATCGTCGCATCGTCCTCACGGTCACGGACATCCCGGCCGAGCAGCCGCCCAAGCCGGAAGGCCCCGTGAAGATCCACAGCGAAGACGACGTGCCGGAGATCCCCGCGGATCTGCACATCCCGGACGACGAGTAGGATTCGAACCCTCGAAAGTAGTGACGCCCCCGGCAGGTCTGCCGGGGGCGTCGTCGCGTGAGGGCCTTCGTCCTCGCGTCAGGATCTTCGTCCGCGCGTCAGGGGTCTGCGTCCTTCATCCGCGTCCTTCGTCTCAGCCGGCCGTTGCCCCTCGGCGGCTCGACTGTACCTGCGTGGCGGCCAGTACGGCGGCAGACAGCGACGCCTCGTTGAACGGTTTCGGCAACAGCACGCAGCGTTCGGCCAGCGCGGCGTCGATCTGGCTCAACGCCTCCGGGAACCCCGACGTGATCACGACCCCGAGGCTGGGCTGCCGCGCGAGCAGGGCCGTCGCCAGTTCTGCACCGTTCATCTGCGGCATCGTGAGGTCCGTGACGACTGCGTCGAACGGGGGCTCGGCGGCCAGCACCTGCGACAGGCCATCGGGCCCACCGGTCGCGGTGAACGTCACGAACCCTCGAGACTCCAGCAGACGCGCGGCCACGTTCCGCACGGCCGGCTCGTCATCGACCACGAGTACGCGAAGGCTTGGCGCGCCTGTGGGCTCGGCGGCGCCCAGGGTCGGACGAATGGGTTCCAGCGCGCTCGGCGGCTGGCGAAACAACACATGGAATGTCGAGCCACGCCCGGGCGCGGAGTCTACCCACACCGCGCCGCCGTGCTGCGTGACGGCGCCGTAGACCACGGCGAGCCCCAGGCCGGTTCCCTGCGACTCGGACTTCGTCGTAAAAAAGGGCTCGAAGATTCGCGAAATGACGTGAGGCTCCATGCCGGCGCCGCTATCGGTCACGTCCATGCGCACGTAGCGTCCTGGCTCGACGTTCCTCAGGTGTGGGCTGTCGCCGCCACGCGGGACGTCGGCCTCGCGGACGGTGATCGTCAGACGTCCGCGCTCGGGCATGGCATCCCGGGCGTTGGCGCTGAGGTTTACGAGCACCTGGTCGAACTGGCTCCGCTCGAACCAGATATGCGGCGTTCCTGGTGCCACTTCGGTCACGAGGGTGATGTCCGGGCCGAGCAGCCGACGCACGAGCACCTCGCACTCGCGGAGCAGGGCGGCAGGCTCAAGGGCCTGCGCGGCGCTCGGTTGTCGGCGCGCGAACGCGAGCAGCTGCCTCGTGAGGTCCGCGGAACGGCGCGCAACGTCTTCGATCTCGAGGAGATCCTCCCGCGATGGATGGTCGGTGGGGAGTTCGGCCGCGCCGAGCTGCGCGCAGTTCATCACCACCGTCAGCATGTTGTTGAAGTCGTGTGCAATCCCGCCGGCGAACCGGCCGAGGCTTTCGACCCGCTGCGATTGCTCGACCTCGCGCTGCAGCGCGCGCCGCGCCGTGGCGTCTCGCGTGATGACGAGCGCGCCATCGACGGCACCGGTGTCCGAATGACTCGGCACGCACCGCACTTCGGTCCACTGGTCACGCCCTTCGATCGGTGGCGCCGCGACCTCCCGCTCGATGGCGCGGTTTCCGCTGATGCAGCTCGCAGCGAGGGCAGCGATCTCCCTGGCCATCCCGTCGTCGCCGTACACCTCGCTGATGAGGCGACCGGCGATCGACACGCGATCGTGGTGCGTGAGGCGGAGCAGCGCGTCATTCGCGTCGGTGACGCGCAGCTGCTCGTCGACGCGCCCGACGCAGTCCCCGGAGGCGTTGGCCAGTTCGAGGTAGCTCCGCTGCTCGCGCTCGATGCGGTTGAGCGCACCTTCGAAGGCGCTCACCACGGCGGCCAACTCGCGAGTGCGCGGCCGATGCGTCAGTTCGAGCGACAGCTCGTTGCGTGTGATTCGGTCGGCCGCGTCGGCCACGACGCGGACGTCGTCGCCCAGCCAATGTGAGGAGACGAGCCACGCGAGAATGCCGCCGAGCAACGCGCACACGGCGAGGAGGGCCAACTGTCCCCGAAGTGACGCGGCCGCCGTCGCTAGCAACGGCCCGGCCGGCGCCGCAATCGTCGCGATCACCTTGGGGCCGTCCGTGGCCGGAAGCTGGCTGTACGCGCCGACGCGCAACATTCCGTCCCCACCTCGCATGAGAAACGCGCGAGACGTGGAGTCGGTGGTGCTGAAATCGGCCAGAGGGCGATCGACGGCGGAGTCCCGAACGACGCGTCGCCCGGAGTGCAGGATGATCGCGTGCCCGTCGGCCCGCACCAGACTTACGGAGAATCCGCTGTCACTCGCCAGCCGCGCGCGTCGCGCGAACCACGGCAGCGCCAGGTCGGAGGCAAGGTAGAATGTGAGACGTCCGGCGGCGTCCTTCACGGGGTGGATCACCGTCACCAGGGGCGTGGCGCCGTCGCGTGCGAGACGATAGAACCCGACGACATCACGCTGCTCGCGTGCCGCGGTCTGTATCGAGGCTACGTGCGACACATCAGCCAGGTCCGGCGTGAACGGCGTCGTACTGCAGTCCATGCGAAGGCCGGTCGTGATGCGCGTGAGCGTGCCGAGCCGCGGATTGTCGCGCTTCACGTCGGCGAGGAGCGCGTTGCACGCGTCGGATGAGCCGGTGCTCACCACGGGCAAGCGCGCGAGCAGCGAAAGCTGCAGGCGTGTCTCCGAGAAGAGGGCGTTCTGTATGTCGACGAGCTGTCGGACGTCGCGGAGCATGCGTGCCTGACCAACGGCGACGTGCATGCGTCGCGCGTCCAGGCCGGTGTAGAGAATCGCGCCGAGAGCCGGCACCGTCGCGGCGGCCACCGCGAGGACCACGCGGGTACGGAAGGTCAGCACGATGGGGTCAGGAACCGGATAATCATCGACGTGGAGAACGATAGCCCACGCAAGCCCCTCCGTGCAGGGCCGCTCCACTCGGCATGCTACAGGCGGTTGGTGCCATCTAACCCGGCGACCTTGTACGCCTCCGCCAGCGTCGGGTAGTTGAACACGGCATCACGGAAGTACTCGATGGTGCCACCCAGCGCCATCGCCGCCTGCCCGATGTGCAGCAGCTCGGTCGCGCTGTCCCCGATCGCGTGCACGCCGAGGACCCGCCGGTCCTCGCGGTGGAACAGTACCTTCAGGAGCCCCGAGTCCACGCCCATCATCTGTGCGCGAGCGAGTTCGGCGAATCGCGCCTGACCCACCTCGTAGGGGACGCGCTCCGCCGCCAGGGACTCCTCCGTCGCGCCGACCATCGAGATCTCGGGGATCGTATAGATACCGTAGGGCAGCAGGCTCGTCTCTACCGCTGATGCCGCCACGCCGAACATGTGGCTCACCGCAAGTCGACCCTGCTCCGACGATGTGGCCGCGAGCGCCGGAAAGCCGATCACGTCTCCGGCCGCGTACACGTGCGGAACCGCGGTGCGATAGCATGCGTCCACGGCGATGCGCCCGCGCGAATCGGCGGCCAGGCCGACCGCGTCCAGGGCAAGGCGATCCGCGTTCGTCTGGCGGCCGGCGCTGTACAGCAGGACATCACCCCGCACGACGCGCTGACTCGCCAATCGCGCCACGATCCGACCGCGCGCGTCGACGTCCACGCCTTCGAGCGAGTCCCCAAGTCGGAACGTGGCGTTCTGCTGGCGCATGACGTGACACAACATCTCCACCAGCTCGCGGTCGACGAACTCGAGCAGCTGGTGCCGCGCGTCCACGATGCTGACCCGCGTGCCCGCGGCGGAGAACATCGCCGCGTACTCGAGACCGATCACACCGCCGCCGATCACGATCATCTCACGGGGAAGTCCCGGCAGCGAGAGGATCTGATCGGAGTCGATGAACCGCTCGCCATCGAACGGGATGGCGGAGGGTCGCGCGGGGCGTGTGCCACAGGCGACCAGCACGTTCGCGGCGCGGACGCGCGAGACGGATCCGTCGGGCGCGCTCACCTCCACGCAATGCGGGCCCGCAAAAGCGCCGCGGCCGCCGAGCAGCGCGACGTTGTTTCGCTTGAGCTGCGAGCGGATCACCTCCAGCTCGCGCGCCATCACCGATTGCACGCGGAACGTGAGATCGGCAAAGGTGACCTGATCCTTGAGCGAGTAGTCGCGCCCATAGAATGCGCGCTGCCGCAGGCCGCTCAGGTAGAGGATCGCCTCGCGGAGTGTCTTGCTCGGGATGGTGCCGGTGTGCAGGCAAACGCCGCCCACCAGCTCGCGCTGGTCGACGATCGCCACCCGCTTGCCGAGTTTCGCGGCCGCAATGGCGCCACGTTGCCCGGCCGGGCCCGATCCGATGACGACGAGATCGTAGTCGGTATCCATCGTGCACGCTCTCCCAGTCTCTGGAGGTTCGGCAGGCCCCGACGCCGCTGAAGCCTCGCACCCGCGTCGGGGGCTCCGACGGCCCGGCTCGGCGGCTACCTTTCGCGCCCATGACCATTCGCGAGAAACTCGAACTCCTCGAGACCCGACGGGATCTCTCGGAGCAGGGCGGCGGCGCGGCGCGCATCAAGGCGCAGCACGACAAGGGCAAGCTCTCGGCGCGCGAGCGCCTCGACCTGTTGCTCGACGAAGGCAGCTTTCTCGAGACGGATCGCTTCGTGACGCACCGCTCCACCGACTTCGGCCTGGACCAGCAAAAGGTCTACGGGGACGGCGTCGTCACCGGCCACGGGCGGATCAACGGTCGCCTCGTCTATGTGTTTTCGCAGGATTTCACGGTGTTTGGCGGCTCGCTGTCCGAGGCCTTTGCCGAGAAGATCTGCAAGATCATGGACCTCGCCGTGCGCAACGGAGCGCCGGTGATCGGGCTCAACGACTCGGGCGGTGCGCGCATCCAGGAAGGCGTGGTGTCTCTCGGGGGCTACGCGGAGATCTTTCTTCGCAACACCCTGGCCTCTGGCGTCGTCCCGCAGATCTCGGCGATCCTCGGTCCCTGTGCCGGTGGCGCAGTCTACTCACCGGCGATCACCGACTTCGTGTACATGGTGCGCGGCACCTCATACATGTTCGTCACCGGCCCCAACGTGGTGAAGACGGTGACGCATGAGGAGGTCACCATGGAGCAACTCGGCGGTGCGGACACGCACGCCGGCACCTCCGGGGTTGCGCACTTTGCCCACGACACGGAGTTGCAGACGCTCCAGGCGATCCGCGACCTGTTCCAGTACATCCCGCAGAACAACCTCGGCGACGCTCCGCGCGGTACCGGGCGCGATCCGCGCGATCGTCGGGATGAGGCGTTGCTCGAGGTGATCCCGGATCATCCGAACAAGCCATACGACATGCACGAGGTCATCCGTCGGGTGGTCGACGACGGCGAGTTCTACGAAGTCCACCGCGACTATGCGGCCAACATCCTCTGTGGTTTCGCGCACCTCGGCGGCCATAGTGTCGGCATCGTGGCCAACCAGCCGGCGGTGCTCGCCGGGGTCCTCGACATCAACGCATCGGTCAAGGCCGCGCGCTTTGTGCGCTTCTGCGATGCGTTCAACATCCCGCTCGTCACCTTCGAGGATGTGCCGGGGTTCCTCCCGGGCCTGGCCCAGGAGCACGGCGGCATCATTCGTCACGGGGCCAAGCTGCTCTACGCCTACTGCGAAGCGACGGTGCCCAAGCTCACGGTCATCACGCGCAAGGCCTACGGCGGTGCGTACGATGTGATGAGCTCCAAGCACATTCGCGGCGACTTCAACGTCGCGTGGCCGAGCGCCGAGATCGCGGTCATGGGACCCAAGGGCGCCGTGGAGATTCTGTTCCGCCGCGAGATCGCCGAAGCGCCCGACCCGCAGCAGGCGATGGACGAACGCGTCGCCGAGTATACGGAGAAGTTCGCGAACCCCTACGTGGCCGCCTCGCGTGGATACCTCGACGACATCATTGACCCGCGGGATACGCGCCCGCGCCTGATCGACGCGCTCGATGCGCTGCAGGGCAAGCGGGACCGCAACCCTCCGCGAAAGCACGGGAACCTGCCGCTATGAGGCACCGCGAGTCCCCGGAGTGGGCGCATGTTTGACAAACTCCTCGTTGCCAACCGTGGCGAGATCGCGCTGCGCATCATTCGTGCGTGTCGCGAACTCGGGGTGCGCACCGTGGCGGTGTACTCCGACGCCGATGCACAGGCGCCCCACACCCGGGCGGCCGACGAAGCCGTGAACATCGGTCCGGCGGCGTCCAGCGAGAGTTATCTCAGGGGAGACCGCCTCATCGAGGCCGCGCAGCGCGTCGGGGCGCAAGCCATCCACCCCGGTTACGGCTTTCTGAGCGAGCGCGAGTGGTTCTCGCGTGCCGTGCGTGATGCGGGTCTGGTGTTCGTAGGCCCACCGCCGGAGGCGATCGCCGCCATGGGCAGCAAGACCGCAGCGCGGCAGCTCGCGATTCGCGCCGGCGTGCCCGTGGTGCCCGGCACGACCGAGAACCTGCGTGACGCCGATGAGGCCGCGGCAATCGCCACGCAGTATGGGTACCCGGTGCTGCTCAAGGCCGCGGCAGGCGGAGGCGGGAAGGGTATGCGCGTCGTGCGCGAAGCGCAGGAGATCGCATCGGCGCTCGACGCGGCGCGTCGAGAGGCGAAGAACGCCTTTGGCGACGATGCCGTGTACGTCGAGAAGTACATCGAGGGCCCGCGGCACGTGGAGATCCAGGTCCTCGCCGACACCCACGGCACCGTGCTCTCGCTCGGCGAGCGCGAATGCTCGGTGCAACGCCGGCACCAGAAGATGATCGAAGAGGCGCCAAGCGTTGCGGTGTCCCCCGAACTGCGGCAGCGCATGGGCGATACCGCGGTGGCCGCCGCGCGCGAAGCCGGGTACGTCAACGCCGGCACGTGCGAGTTCCTGCTCGACCGCGATGGCCAGTTCTACTTTCTGGAGATGAATACGCGCCTGCAGGTGGAGCACCCCGTGACGGAGCTGGTCACGGGGCTCGACATCGTGCAATGGCAGATACGCATCGCCGCGGGGGAGCGGCTCCCGTTCCCGGCCAACATGACACCGCGTGGCTGGGCCATCGAATGCCGCATAACGAGCGAAGATCCCGCCAACGGCTTCCTGCCGTCGACGGGACGCATCGAGTTTCTTCAGGTGCCGTCGGGTCCGGGCGTGCGCTGGGACGGCGGGATCGAAGCCGGCAGCTCCATCGGGCTCCACTATGATCCCATGCTGGCCAAGCTCATCGTGTGGGGCGCCACGCGTGAGGACGCCGTCGCGCGCATGAAGCGCGCCTTGTCGGAGCTGACCATCGTCGGTGTCGAAACGTCGCGGGAGTTTCACTTGCGCGTGATGGAAGACGCCGAGTTCCGTCGTGGCGACATCGAGATCCAGTGGCTGGAGCGGCGACTGCCTTCGCTGGTGAATGCGCCGGCTCCGGACGCCGGCGTCCGCGTTGCGGCCATCGCCGCGGCGCTCATCGCCGATCGGGATCGCGGGCGCGCGCGCCCGGCCCCGGCGGCGAACCATCAGACGGGCTCGATGCCGGATGCCTGGAGACTCGCCGCGCGCCGCGACGGCCTGCGATAGCCCGTGGCAGAGACGGCGATCGTGCGCATCGCGAGCATTGCGGCCGGTGGTGCCGGAGTCGGTCGCCTCGACGGCCTCGCGGTCTTTGTGCCGCGCACCGCGCCCGGGGACGAGGTGCGCGTGAGCCTGCGGCGTCGCGCGCGTCACGCTGAGGGCCGCGTGCTCGGGCTGCTCGTGCCCGGGCCGTCGCGCGTGTCACCCACGTGTCGACACTACGAGCGGGACGCCTGCGGGGGATGTCAGCTTCAGCATCTCGACTACTCCGCCCAACTCGAGGCCAAGCGGGACGTGGTGGTGCAGGCGTTCCGACGCATCGCCCGCCGCGAGGTTGGTGTGCCGGACGTCGTACCGTCGCCGGCGCGCTGGCAATACCGCAACAAGCTGACGCTCACCTTGCGGCGCGCCTCGCACGGGTGGGTCGGTGGGCTGCGACGCTACGACGATCCGGATGCGATCTTTGCGCTCGAGGAGTGCCCGATTACCGCGGACGGCGTGCTCGCCGCCTGGCGCGAACTCATGGCGGCGGCCGCGTGGCTCCCGGAGGCCGGCGAGTTGCGCGGCATGATTCGGCACACCGCGTCCGGTGCGGTCCTGCACCTCACGGGGGGAGTGAGCTGGCCGGGTGCGTCGGAGTTTGTGGCCAGCTGTCCGTCGTTGGAGGGGATCACATGGGCCGACGACCGCGGGGCGGCGCACGTGGTGCGCGCCGGCGGCACGATCGGCGCGGATTCGTTTGCCCAGGTCAACATGTCATTGGCCGGCGCGTTGCATGATCACGCGGCGTCGCTGGCGCTCGCACGCGGTCCGGAGCGGCTCATCGACGCGTATGGCGGGAGCGGCGCGATCGCGCGGCGCCTTCAGGGTCCGGATCGCACGCTCGTCCTGATCGAGCTGGATGCGGCGGCAACGCGGGTGGCCCGCGCGACGCTCGGTCCTGCGTCGCGCGTGGTTACCGCCCGCGTGGAGTCGGTCCTCGCGGACGAACTCCCTGCCGATGCCGTCGTCCTCAATCCTCCGCGGGCGGGCGTCGATGTGCGCGTGTGCCACGTGCTGGAGCAGGCGGCCGCGCGGCCGGCCACGCTCGTGTACGTGAGCTGCGATCCCGCCACGCTCGCACGAGACGTCGCGCGCCTGCCTTCGTATCGCGTGGCGTCGCTCACGCTGTTCGACATGTTTCCGCAGACGGCCCACGTCGAGGTCGTGTGTGAACTGGTTCCGGAGGCGGCATGAAGTACGTGGTGGACGTAAACGGTACGCGAGTTGACCTCACCCTCGCCGAGGGCGGCGTAAGCGTGGGCGAGACGTTCGTGCAGGCCCACCTTATGGACGTGGAAGGCACACCAGTCCAACTCGTGCAGCTGGCTGGCGAAGTGCATCGGGTCGTCGTACGGCGGGGCGAAGCGCGTGGCGCCTACACCCTCTGGATCGACGGCCATCGCTACCAGGTCGACGCCCTCGACGAGCGCACGCGCACCATTCGAGACCTCACAGCCGATACGACGGCCTCTGGAGGGCCGCGACCGCTCGTGGCTCCCATGCCGGGGCTCATCGTGCGCGTGCTCGTGCAAGCGGGAGACGTCGTCACCGCGGGCCAGGCCGTCGCCGTCATGGAGGCCATGAAGATGGAGAACGAGCTGCGCTCGGCGAGCGGCGGTACCGTCAGGACGATCCTGGTCCAACCGGGGGTAGCTGTCGAGAAGGGTGCCCACCTAATAGAGTTCGCGTAGGTCAGGGTTCGCGCTTCACCCCCGCGCCGGACGCCTGATCCCTTTCGGTCCGCTCCCGCCGAACAGCACTCGTTCGGGCGGTGCGGGCTGCCACTGCCCCCCGGGCGGCGAACTGCCTGCCTGTGAGGGTCATCTCCCATCTCTCCAGGAGAGGCGTATGCGAAGGATGTCTCGTTGGAGCAGGACGCTCCTCGGCGCGCTGGTTGGCGTCGCGGCGCTGGCGGGGAACGCCTCGGCACAAGCCGAAACCGGCACCGTGACCGGTACGATCACGGACAGCGAATCGCGGCTCCCGATGGAGGGGGCCCGAGTGGTCGTTGCAGGAACGACCCTCGAGACCCAGACCAACGGGCGCGGTGAATACCGCCTCGTGGGCGTTCGACCCGGCGTCGTGCAGATCGGGGTCATGCGCATCGGGTACCGAGCCGGGTCCGACACCGTGCGTGTCGCCGCGAACGGCACGGCCACGTTGAACTTCTCACTGACCCGGACGGTGACGACGCTGCAGGAACTCGTCGTGACCGGCACGGTCGGGAACCAGGAGCGACGTGCCCAGCCCGCGCAGGTGGCCTCGGTGTCCGCGACGGACATCAAGGAGACGGCCGTGGTCAACACGGTCAACGACATGTTGCAGTCGCGCGTGCCGGGAATCGCCGTCAACACCGCGTCGGGGACGGCGGGGACCAACCGCACGATCCGCATCCGCGGCGCGTCGTCGATTTCGTTGTCCAACAACCCGATCATCTTCATCGACGGCGTGCGGTTCAACGAAGGCACGGTGAACCTGGGCCTCAACGGTCAGCTGACCGACCGCCTCAACGACCTCAACCCGGACGACATCGAGAGCGTCGAGGTGGTGAAGGGCCCGGCAGCGGCCACGCTGTACGGCGCGGACGCATCCGCGGGCGTCATTCAGATCATCACCAAGAAGGGCCGGGCGGGTCAGGCGTCCTTCCAGCAGACCGTGCGCGCGGAGTACGGGCGCTCCGATCTCGACTGGACCCCGCCGAGCAACTTCGGCGCATGCACGGCGGCATCGGTCGCCGCGAACAGCCCCAACCCGCTGTGCCGCGGCAAGACGGTTGGCCTCCTGGTGAGCGACAACCCGCTGACGCGTGAAGGGGGTATCCGCACCGGCTCCGACCAGCTCCTCGGCTGGACCGGCCGTGGCGGTGGCCAGAACTACGGCTACTTCCTATCGGCGAGCGCCGACCGGACCATCGGCACGCTTCCGAGCAACGATTTCCGTCGCTACTCGTGGCGGTCGAATTTCAACTGGATCCCGAACGCCAAGGTCACGCTCGAGGCGGGCGTCAACTCGATCTTCTCGAAGGCGGTACTCCCTGACAACGACAACAACATCTACGGCTATCTGGGCGGCGCCCTGCTGGGCTCTCCGCTCACCCGCCGAGACGACGGTGTCGCGTCGCAGGACGGCTGGTTCGGCTTCAACCGTGGCGTGGCGGCCATCGCGGCCATCCAGAACGAGCTCGATACGCGGCGCAACATCCTGAATCTGAGCGCCACGTACCTGCCAACGCCCTGGCTCAAGTCCCGCTTCACGGCGGGTGGCGATCTGCTGAACGATGAGGCCACGCGGTTCTTCCCCAAGAACACCGCTACGAACTACTCGGGCGATCTCAACCTCGGCAACAATACACAGACCCGCATCGGCATTCAGCGCTACACGCTCGACTGGATCAACGACGCCAACCGGTCGTTCGGCAGCGAGAACCAGCTGCAGGCCACGTTGTCTGCCGGCTTCCAGGCCATTGCCACTCGCAGCGATAACATCGGTGCGGTGGGGCAGGGCTTCGTGACGAACGCTGCGAACGTGATCACCAATGCGTCCACGACGTCCTCGTCGCAGTCCCGCACGGACGTGCGGCAGTACGGATGGCTCGGCCAGCTCGGCCTCAGCTACCGCGATCGCATCTTCCTCCAGGCCGGCGGTCGTCTCGACGACTTCTCGGCGTTTGGTCAGGCCACCGAACCCATCTTCCTGCCGAAGGTCGGGTTGTCGTGGGTGTTGTCGGAAGAAGGTTGGTTCCCGCAGTCGAGCCTGATCTCGTCGTTCAGGTTCCGTGCGGCGTACGGAACGACCGGACGCGCCCCCGGCGCCGGTGCGGCGCTCCAGACGCTGCAGGCCGCGCCGTATGCCAACCAGGTGGGATCGTCGATCACGACGGAAGCCGGCGCCGTGCCGCTCAACCCGGGCAACACCGATCTCAAGCCCGAACGCGGTGTGGAGTACGAAGTTGGATTCGACGCCTCGTTCCTCTCCGACCGCGCGCGTGTCGAGCTGACGTATTTCAACAAGACCTCGCGCGACCTCATCCTGCAGCCACAGCTCCCGCCGTCGCTCGGGTTCCAGCAGAACCCGTTCAAGAACATCGGTGAGGTGCTCAACAGCGGCCTGGAAGTCGGCATCACGGCCGAGATGCTGCGCAAGCGCAACTTCCAGTGGGAGACGCGGCTCAATTTCAACACGCTGCATAACGAGCTCGTCGATCTCGGTGAAGTCGCGCCGTTCGGAACCCTTAACCGCTTCACCGAAGGGTTCCAGCTGGGCTCGTTCGTGTCCAAGCGCATCAAGAACATCAACACGACCACGAAGGTCGTGACGGTCGCCGACACGTTCGAGGTGGTCGGGAATGCGCTGCCCACGTTCGAAGCGGCGTGGAGCAACACCTTCACGCTGTTCCGGAACCTGCGGATCAGCACGCTCATCGACACCAAGCAGGACTTCTACATCTACAACCTCACGAACTACTTCCGTGAGACGCAGCTCGTCCGTTCGGACAACCGGCTCGACCCGACCAAGCTGTCGGAGCTGGAGCGGCTGCGCCGGTACGGAAACCCCACGCCGGGGCAGCCGGCCTTCGTGCAGCTCAACGGCGCCGGAACCACGGTCGACCAGGCGCGCGACGGGTTCCTGCAGCCGGGCGACTTCATCCGGTTCCGCGAGCTCGGCGCGACCTACAGCATTCCGACGCGCTACATGCCGCGGGTGCTCGGCACCCGTGCGGCCTCGATCGGCCTCGCCATGCAGAACGTGGCCCTGTGGACCGACTACGAAGGCGCCGACCCGGAACTCGTCAGCAGTCCCACCGAGGCGTTCGGGGTGGGCCGAACCGATTTCCTCACGCTTCCGAACCCGAAGCGTGTGATCCTCCGCTTCAACGTCTCCTTCTAACGCGAGGCCTACATGACGACAACAACTCGCGCCTTCGGGCGCCTGCTGGGTGCCGCCGCGGTCCTTGCGAGCGTGGGCTGCACCGAGTTCCTCACCGTGGAGAATCCGAACGTCGTCGACGTGTCGGCGATCGACCCGGTCAAGGACGCCGCCACGCTCGCGCTGTCGGCGCAACAGAACTACGCCGTGGCCATGGGATGGTCGGTGATGTACTCCTCGTGGTTCAACGGCGAGAGCATCGTGGCCGAGACCTTCCCGACGCGGAACGAGTTCGGACGACGCGACACCAACGAGTCGAACGGATCGCTCTCGGGTGATGTCTGGGTGCCGATCTCCCTGGCTGCTGCCTCGGCCAAGATCGTGCTTAACCTGAACCTTCCGAACCCGACCACGAACATCAACTACGCGCGGGCCGCGACCTGGCGTGGGTATTCGTTCGTGACGATGGCGCAGGACTTCTGTAGCGGTGTCGTGGACGGCGGTCCCGAACTGACCACGGCCGCGATGCTCGACTCGGCGGTGGCCAATTTCACCAACGCCATCACCATCGGCTCCGCGAACGCCACGGCAGACGGTGTTCAGTTGGCCAACATTGCTCGCGTTGGTCGCGCTCGCGCGCACCTGCAGGCGGGACGCGGCGCTCAGGCGGCGGCCGACGCCGCGGCGGTTCCGTCCGGGTTCTCGTACTCGTTCCCCATGATCGACAACCTCGCGCAGCGCACGCGGCTCGGGAATCGGTTCTGGCAGTTCACATCCGACCGCGGCTCGATCGGGGTCTCGGAGATCTTCCGCGTACGTCCCGACAACCGCGTGCCGTACAAGACGCCCGCCGAGCACTCCCTGGCGCCGCAGGACGCCTCGACCGGCGCGTTCTTCATCCAGAACAAGTATCCCGCGTTCAACACGCCCGTGCGGGTCGCGTCCAAGCTCGAGGCGGAGTACATCGCCGCCGAAGTTGCCGGACCGGCCGCGCAGCAGACGCTGATTGCCGCACGGCGCTCGGTGGCCGGCGTTGGCCCGTACACCGGACCGACCGACGCAGCGAGTGTGCTCAAGGAGTTCCTGTGGCAGAAGTCGCTTGACTTCTACCTCGAGGGACAGCGCCAGGGCGATTGGCGTCGCCACCCGACGGCCATGACGGGGATTCCGGTGCCCGGGCAGGCCTACTTCAAGCCCGGTTTCCCGGCGATCGCAAGCAAGACGTGTTATCCCCTTCCGATCACGGAACGCGACAACAACCCGAACCTGAGCGGCAAGTAGCGGCTTGGGCGGGAAACTTCCGGGCTCGACCCCGGAAGTTTCCCACCGTCTGGTTCCATCAAGCGCCGTCGGACCCCCTGGGGTCCGGCGGCGCTTGTCGTCCAGGCCCGGGCGGGGCGTCGTGGGTACGTCCTCTGTCGCGGGAGGTGCGGGGTAAATGGCGGTGCCATCGGCATTTCGCTCACTCGTCCGTTGACATGTTCCCGGCGTCTACCTACGTTGAAGGTCTGCCAAAACTGACCTCGGTCTTGTTGTCGGCTCCCGGCGCCAGACCAGAGTGTCGTGCTCGTCATTCGTTTCCGAACATGAAGACTTTCAGCGCGACCCCCGCGGACATCGAGCGCAAGTGGTTCATTGTCGATGCCGACGGGATGGTGCTTGGGCGCCTCGCGTCCGAAATCGCAAAGATTCTCCGCGGCAAGCACAAGCCGATCTACACCCCGCACATGGACACGGGTGACAACGTCATTGTCATCAATGCGTCCAAGGTCCGGGTGACGGGCAAGAAGAGCGATCAGAAGACCTACTTCTCGCACACGGGCTACATGGGTCACGAGCGCAAGACGCCCTACGCATCGGTTGCGGCCAAGCACCCGGAGCGCGTGATCGAGAAGGCCGTGCACGGCATGCTGCCCAAGTCGGCCCTCGCCCGACAGGTGTTGCGTCTCAAGCTGCGCGTGTACGCCAATGGCGAGCACCCGCACGCCGCCCAGAAGCCAACCGTCCTGACCTTTTCCAAGCAGAGCACCTGAGCATGGCTGAATCGCAGATCCGCGCCGTGGGCCGCCGCAAGGAGGCTGTCTGCCGCGTTTACCTCAAGCCCGGCTCGGGCAAGTGGGACGTGAATGGTCGCACCCTGGGCGACTACTTCCCGCGCCCGACGCTCGTCTCGGCGATTCAGCAGGCGTTCACCGCGACGGACTCGCTCGGGCGCTTCGACGTACGCGCCAAGGTCGAAGGCGGGGGACTCACCGGTCAGGCCGGGGCGCTGCGCCTCGCCGTGGCGCGGGCGCTCGTGTCCGTCGACGAAACGCACCGTCGCAAGCTGCGCGACCTCGGGCTCCTCACGCGTGACGCGCGCGCCGTGGAGCGCAAGAAGCCGGGCCGCCCGGGCGCCCGCAAGCGTTTCCAGTTCTCCAAGCGTTAGGCTGTCGCGAGAGCGGAGGCGTCGGTCTCGCGCCGGCACCCTCCGCTCCCGTCGTGTGGTTCCACGCTCGTTTCGTTCCAGGTTCGTCCGTTCTCATTCCTCACGTGTCCCGAGTCGCCTCGGGTGCCGGCTCCGCCGGTCGATGGCGACGACGACGGACACGGTGGCCCAACCCGACAGGAGTTCCATGTCCGCACCGTCCCTCGAGCAGTTGCTGGAAGCCGGCGTCCACTTCGGGCACCAGACCCGTCGTTGGAACCCGAAGATGCGCCGCTTCATCTTCGCCGAGCGCAATGGCATCCACATCATCGATCTGCAGAAGACCCTCAAGCAGATCGAAGCGGCGCAGGAGTTCGTGCGCCAGACCGTCCTCCGCGGCGAGAACGTGCTCTTTGTCTGCACCAAGCGGCAGGTCTCGGCCATCGTGAAGGCCGAAGCCGATCGGTGCGGCGCCCTCCACGTCACCGAACGCTGGCTCGGCGGGCTGCTCACCAACTTCGGCACGATCAAGAAGCAGACGCGCCGGCTCAAGGAGCTCGAGGCGGGCTCCGAGGCCGGTGGTGAGTTCGAGAACTACACCAAGAAGGAACAGCTTCTCCTTACCAGGCAGCGCGACAAGCTCCTCAAGAACCTGGCCGGCATCAAGAACATGACGCGCCTCCCGGGGCTCATGTTCGTGATCGACGCCAAGAAGGAGCGCATTGCGGTGTCTGAGGCCAACAAGCTCGGGATCCCGATCGTCGCGATCTGCGACACGAACTCGGACCCCGACCTCATCACGGTCCCGATCGCTGGGAACGACGACGCGATCCGCTCCGTCGAGCTGATCACGAAGTTCATCGGCGACGTCATCGCCGAAGCGCGCCGCGAGGCGCCGGTTCGAGCGGTCGAAGAAGAGGCGGAGGAGAGCACGTATTCGTCGGATCGTGGCCTCGAGCCTACCGGTGACGACGAGCGTCGTCGCCGTCGCCGTCCGCGGCGCCGTCGGGCCAAGCCCGAGGCCATCGCCGCGCGGCTCAAGACCCCCGGCGTCGAAGGTGCCGAAGGTGGCGATGCCGACGGCGGCGAAGCGACGCCGGAGGCCGAGTAGACGCGTTCGGGGGGTGCTGGCGGCGCCCCTGGTACTTCCGGAGAGCGACTGTGACAGGAGCTCCCGATTCACCAAGCCAATCCGAACGCCGCCGGCCGATTTGCCGGCGGCGTTTCCACAACACGCAAGGATCCTGACGATGGCGATCACCGCAAAGGACGTAGCAGACCTCCGGGCCCGCACGGGCGCTGGCATGATGGATTGCAAGAAGGCACTCGAGGAGGCCGCGGGAGATATCACCAAGGCGATCGAGATCCTTCGCATGAAGGGCATCACCAAGGCCGAGAAGCGCGCTGGGCGTTCGGCGACCGAAGGCCGCATCGTGGTCAAGCTCGCGGACCACGGGCAGACCGCCTCGATCATCGAAGTCAATTCGGAAACCGACTTCGTCGCGAGAAATGACGAGTTCGGGACGATCGCGCACGCCCTGGCCGAGCACGTCTTTGCCGACAGTGCGCTCGACTCCGCCGTCCACAACGCCGCGGAGGGCACCGTCCTTGGGCAGGCGTGGCATCAGGACCAGTCCAGGACCGTGGCCGACGTCGTGAAGGAAGCGTCCGCGAAGACCGGCGAAAACGTCGTGTTCCGCCGCTATGCGCGGTTTGCCACCGATGGCGTCATCGGGCACTACGTGCATTTCAACGGCAAGGTCGCGGCGGTGGTCGACGTGACGGGCGCCAACAACGCCGCGGCCCGCGAGCTGGCCAAGTCCGTCGCTGAACACGTCGCCGCCGGTGTACCACGCGTGCCCTATGGCGTCACGCGCGATGACGTGCCCAAGGCGTTCGTCGAAAAGGAGCGTGAGATCTTTACGGCCCAGGCGAAGGAGTCGGGCAAGCCGGACAACATCGTTGCTCGCATGGTGGACGGACAGGTCAACAAGCTCTACGCCGAAGCGGCACTGCTCGAACAGCCCTGGGTGCGCGATCCGAACATGTCGATCAAGCAGCTGGTGGAGCAGAAGGCCAGGGAAGGCGGTTCGCCGCTCGCCATCCGTCGCTTCGTGCGCTATCAGATGGGAGAGGAGTAGTGCGGATGGATGGACGGGTGGGAGGATGAACGGCGCTGACGGATGGACGGATGCCGGACGCGCGCGGATCAACGGGTGGACCCATGTCACGGTGGGACGCGTTGATTCGTCGCGGCCTTCCGCGTCCACCTCACGAAGCCCGGGGAACATCCTTGCGCGCAGACAGTCGACCGGGTTAGGCTCGCCGAGCGACTGCCCATTCATCCAACCGCCACCCGTTCACCCGTCCCCATGTCGCTCCCGTATCCGCGCATCCTGCTCAAACTCTCCGGTGAGGCCCTCGCCGGGGACAAGGGCTTTGGATACGATTTCGAGCGGGTCAACCAGTTTGCCGAGGAGATCAAGGCGGTCCACGAACTCGGTGTGGGGATCGGGCTGGTGATCGGCGGTGGCAACATGGTGCGCGGCACGCAACTCGCCGCACTCGGCATGGACCGTGTGGCGGCAGACTACATGGGCATGCTTGGCACCGTGATCAACGCGCTCGCCCTGCAGGACACGCTCGAAAAGAAGCACCTCGACACGCGGGTCATGACGGCGATCCGCATGGAGGAACTCGCCGAGCCGTACATCCGCCGGCGCGCGCTTCGCCACTTTGAGAAAGGCCGGATCGTCGTGTTCGCCGCCGGCACCGGCAACCCGTATTTCTCCACCGATACGGCTGCGGCGCTGCGAGCGATCCAGATCAAGGCCGACGTCATCATCAAGGCCACGTCGGTGGACGGCGTCTACAGTGCAGATCCCAAGAAGAACCCCAGCGCCACGCGTTACGAGCAGATCTCCTACCGCGACGTCATGCTCGAGGAGCTCGGGGTGATGGACCAGACGGCAGTCACGCTCTGCAAGGAGAACAAGCTGCCGCTGATTGTCCTCAACATTCACGAGAAAGGCGCAGTTGCGCGCGCGGTGCGCGGCGAGCGCGTGGGAACGATCGTGCAATGAGCATTGCCAACCTCCTGAAGGACGCGAAGGCCCACATGGACAAGGCCTTCGACAGCACGAAACACGAGTTCGCGTCGATTCGGTCGGGCAAGGCCACGACCAACATGCTCGATACCGTCCGCGTCGAGATGTATGGCAGCCACATGATGCTGAACCAGGTGGCCACCGTCGCGGCCCCGGAGCCGCGACTGCTGGTGGTCACGCCCTTCGACAAGGGGCAGATCAAGGCCGTCGAAAAGGCGATCCGTGAGGCCGATCTCGGGCTCGATCCGGCGATCCAGGGCGCGATCATCCGTGTCCCGTTGCCCTCGATGAACGAGCAGCGGCGCAAGGATCTCGCGAAGGTCATCCACAAGTTCGCCGAAGAGGGCCGCATTGCCGTGCGCCATTGGCGCACCGAGGCCCGCACTGGCTTCAAGAAGCTCGACGGCGTGTCCGAGGACGACGTGAAGCACGGAGAAAAGGAACTGCAGAAGATCCACGATGAGGCGATCGCCCGTATCGACGCCGCGATGAAGGCGAAGGAAGCCGAAATCATGGAGGTCTGACCCATCGGCGAACTGGCGCGCCGAGTCGCAGTCGCGGTCGTCGGCATTCCCCTCGTCGTTGGGCTCGTCTACCTGGGCGAGCTCCCGCTGGCGCTGTTCCTGGGCGTACTCGGCGGGCTCGGCGCGTGGGAACTCTTTCGCATGACACGCCGCCTCGGCATCGAGGCCCTCGATGTACCCGGCATTGCCGTTGCCGCCGCCGTGCCGCTCTATGCGGCTCTCGATCGGTTGTCCCTGCTCCAGAGTCCGGCTGCGATCGCTGCCGTGGTCCTGGTGGCGCTCCTCGGCGTGACGCTGGGGGCGCGCGGTGTCGAAGGGCGACCGCTCGAGACGGTTGCCGTGACGGCGTTTGGCGCGGTGTACGCCGGCGGGTTGCTCACCTTCGCCTACCTCTTGCGACACCACCGATTCGTGACGACGCCGAGCGCTGGCATGGCGCTGGTGCTGTTCCCGGTCGTGCTGACGTGGGCGTCCGATATTGGCGCGTATTTCGTCGGACGCGCACTCGGGCGGGCGAAGCTCATGCCGTCGATCAGCCCCGGCAAGACGCGCGCGGGCGCCGTGGGTGCACTGGCGGTGACGATGGCCGCCGCGGTCGCCTACAACACGCTGGTGTTGCGGCCCGTGGCGCAGCTCGCACTCACGCCAGCGATGGTGGTGATCTTTGGCGGTGTGGTGAGTGTGGTGGCGCAGGTCGGGGACCTGTTCGAATCGATGCTCAAGCGGCAGGCCGGCGTGAAGGACAGCTCGCACCTGCTCCCGGGTCATGGCGGCATTCTCGATCGCCTCGACTCGCTCTACTTCGTGCTGCCGATCGCGTACCTCGTCCTCAACCGGCTGCTCGTCGCCGCACCGCGATGACACCGGCTGGCGTTGCCATTCTCGGAGCCACCGGTTCGATCGGGCGGTCGGCGCTCCGGGTCCTCGAGCGCCACGCCGACCGCTTCGTGCCGCGCGCGTTGACGGCGCACTCCAATGTGGATGCACTGGCCGCGTGTGCAGGTCGGTTCAATGTTCCCTTCGTCGGCGTGGTCGATGCACCGCCGGAGACTCCCGGGCATTGGCGCCGTGGCGCCGGAGTCCTGACGGACGCCGCCGCGCTGCCAGACGTCGACATCGTGCTCAACGCGGTCGTCGGCGCGGCCGGCCTGGATGCGACGCTTGCCGCGCTCGCGGCCGGAAAGCGTGTTGCCCTGGCAAACAAGGAATCACTGGTGGTCGCCGGGGCGTTGGTGCTCGAGGCCGCCAGAGCGGGGAAGGGGAGCGTGGTTCCGATCGACTCCGAGCACTCCGCGATCCTGCAGTGCCTGGGCAACGCCCCGTCGACTCAGGTTCGGCGCTTGATCCTTACCGCCTCGGGCGGGCCCTTCCGGACCTGGGACGCCGAAAAGCTCCGCGCCGCGACGCTGGAGGACGCGTTGCAGCATCCCACCTGGCGCATGGGCCGCAAGATCACGGTCGACAGCGCGACCCTGGCCAACAAGGCGCTGGAAGTGATCGAGGCCCATTTTCTCTTTGGGATTCCATACGAGGCGATCGAGGTGGTGGTGCATCCGCAGAGCATCGTGCACTCCCTGGTGGAGTTCGTGGACGGGAGCGTGGTGGCGCAGATGGGCGTTCCGTCGATGGAGCTGCCGATCCTGTATGCGCTTACGCATCCCGATCGTCTGGACGACGCCGGGGTACCACGATTCGATCCCATCGGCTCGTCGCCGCTGACGTTCGAGCCTGTGCGCCACGAGGCGTTTCCGGCGCTGCAACTCGGGATCGAAGCCGGTCGTACGGGTGGTGCCGCTCCGGCGGTGTTCAATGCAGCAAACGAGCAGGCGGTGTCCCTGGTGCTCGACGGACGGATCGCCCTGGGCGGCATTCCCGGCGCGATCGGCGCCGCGCTCGAGGCGTTAGGCGGGATGCCGGGTACCACGCGTGACCAGTTGATGGCAGCCGATGCGGCTGCCAGGAACCTCGTACGGACTCATTGCCGATGTTAGCCTGGCTCGCCCCGCTCATCGTGTTTGGCCTCGTGGTCTTCGTCCACGAACTTGGCCACTTTCTCGCCGCGAAGCTCGTCGGCGTCTACGCTCCGGTGTTCTCGTTTGGCTGGGGCCCGCGACTCTGGGGCATCCGGCGCGGAGAGACCGACTATCGGGTGTCGTGGTTCCCGGTGGGTGGGTTCGTGGCCATGGCCACGCGTGACTCGGAGTCCGCGAGCGCCATCGAAGGGGGGACCGACGTGTCCGCCCGCGAGCCCGCCGAAGGGGTGCCGGGCCACCAACGCGGACTCAATCCCATTCCCCACGATCCGTCTGCGCTCAAGCCCTTCGGGCCGATCCCGGTCCCGCCGGAGCGGTGGGTCGAATCGAAGCCGCTCTGGGCCAAGATCTTCGTGTTGTCGGCCGGCGTGATCATGAACGCGGTGCTCGCGCTCGTCGTGGCCGTCGGGAGCGTGTACTACTACGGCCGACCCTACCAGCCTGCCGTCGTGGACTCGGTGGTGGCTGGCCGCCCGGCCGCGGTGGCGGGTTTTGTGGCCGGGGATTCGATCGTGTCCATTGACGGCGCGGTGGTCACCCGCTGGACTGACATGGTGGATCGGATCGCCTCGTCGGCCGGTACGTCGCTCGCATTTGCCGTGGTCAGAACGAACGGTGAACGCGTCACACTGCGGGTGACTCCCGAGGTTGTGGACGAGCCCGATCCCGTCACGGGCGCGCCGACGAAGGTCGGCAAGGTCGGCATCGCGCCGCCCCAGCGTGTGCAGCGCGAATCCGTGGCACTCGGTACCGCTGTCACCGACGGTTGGACGGCAACGACCGCGATGGGCTCTGAAGTATTCAAGGTGGTGGGGGGCCTGTTCAGCGGCAGCGTGTCGGTGAAGCAGCTCGGAGGGCCGATCCGCATCGCGCAGGTGTCCTTTCAGGCCGCGAAGAGCGGCGTGGAAACGCTGCTCTATCTGCTCGCCTTCCTCAGCATCAACATCGCGGTGCTGAACCTCATCCCCTTGCCACTGCTCGACGGCGGCCAGATCGTCCTGCGTATCGTGGAGTCGATCAAGGGCAGCGAGTTCAGCATGCGCACGCAGGAATACATCATGCGTGTAGGCGTCATCTTTCTTCTGGTGACGTTCGTGCTCGTGATGTTCAACGACATCAAGGCGATCTTCTCATGAGGGGCCTGCGCGCGGCGTGCCTCGCAAGCGCGCTCGTGGCCACCGCACCGGCGTGCCTGACGAGCGCGGCCCTGGGTGCGCAGCAGCGTATCGTGCGATTCGAGATCACCTCGGTGAGCGATACGAGCCTCACGTTCCGTACGGGCAGCGAAACCTGGGTGAAGCGCGACCTCACCGGGAGCGCGGTCGATCCGCGCCGTCGGGATCAGCTGGTCGCACGTTTCCGCGTGGTGGTGGTCGCCGATGGCCGCGCCACCGCCCTCGTCACCGGGCAGACCACCGCGGTCTCCACGGACCATGTGGCGATCCTGGAGGCGCCGCGCCGGCCGTGGTATCGCGCGACACCGTTCTGGGCGGGGTTGTTGCTCGGGGGAGCGATCGGAGGTGCGTCGGCGGTCCTCGCAAAATGACGCGCGGGGTTGCGGCCCCAACGGTCGCAGGCCTCGGCGAGACGCACGTGCGCGTTTGGCGATCCCTATGCCGCGTTGCCGGTGCATGCCGTCGAGCCGCGCGTCGGTTGCGCCGTGATCGAGTCGAACGGCGAGGTCGCGAGGACGGGGTCAGGCGTGCCTAACGGTCCGGAGTGACCTCGCACAGCAGTCGCACCCGGCGGGAGAACGGCCGCTCCGCGGAGATCTGCACCTCCTGCTGGTAGTCCTGGCAGGGCCGATCCGCCGTGATCCGCAACTCGTACAGCCCGGCGGGCAGCACGATCGCGCCCTGAAGGGGGAGCGCACCCTCGCGGCGGATGCCGCCCCCCTGGACCTGCCAGCGGGCTCCCGCTGGCAGCGGATCGTTGCCGAGCGAAACCGACAACGTGCCACACGATCGCACGTCGAGCGCGACGCGCTGCGTCGTCCCTGCCCGGAGCTGCACGGGCCGCGAGGCACTCGCGGTCTCACATCCCTCCGGCGCAGACAACAGCGCGCGCACCTGGTATGTGCCCGCCTTGAGCGTGTCGGTCGACCACGTGCCGGTTCCCACGGGCACGCCATTCACCGTGACCTGGGCGCCTTCGGTCGCGGTGACGCTCAGCCGCGTGACCGGCCGTGTCGCGCGGGACGAGTCGGCACGCTGGAGGCCGGCGATCACGGCGTCGATGGGGTCCACCGTCGAGTCGGACCGGAGCGAGTCGGCGAGCCGTTGGTCCATCATGAACGTCCCGGCCGGCAGCAGGGGCGGCGGCTCCCCGATGGGGGCTGCCTGACCGTTGCGGCGCGCCAGGAGCGGGAGAGCGCCTGCGGCGAGGACCACGAGGCCCAGCACGACGAGCGCCACCCGCTGTGCGCCCTTTCGCCGACGCCGACGCCCTGGAATGACCGCGCGCTCGCGAATGGTCGGCGTTTCGGTGGGTGACAGGAACATCCCCGAGTTGCCTGACGCGTGCGTCAGCGCCCGCGGGTTCGCCTGGACCTCGGCCAGCTCGTCCGAGAGCTGCTCGCCGGTCGCCGGGCGGTCGTCCGGATGTTTGGCGAGACAACGAAGCAGGAGTCGCTCGAAGGCCGGGGATATGCTCGGTGCCAGCGACCGCGGGCTTGGCGGCACGTCCTCGACGTGGGCCCGCGCAATTTCATACCAGTCTTCGCCCTCAAACGGCAGTCGGCCGGTGGACGCGCGGTACATGGAAACGCCGAGCGAGTAGATGTCGGCGCGGCCATCGAGTGGCTTGGCCCGGGCCTGCTCAGGGGCGAAGTATTGCGGCGTGCCGACGACCATGTTGGTGCCGGTCTGCTGCGTGTAGCCCGACACGGCGCGCGCGATGCCGAAGTCCGCCACCACGGCATTGCCATGCACGTCGAACAGGATGTTGTCGACCTTGATATCGCGGTGGATCACGCCCTCGCGATGGGCAAACCCGAGCGCCCGGGCCACGTCCATCCCGACCTTGATGACAAACTCTTCGGCGAGGAACGGGGTCGTTTCGAGGCGGGCGGCGAGCCCGGAGGGGAGGAAATCCATGGCGAAGTACACCGCGTCGCCGTCGCGGCCGACCTCGTAGATCTTGACGATATTGGGGTGCCGGAGTCGGGCGGCGGTCGAGGCCTCGCGGCGGAATCGCTCCTCGAAGGTCGGATCCCCGGCGAACTGGGGCTTGAGCACCTTGAGCGCGACCGGGATCTCGAGCGTGGGGTCGTACCCACGGTATACCCAGGCGAAGCCGCCAGAGCCGATCAGCTCCTCGACGCGATACTTGCCGAGGGTTTTGCCGAGGTAGCGATCTGGCACGCCTTTACAGGTGAGATGACGACCAGTAAGTTCTTATGCTTCCAACAGCTTAGCTAAGGATGGGCGGTGGTCGCCCGGAGAATATACACCATGAGTTTTGAAAAGGCAGCGACGATCGGGAAGTACAAGACGCACGAGACGGACACCGGTTCGGCGCGTGTACAGATCGCGGTGCTCACGGAGCGCATCAACTACCTGACCGGGCATTTCAAGACGCACCCGAAAGATCATCACGGTCGTCGCGGTCTCCTGAAGATGGTCGGCAAGCGCCGCCGCCTGCTCGAGTACCTCAAGTCGTCCGATGTGGACGGGTACCGTCAGGTGATCGGCGACCTTGGTCTGCGCCACTAGTTCCACTTCCTGAGTTCGACACGCGCGGGGGCATATCCGGCCCCGCGCGTTTTGTGTTGCAGTCCCTTCAAGTCCACTTTGCGCTCCGGCGCCCACGAACGGGCGCCGCCTGCAGCGCGCCATGAGGCAATCAGAAATGCAGAGAATCGAGAAGACCTTCGCCGGCCGCACCCTTTCCATCGAAACGGGCCGCATGGCCAAGCAGGCGGCGGGGTCGGCGGTCGTGCGGTTCGGGGACACGATGGTCCTCGCCGCGGTCACGATCAGCGACAAGGAAAGCGCCCTCGGCTTCTTTCCCCTGCTCGTCGAGTATCGCGAGAAGACCTACGCCGCCGGCAAGATCCCCGGCGGCTTCATCAAGCGCGAGGGCCGGCCGCACGACCACGAGATCCTCTCGGCGCGCATCATCGATCGCTCGATTCGCCCGATGTTCCCCGAGGGCTTCAAGAACGAAGTCCAGGTCTACGTCTACGTAATCTCCGCGGACCAGGAGAATGACGCCGACGTCCTCGGCCTTCTGGCGGCCTCCTACGCCATCAACGCCTCGAAGATTCCCTTCTCCGGCCCGCTCGGCGGCGTTCGCGTCGGCCGCGTACAGGGCAAGTGGATCCTCAACCCCACGTTCCAGCAGCTCGAGTACAGTGACCTCGAGTTTGTCGTGGCCGGGTCGGGCGACTCGATCGTCATGGTCGAAGGTGGCGCCAACGAAGTGAGCGAAGCCGAGGCGCTCGAAGCGCTCGGTGTCGCGCACGGGGGCATCAGAGAACTCATCGCGATGCAGAACGAGCTGCTCGCCCGGGGCCGCGCCGACAAGATGGCGTGGACAAAAACCGAAGTGCCGGCCGAGATCGTCGCCGCGGTTACGAAGGAAGCGGAGTCGCGCATCGCGACCGCGCTCAACCAGAAGGACAAGGCCACCCGCGTACAGGCCGTGGAGGCCGTGAAGAAGGACGCCAGGGCCAAGCTCATCGAGGCCAACGCGGAGTGGGCGCCCCACGTCGGCAGCGTGCTCGACGACCTCGAGTACACGGGCCTTCGCTCGCAGGTGCTGAGCACGGGCAAGCGCGTCGACGGTCGTGCGGGCAACGAAGTGCGCCCAATCTCGATCGACGCGTCGGTCCTGCCGCGCGCGCACGGCTCATCGCTGTTCACCCGTGGCCAGACGCAGGCTCTGGTGTCCTGCACCCTGGGCACTGCGGACGACGTGCAACGGCTCGACACGGTCCACGAGTCCGGCGAGTCCACCCAGTCGTTCATGCTGCACTACAACTTCCCGCCGTTCTCGACGGGTGAAGTGCGTCCGATGCGCGGCACGTCCCGCCGTGAAATCGGTCACGGCAACCTCGCCGAGCGTGCACTGCAGGCGATCCTGCCCGACTTTCACGACTTCCCCTATACGATCAGGATCGTCTCCGACGTCCTCGAGTCCAACGGCTCGTCGTCGATGGCTTCGGTGTGCGGCGGCTCGCTCGCGTTGTTCGATGCGGGTGTGCCGGTCCGTGCTGCCGTCGCCGGGGTCGCGATGGGCCTGATCAAGGAAGGGGACAAGCACGCCATCCTCACCGACATCCTCGGCACCGAAGATCACCTGGGCGACATGGACTTCAAGGTCGCCGGCACCGAGCAGGGCATCACGTCGATCCAGATGGACATCAAGATCCAGGGGCTCGACCTCGGAATCATGCGTGACGCGCTGGCCCAGGCCCGCGAAGGCCGCCTGCACATCCTGGGCGAAATGAAGAAGGCCCTCGCTGCGCCGCGTGCCGATCTCTCGCCGTACGCGCCGCGAATCGTCACGATGAACATCAATCCCGAGAAGATCGGTGACCTCATCGGGCCCAAGGGCAAGACGATCCGGGGCATTCAGGAAGAGACCGGAGCGGAGATCACGGTCGACGACTCGGGCCTCGTCACGATCGCGGCGGTGGGTGGCGAGTCGATGGAGCGTGCGCGCCAGATGGTGCAGGCCATCACGGCCGAGCCGATCGTGGGCGAGACGTACGAAGGCGCGGTGAAGAGCACGACGGCCTTTGGCGCGTTCATCGAGATCATGCCGGGGACCGAAGGGCTCCTGCACATCTCCGAGATGCGCCACACGCGCGTCGAGAAGACCGAAGACGTCGTGAAGAAGGGCGATCGCGTCACGGTCAAGCTCATCGACCGCGACGAACGCGGCCGCCTGCGCCTCTCGATGAAGGCGCTGGTGCCCAAGCCCGAGGGCGCGCCAGAAGGCGAGGCCGCCGTGGCGAGTGGCGGCTCCGACGAATCCCCGACGGAGAACGGCGAGGGGTCCGGCGAGCGCCGGGAGCGGCGCGGTGGGCGCGAGGGGAGCCGCGGCGGGCGGGGTGGCCGCGGTCGGAGAGACTGACGCCGGGATGATCTGGTGCTCTCCACGGGCGACGAGACGGGACTGAGCCGCACGACCTTCGACAACGGCCTGACGGTCGTGTCGGAGTACATGCCGCACGTCCGGTCCGTCGCCCTTGGCGCGTGGGTCCGCTCCGCATCGGTGCATGAGGTCCGCGAGCAGATGGGTGTTTCGCACATGCTCGAGCACCTCGTTTTCAAGGGCTCGCGGCGACGCACCGCGCGCGAGCTCGCGCTGACCCTCGAGGCGTTGGGTGGCTCCCTCGACGCCTACACGTCACGGGAGCACACGGCCTTTCAGGCGCGGGTGCTCGACGAGCATCTCCCGCAGGCCGCCGATGTCATGGCCGACCTGATCTTCTCGCCGCTCCTGCGCGAGAGTGACCTCGAGTTGGAGCGCAAAGTCGTGCTCGAGGAGATCGCGATGGTCGAGGATGCGCCCGACGACATCGTGTTCGAGCTCCACAACGAGCTGCTGTGGGGGGGACACCCCCTGGGGTACTCGATCCTCGGCACGCGCGCGACCGTTGGTGCGATGCAGCTCGATGAGGTCCGCGCCCTGCACGAGCGCGCGTACCGTCCGGAGCAGATCGTGGTCTCGGCCGCCGGTCACGTAGAGCACGAGGCGCTCATCGACGTGCTGCAGCGCGCCGGGTGGGGCGATGTCCGCCGCGGGACGGCGGCCGCGGCTGCGCCCCGCGTCCTGACGCCGCACATCGCGGAGCGCCGCCACGTCGAGCGCGAGGCTGCGCAGAGCCACGTGGTGCTGGGCGCGCCGTCGTTCGGGTACGTCGACCAGCGACGCTATGCGCTGACGCTACTGACATCGGTGCTTGGAGGCGGGATGAGTTCCCGCTTGTTTCAGCGAGTTCGGGAGGAACGCGGGCTCGCGTATTCGATCTACGCGTTTCATCACCACTACTCGACGACCGGCATGCACGGCGTCTACCTCGCGACGTCCCCCGATCAGGTTTCGGAGGCGCTGGCGTCGGTGCACGCCGAACTGGCCGATGTGGTCGCCCACGGACTTCCGGACGACGAACTGCAGATGGGGCGCTCGCAGCTGAAGGGGCAGATCACCTTGTCGCTGGAGAGTCCCGGTGCACGGTTGTATCGTGCGGCGGCGACGGAGTTGTACGGTGAACCCTTCCGGCCGCTCGATGAAGTCCTGTCGCTGGTCGACGCGATCAGCGACGCCGACGTAGGCGGTGTGGCACGCGAGTACTTTGCGCCCGAGTCCATGACGACCCTCACGTTGGGGCCTGCAGAACCCGGCGACTGACCCATTCCCATTCGACCCATCGACGACCATGCGCATCGGCGTACCGAAGGAAATCAAGACGAATGAAAACCGGATCGCCCTGGTGCCGGCCGGGGCCGAGGCGCTCGTGGCCGCCGGTCATCATGTCACCGTCGAGAAGGGTGGCGGTGAGGGCAGCGGCTTCAGCGACCAGGACTACCTGTCCGTGGGGGCGTCGATCGAGCCGAGCGTCGACAAGGTCTGGGCCGACGCGGACATGATCATCAAGGTGAAGGAACCGATCGCGGTGGAGTGGCCGCGAATGAAGCGCGGCCAGGTGATCTTCACGTACTTCCATTTCGCGGCCGACGAGAAGCTGACGCGCGCACACATGGCGTCCGGGGCGACGTGCATCGCGTACGAGACGGTGGAACTGCCGCCGAGCGACCTGCCGCTGCTGATCCCGATGTCTGAAGTGGCGGGTCGCATGGCCGTGCAGGAGGGTGCCAAGTACCTCGAGAAGCTGTATGGCGGGCGTGGGGTGCTGTTGGGCGGCGTTCCGGGCGTGGCGCCGGCCAAGGTCGTGATTCTCGGTGGCGGCATCGTGGGCATCAACGCGGCGAAGATGGCGGCGGGGATGGGGGCGAAGGTCGTGATCCTCGACATCTCGCTCGATCGCCTGCGCTACCTCTCGGACGTGATGCCGGCGAACGTGCAGCTCATCTACTCGAACCGGCACAACATCCTGGAGCAGATCGCCACGGCGGATCTCGTGGTCGGTGGCGTGCTGATTCCGGGCGCGAAAGCGCCGCGCCTGGTCCGTCGCGAGGACCTCAAGCGGATGCAGCCCGGCTCGGTGATCGTGGACGTGGCGATCGACCAGGGCGGATGCGTGGAGACGATCAAGGCGACGACGCACGAGAATCCGACGTACGTGGTGGACGGCGTGATTCACTATGGCGTGGCGAACATGCCGGGCGGCGTGCCGCGCACCTCGACGCTCGCGCTGACAAACGCGACGTTGCCCTACGCATTGCAGCTGGCCAACAAGGGCTGGAAGCAGGCGCTTCGCGACAGCCCGGCCCTGGTGAAGGGTCTGAACATGATCGATGGCAAGGTGACCTACCCAGGGGTTGCCGAAGCGTTCGGCCTCGAGTTCCACGAGCCGTCGCAGTTCCTCGGGTAGGGAGGCGCCTGATGGGCGAACGCACCAGCTTCGCCTGCTGAGTCTCACGGAGGCGCGCATGGCCAAACGGTTGTGCGCGCCTTTGCACGCATCACGCGCGTTGTCTCACGGTTCTTCGCCCACCCGCCCATGCCCGTGCACGTCCGTCGCCTTCCCCACAATCCCGACCTGCCATTGCCGGCGCGGCAGAGCGCCGACGCGGCAGGGTATGACGTGTGCTCGGCAGAGCCCGACTTCACGCTGGCGCCGCTCGAGCGGCGTGCGGTGGCCACGGGGTTCGCCTTCGCCTTGCCGCCCGGGATGGAGATGCAGGTGCGGCCACGCTCGGGGCTCGCCCTGCGGCACGGGCTGAGCGTGCCTAACGCGCCGGGGACGATCGACCCCGACTATCGCGGTGAGCTGAAGGTGATTCTCGTGAACCTTGGTGCGGATCCGGTGCTCGTTAGGCGTGGCGACCGCATTGCGCAGCTGGTCTTTGCGCGCTTCGAGGCACCCGTGCTTGGCGAGGTCGACGCGCTCGATGACACGGTGCGCGGAGGGGGTGGCTTTGGCTCCACGGGCGTGACCGGCGCGTGAGCGCCGGAGGCCGGCGGCACCCCAGTCGCGCGCGGCTCGCGCGGTCGGTCAGCCTGACGGCCCCGGTTGCGAGACGCCTGGTCGCGTTGGTCGTCCTTTCACCGGTGCGCAAGCCAGCCCGACGTGAGGGGTGGGAGAGCGCCTAGGTTGTGATTTGGCAACGCCTTGCACCCTGTTACGTGCAGCGCTAGCTTAGAGTCGCTCCACCCCAGCAGGCTCCCAACTCACCGGCGCGGTCACGGGCGCCAAGGTGTCCTCATACATGCGTTGGCCCTTCCCCAAGGCCGGCAAGCTCTTTCCCGCGAACGCGATCGCTGTCGACCTCGGAACGGCGAACACGCTCATCTACGTGAAGGGGGAGGGTATCGTCCTCAACGAGCCCTCCGTCGTGGCGATGGACCGTGAGACCAAGAAGGTCAAGGGCGTCGGGCTCGAGGCCAAGCGCATGCTCGGCCGCACGCCCGATGGCGTCATCGCCGTCCGGCCCATGAAGGACGGCGTCATCGCCGACTTCGATGTGACCGAAAAGATGCTCCGGTACTTCCTGGAGCTCATCATCAAGAACCGGATGTTCAAGATCAAGCCGCGCGTGATCGTCTGCGTGCCATCCGGGATCACCGAAGTCGAGAAGCGCGCCGTGCGAGACTCGGCACTCGGCGCCGGGGCGAAGGAGGTCTTCATGGTCGCCGAGCCGATGGCCGCGGCCATCGGCGTCGGCCTCCCCATCGAAACGCCGACCGGCAACATGGTGATCGACATCGGTGGCGGCACCACCGAGATCGCGGTGATCGCCCTCTCCGGCATCGTCTCCGATACCTCCATCCGCACCGCCGGCGACGAGCTGGACACCGCCATTGTCCAGTTCATGCGCAAGAACTACAACCTGCTCATCGGGGAGCCGACTGCGGAGCAGATCAAGATCCACGTCGGGTCCGCGGCGCCGCTTGGAGAGGAGCGCGAGATGGACGTCAAGGGACGCGACCTCGTGTCGGGTATCCCGAAGATCGTGCACATCCACTCCTCGGAGATCCGCGAGGCGATCCAGGAGCCGATCCAGCAGATCGTGGACGCCGTGCGCCGCGCGCTCGAGATCACGCCGCCGGAGCTGGCCAGCGACATCGTCGATCGCGGGATCGTGATGACCGGCGGTGGCGCGCTCATTCGCGGTCTCGACGTCATCCTGCAGCACGAGACTGGCCTGCCGATCCACGTCGACGAAGACCCGCTGACCTGCGTCGTGCGCGGCGTGGGGCGCATCCTCGACGACGAGCAGAAGTACTTCTCCGTCCTTTCGGCGTAGTCGGGCACGGTGATGGCGCGCGCCGCGCGGGGTGGCACACGGGTCGACGCGGCGCTGCTCGTCGTCTGCGCGCTGCTCGCCCTGCTCGCCATGGTCCTGCCTGGCTCGACCCGCGACGCCATCGCCGGAGTCATCCAGCGTACGGTTGCCGCGCCGCTCTTCGCGCTCCAGGTGCGGAGCGAGCGGGCCAGGACGGCGCTCGCCGACCGGGAACATGTGGCCATGCAGCTCGACTCGCTGGCCCTGCGCGTGACGCAGCTGAGCCAGCTCGAGGGCGAGAACGCGCGGCTTCGCCAGCTGCTGGCCCTGGGCCGCAACCTCCGACAGGGGTTCGTTCCTGCCGAGGCGCTCCATGGCCAGGATCTCGGTGACAGCCATGCGCTCCTGCTCACCGTGGGCTCCCGCGCGGGTGTCGTGCCGCGCTCCGCCGTGGTGGCGCCGCAGGGCGTCGTGGGGCTCGTGACGTCGGTTGGTCAGACCTCGAGCCAGGCCATCCTGTTTTCGCACCCCGACTTTCGCGTGTCGGCGATGTCGGCCGACGGCGAGACGTTCGGCATCGTCGGGCCACACCTGAGTGGCAATGACGCCGCATGCGCGGGGGCCGGCGAAGCGGCGTGTGCGGGGCCGGAGCGGCTGCTGCTCGAGCTGCGCGGCGTGGCGTTCCGCGACGTGCTCAAGCCCGGCGCCCTCGTGACATCCTCAGGGCTCGGCGGTGTGTTTCCGCGCGGGATCCTCATCGGGACCGTGATCGGCGAACTCAGGACCACGGAGCAATGGTCGCGAACCTATCTCCTGCGTCCGTCCGTGCGGCCGCAGGACGTGTCGAATGTGATGGTGCTTTCCCCATCGCTCGTTTCGGAGAACCTCTCGGGGATATGGGACACGGTCGGCGCCGGAACGGCCGTCGTGGCGCGCGTGGTGGCGGCTGGAGACTCGCTGGCCCGACGACAGGCCGTCGACTCGATCGCCAGACAGCGCGCGGCTGACTCGGTGTCTGCGCTCGGTGCAGCGCCGGACACCGGGTTGGCGAGGCCGCTCGGTGGCGGGGTCCCGGCGCGCCGTGACTCAATGGCCGTGGCGCCGGAGCCGGCGCGGCGCGATTCCACAGCGCGGCGACGCCCATGAGTCTTCAGAAAGTCGTGCGGATCGCGCTCCTGTTCGCGTTCCTGCTCGCTTTGCACTTCTCGGTTCGGCCGCTCATGCAATGGCGGGCGCAGCCGGATTTCCTCGTGGTGGCGGTCATGCTGGCTGCGGTGCGGGTGCGGCCTGGCGTTGCCGCCATACTCGGGTTCGTTACGGGACTGCTCGCCGATTCGCTGTCTCCGGGCGCCTTCGGCATCGCGGCGTTCGCGCTTTCGGTCCTTGGGTTCGCGGCATCGTGGCTCAAGGCGGTATTCTTTTCTGACAACGTGGCCCTGCACGCCTTCTTCTTCTTCGTGGGGAAGTGGGTGTTCGATGCGTTGTTCATCGTGCTCGAGCGTCAGCGGACCCTGCTGGAGGCGGCGGCCCAGATCGCGTTGTGGTCGCCGCTCGCCGCCGCGCAGACCGCGCTGCTCGGGCTCGTGGTCCTGATGCTTTTCCGCGGGATGCTGGAGGCCAACGCGACATGAGCTTCCATCCAAACGATGTGCAGCGGCGCGGACGCGTGGCCGGCGGGGTGGTGCTGGTCGCGATCGGCGTCCTCGCTGCGGCCTTCTTTCGAGCCCAGGTGCTCGATGCGGCGGGCTATCGCCTGTCGTCCGAGCGCAACCGCCTGCGGGAGGTTCCGATTCCCGCGGCGCGGGGCATCATCTACGATCGACATGGCGAGGTCATCGCCGAGAACGTCCCGGGGTATTCGGTCTCGATCCTTGGCTCGTCCGCCGATTCGCTGCGCGCCACCCTTACGCGCCTGACGTCCATCATCGCGTTCACGCCCGAGGCGATCGAGGCGGCGGTCCGCCGGTACCGGCGCGAGCCCAATCGTCCGACCGTGGTACTCGCCGACGCCTCGTTTGACCAGGTGTCCGTGCTCGAGGAGCACCGTGGCGAGTTCCCCAGCCTGATCATCCAGTCGGCGCCCAAGCGCTATTACCCGGACGGCCCGGCCGTTGCGGCGTTCACGGGTTACACCGGGGAGATCTCGGAGAAGGAACTCACCTCCCCGCAGTACGAGGGCTACCAGAGCGGGATGGAGATCGGGAAGGGCGGGCTCGAGAAGCAGTACGAGGGGGAGTTGCGTGGCGTGGAAGGCAGCCGCTTCGTGGAGGTCGACGCGCGCGGCCGCGTGGTGCGTGACCAGTCGGATCGCCCCGACGTGCTGCCGGTGGCGGGGAAAGTGCTGCGCACGAACATCGATCTCGATCTGCAGCGGTTCGTGGCGAACTATCTCGGTGACACGCTGGTGGCGGGCGTGGTCGCCATGGATCCGGTGACCGGGGCGGTGCTCGCGCTGCACAGCGCCCCTTCGTTCGATCCCAACCGGTTCGTCGGCGGGATTCCCGCGGACTACTGGAATGCGCTGCGTGACGACCCGCGGCAGCCTCTGTACAACAAGGCAATGCAGGGGCGGTATCCGCCGGCGTCGACGTTCAAGCTGGCCACGGCCGCGATCGCGCTCGAGGAGGGCATTGCCACCTTCGACACGCACATGGAGCGCCCGTGCAACGGTGGCTATCAGTACGGCTCGCGATACTGGCGCTGCTGGGACAAGAAGGGGCACGGCAATGTGAACCTGACGCAGGCGATCGCCAAGTCGTGCGACACCTACTTCTACCAGCTCGGCCTCCGCATCACGCTGTCACGGTTGCTGGCAGGAGGCGTGTCGCTCAAGATGGGCGAGCGGTCGGGTATCGACCTGCCGAACGAACAGTCGCCGCAGTGGCCGAGCGCAGTCGAGTACTTCGATCGCATCTACGGAAAGGGCAAGTGGAGCAACGGTGAGACGCTCAACCTGTCCATCGGCCAGGGGCGCAACACACAAACCGTACTGAACATGGCGCGGTTCTACACCGCGCTGGCCACCGATGGGAGCGCCGCGCGACCGGAGGTCGTGGCCCGCTCGCCGGAGCGTGTCCCGATCATGAAGCTCACGAAGGAGCAGCTCGAAGGGCTGCGCTCGGCGATGGGCGACGTGGTGTCGGGGCGTGGCACCGCCGCCAGTGCAGCGATTCAGGGCGTGCAGCTCGCCGGCAAGACCGGCACCGCGCAGAACGAAACGGCGCGTGATCACGCCTGGTTCGTCGGTTTTGCGCCACAGAACGACCCGAAGATCGTGGTGGCGGTGATGTTGTGGCAGGGTGAGCATGGCTATGCGGCCGCCCGCATCGCCTCGAAGGTGATCTCGCACTATCTCAAGCGTCCCGCGATCGAGCCGCTGAACGTGGAGGGCAATTGATCCGGAAGGTCGTGGCCGACTATCCGTTGGCCATCATCGCGCTGCTGCTCTCCGCGTACGGCATCGCCGTCGTCTACTCGGCGGGCCAGACCGATGCGCGCGTTGCCGCAGACCTGGTGGCCTATCAGCGCCAGCTCATGTGGTTTGGCCTGGCGGTGGCGGGAGCGTTCGTGGTGTCCCGCGCCTCCGTTCGGTTTCTCGAGTGGGCGACGGTGCCCGCGTATGCGCTCTCCGTCGTGTTGCTCACCGTGACGTGGTTGTTCCTCGGATCCGGTGCAGGCACGGCCACCGGGATGAAGGGCTGGCTCACGATCGGCGGGGTGCGCCTCGGTCAGCCAGCGGAGCTGGCAAAGGTCGCCGTGGTGCTCATGCTCGCGCGACTCCTGTCGGCCCGTCGCGACCCGCCCAAGTCGCTGGTTGAGCTGTGGAAGCCTGCGGTTGCCGTGCTGATTCCGTGGGTTCTCGTGATGGCGCAGCCCGATCTCGGGACGGGCATGGTCTTCATCGGCATCTTCTTCGCGATGCTCTTCTGGGCCGGCGTGTCATGGCCGCTCCTCCTGCTCGTCGCGAGCCCGGCGGTCTCGCTGGTCCTGGCGTTCAGCACGGGCCTGTGGGGCGCGTGGTTCCTCATCCTCATCGCGGTCGTGCTGTGGTACAAACCGTACGTGGTGGAGGGCGTGGTCCTGATCGTCGCCAACGTGGTGATGGGCGTGGCCGCACCGATTCTGTGGGAGAAGCTCAATCCCTATCAGCAACGGCGACTGCTCGTGTTCCTCGACCCGTCGCAGGATCCCAGGGCGTCGGGGTATCACGTGCTCCAGAGCCAGATCGCGATCGGCTCGGGCGGCCTCACCGGGCGCGGGTACCTTGACGGGACGCAGAAGCGCGGGGCGTTCCTGCCCGAACAAACCACGGACTTCATCTTTGCCGTCGTCGGCGAAGAACTGGGATTCCTCGGCGTGAGCCTGGCCCTGATGTTGTTCCTGTTCCTCTTTCTGCGCGTGATCCGCGTCGCGTCGCGTGCGAATGACAGCTTCAGCTCTCTCGTCGCGTTCGGGCTGCTGGGCAGCTGGTTCGTCCACGTCATCGAGAACATCGGCATGACGCTCAACCTCATGCCGATCACCGGCATTCCGCTGCCGTTCTTCTCCTACGGGGGCTCGGCAATGCTGGCCAGCTGGCTGGCGGTAGGCATCCTGATACGGATCTCCAGCGAAGGTCGGGGAGAAGCCGACGGGCTCCCGATCGGGATCCGATAGGCCGACACGCACGCGCGCTTCAGGGCGAGTTACGACAGATCGCCGACGCCGATGCTCCCCGGGGCGTGGGCATCGATGGACCGCTGGAGCAGCCGACGCGCGCCGAGAGGGCAGAGGTGATTGCCTCGTGAGGCGGTACCCATCCGCGAGGCCCGGACGTGGTCGGCGCACTCGTGATGGATCCCGGGTTTCTGCCACGCCCGTTCAGTGCCCGACGCGATCGCGTCGGCACTTCCGACGGACCCCCCGCTGCCACCATCTTCCCGAAATGGCATGGTTCCGTAAGGAGAAGAAGGCCCGCCAGCCGAGACGTGAACGCCTGGAGATACCGGCCGATGTCTGGGAGAAATGCGAGGCCTGCGGGCACACCGATATCCGGGAGAAGTTCGCCCGGAACTTCAACGTCTGCCCCAGCTGCGACTATCATCGGCGGATCCGTGCGCTCGAGTACGTCCAGATCATCATGGACGACAACTCGTGGGAGGAGACCGACGCCGACATGCGGTCGACGGACCCGCTCGGCTTTCCGGACTATTCCACGCGGCTCAAGAAGGCGCGGACGAACGCCGGCGAGATGGACGCCATCCTGACCGTGGCGGGGAAGCTCGGCGACATGCCGGTGAACCTTGGCGTGATGGACTTTGCGTTCATGGGTGGTTCCATGGGATCGGTCGTCGGCGAGAAGATCGCGCGGCTGGCGCAGCGTTCACTGGAGCGCAAACATCCGCTCATCGTGGTCTCGTCGTCAGGCGGCGCCCGAATGCAGGAAGGCGTGCTCTCGCTCATGCAGATGGGCAAAGTCTCCGCCGTGCTTTCCCAGCTGGCCGACCGCCGCATACCGTATGTGTCCGTACTCACCAACCCCACGACGGGTGGCGTGAGCGCGAGTTACGCGATGCTCGGCGACGCGATCATCGCCGAGCCAGGGGCGGTAATCGGCTTTGCCGGTCCGCGCGTCATCAAGCAGACGCTGGGCCAGGACCTGCCCGAGGGGTTCCAGACCGCGGAGTTCCTCCTTGACCACGGGATGCTCGACCTCGTGGCGCACCGCAAGGAGCTGAAGCCAACGTTAGGCAGGCTGTTGCGACACATGAGCGGCAAGCCGGCCGCGGCGGGATGGGCGACGAGCTGACGGGGTACCGGCGCGCCCTCGACGCGCTCTTCGCACGAACGACCGGCGTCAGCAAGTTCGGGCTCGAACGCACCGAGGCCTTCCTCCGGATCCTGGGGAACCCCCACCTCATGCTGCGCGTCATCCACGTCGCCGGCACGAACGGGAAGGGCAGCGTCTGCGCGACCCTGGATGCGATGCTGCGCGCCCAGGGCCTCAAGGTCGGCCGCTACACCTCGCCGCACCTTGTGGATTTCCGCGAGCGGTTCCTCGTGAACGGTGCGCCGATCGACGCCGACTATGTCATGCGTTTCCTCGAACGATGGACGCCAACGGTCGAGGAACTCGGCGTGACGTTCTTCGAGGCCACGACGGCGATGGCCTTTGCCTGGTTCGCCCGTCGTGACGTGGACATCGCCATCGTGGAGACAGGGCTCGGCGGCCGCCTCGACGCCACAAATGTCGTGCGTCCGCTCGTGTCGACGGTCACCGGGATCGGCTTCGATCACGTGGAGATCCTCGGGCGCACGCGTGAGGCGATCGCCGGCGAGAAGGCGGGGATCTTCAAGGCGCGCTCGGCGGCGGTGATTGGCGAGAGTGATGCGGCGATCGCGTCCGTCCTCGCCGGGCACGCGCGCGCCCGTGGGGCCACGCCGATCGTGGACGCGTGGCGCGCCATGCCGCCGCATGATGTGGTGCCGAGTGCTCGCGGTACCACGTTTCGGTTGGCGACGGAGACTGGCAAGCGCCAGGTCCACACTCCGCTCGCTGGTGCGCACCAGGCGTCGAACACGACCGTCGCGCTGCTGACGCTGCGCGAGGCCGGTGCCGCCTACTGGCCGGGATGGGATGCCGCGATCCGCTCGCTGGAAGCGGTGAGGCTTCCCGGTCGCTTTCACCAGGTGGGACGATGGATCTTTGACGTCGCGCACAATCCCGACGGTGCGCGGGTGCTGGTGCGCACGCTGCGTGAGGTGGCGCCGCCATCACCGATCACGGCCGTGGTGTGCGTGCTGGCCGACAAGGACTGGCGCGGCGTGCTCGAGGCCCTGGCCGAACACGTCTCTCACCTGGTGTTGACCAACGCTCCAACCGCGCCGAGCAGTCGAGCGTGGAATCTCGATGACGTGGCGACGTTCGCCGGGACCCTGGGGGTGCAGGTGACGAGGGCGCCCGAGTTTGAGGAGGCGCTAGCGATCGGGGAGCGGAGTGGCGGGACCGCTCTGGTGACCGGGTCATTCCATACGGTCGGCGATGCCATGGCTCGCTTGCACGTAAGTCCTCTTGCCGACTAGGTTTAGCGAATGTCAGCTGGGGCCTTGCCCGGATTCAGAGACTTCTATCCCGAGAGCTTTGCCCAGCGGTCGTGGCTCTTCGACCGCTGGCGCGACGTGGCTCGGCAGTTCGGGTACGTGGAGTACGACGGTCCGCCGCTCGAGCCGCTGGATCTGTACACGAAGAAGAGCGGCGACGAGATCGTCGGCCAGCTGTACAACTTCGTGGACAAGGGCGATCGCGCGGTCGCCCTTCGGCCTGAAATGACGCCGACCGTTGCGCGAATGGTCGCGGCCCGGGCCAACGCACTCCGCAAGCCGGTTCGCTGGTTTTCGGTCCCTCAGCTGTTCCGCTACGAGCGGCAGCAGAAGGGGCGCTTGCGCGAACACTTCCAGTTGAACGTCGACATCTTTGGCGAGAGTGATGTCGCGGCTGATGCGGAGTTGCTCGCGGTGGCCTGCACCATCATGAGAGCCTGCGGTCTCGGCCCTCGGGACGTGCGGGCCCGCATCTCCGACCGCCGCCTGCTGACGGCCATGCTGTCGGCGATCGGCGTGAGTGGGTCGCAGATGCCGACCGTCTTCGCCGCGGTCGACAAGGTCGAGCGTGATCCGTTTGACGTGCTGGTCGGGCGCATGACCGAGGCGGGCGTCGCGAAGGACGCCGCCGAAGAGGTTCTGGCGCTGGTACAGGGAACACGAGGGGTGACGGACATCGCGTTCAGCGAACGGTTTGCGCGCACGGACGAAGGCACGCGGATCATCGGCGATCTGCAACGTTACTTCGACCTGCTCGAAGCCCACGGTGTGCGGGATTACGTTGAGCTGGACCTGACGATCGTCAGGGGGCTGGCCTACTACACGGGCATCGTGTTCGAGCTGTTCGACGCGCGCGGTGACTTCCGCGCGATCTGCGGCGGCGGGCGCTACGACAACCTCCTGCAGGCGCTGGGCGGTGCGCCGATGCCCGCCCTCGGGTTTGGCATGGGCGATGTGGTGCTCACCGAACTGCTGAGGGCGCGTGAGAAGCTGCCGAGCGGCACGCCGTCGTTGGACTTCTGGGTCGCGCCGCTCGACGCTGCGCATCGGCTCTCCGCGGTTCGCGTGGCCACGCAGCTGCGCGCGGTCGGGGCACGCGTGGAATCGCCGCTCCGTGAGCAGGCTCTGGGAAAGCAGCTCAAGGCCGCGCACGCCGCCGGCGCGCGCGAGGTGGTGATGGTGGGGCAGGGCTACGGCGACAGCGGCGAGGTGGAGCTCAAGTCCTTTGGCGATGGCACCCAGCACGTGATCCACGTGGAGCAGCTGCTGGCCCGCATCAAGGGCCGAATGGGTGGCGCGACCGATCGACCGTGATGCTGTACGGCATGCGGGTCGATCCCGCGCCCCGTGACTCCGCCGCTCCGTCCACGCGCCTCTGGCGCCCGTCCATCAGTCCATCCGCCGTCCCGATGTCCGATGTCCGATGACAAGAAGCTGACCACTCGCGCCGAGGACTTCAGCGCGTGGTACAACGAAGTCGTGTTGCGCGCGCAGCTGGCGGACTACTCGCCCGTGCGTGGGTGCATGGTGATCCGTCCCGATGGCTACGGTATCTGGGAGCGCATGCAGCGTGCGCTGGACGACGCCTTCAAGGCCACGGGACACCGCAACGCCTACTTCCCGCTTTTCATCCCCGAAAGCTTCCTGCACAAGGAGGCTGAACATGTCGAGGGTTTTGCGCCGGAGGCCGCGGTCGTCACGCATGGCGGCGGCAAGAAGCTCGAGGAGCCGCTCGTCGTGCGGCCCACGTCGGAGACGATCATCTATTCGATGTTCGCCAAGTGGGTGCAGAGCTATCGCGACCTGCCCATCCTGATCAATCAGTGGGCGAACGTGGTCCGCTGGGAGATGCGGACACGCCTGTTCCTGCGCACGCTGGAGTTTCTCTGGCAGGAAGGCCACACAGCGCACGCCACGCACGATGAAGCGGAGACCGAAGCGCGCCTGATCCTCGGCGTCTACCGCAAGTTCATGGAGGAGCACATGGCGATGCCGGTGCTCACCGGTCTCAAGACGCCGAGCGAGAAGTTCGCCGGCGCCCTGCGGACGTATTCGTGCGAGGCCATGATGCAGGACAACAAAGCCTTGCAGGCGGGGACGTCGCACAACCTCGGGCAGAACTTCGCGAAGGCCTTCGAGCTGCAGTACCAGTCGGAGTCGGGTGGGATGGAGTTTGCATGGAACACGAGCTGGGGGGTCTCGACGCGCATGATTGGCGGGCTCGTGATGACGCATGGCGACGACAACGGGCTGCGCATTCCTCCCCGGCTCGCGCCCACCGAAGTCGTGATCGTGCCGATCTGGAAGTCGGAGGAGGAGCGCGCGCAGTTGCTCGAGGCCGCCAGCCGGGTGAAGCAGGATCTTCAGACGTGGTCCGGCCGCGGGGACGACCGCATGCGCGTGCACGTGGACGCGCGCGAGGGCATCAAGCCCGGCGCCAAGTACTATGAGTGGGAACTGCGCGGCGTGCCGCTTCGGCTCGAACTCGGCCCGCGCGACCTGCAGGCGAATGCGTGCATGGCCGCGCGCCGGGACAGCAACTTCATCGGCGCAGCGCCGGCCGAAGCGCCAGGAGGAAAGCCCGCGAGCCGCAAGGCGACGCTTTCGCTCGACGGTCTGCCAGCCACGATTCACGGGGTGCTGGGGAGCATTCAGTCCGACATGCTCGCGGCCGCGAGAGCGCGGCGCGAGGCCAACAGCATCCGCGAGCCGGTGACGTACGATCGCTTCCGGGAAATCATGGAAGGGGACGGCGCGTTCGTGTATGCGGGTTGGAACGGCGATCCGGCTGTGGAAGCCCGGGTGAAGGAGGAGACCAAAGCAACGATCCGCTGCATCCCCGACGCCGAGTTCCGTTCGCCGACGGCTCCGTCACGCTGCATGGTGACCGGCGAACCGGCGATGCACGAGGTCGTGTGGGCGAAAGCGTACTGACATCCAGCCCGGCGTTTGGCCGGGTCGACGGGACGTTGCACGGCGAGCGCGTGGCGCTGGACGCGCTCGCGGCCGCCGTGGGCACCCCCGTCTACGCCTACAGCTCGGCAACGATCGCGGCGCGATTCGCGCGACTCGACGCGGTCCTCGCGCCGATTCCGCATCGCATTCACTACGCCTGCAAGGCCAACGGGAACCTCGCCATCCTCTCGCTCCTGCGTTCCCTCGGCGCCCGCGTGGACGTCGTGTCTGGCGGAGAGCTGTTCCGCGCTCGCCGCGCCGGCTTTGCCGGCCGCGACATCATTTTTGGCGGCGTCGGCAAGTCGGAGGCGGAACTCGGCGAGGCCCTCGATGCGGGCGTGCACCTCGTCTCCGTGGAATCGGCGACCGAGCTGCGCATGCTCGATGCCATCGCCCGTGAGCGTGGCGTGGTCGCACGCGTGGGCCTGCGCGTGAACCCGGAGGTCGCCGTCGAGAGTTTTCACGACTACATCAAGACCGGGCAGAAGGGAAACAAGTTCGGCGTGCCGTATGACCAGGCCGACGCCGTCGCGCGCCTGGCGATGACGCTGCCAAACGTCGCGCTTGTCGCCATTGGCATGCATATCGGGTCGCAGCTCTCGCAGCTGCAGCCCTATGGCGACGGTATCGAGCGACTGGAGCAGCTCATCACCTCGGTGCGCGCGGCCGGGGTCGACACGCTGGAGCACGTGGACATTGGTGGCGGGATCTTTGTACCCTACGACGACGAACCGCCTGCCGACCTCGATGCCTACGCGTCGCTGGTGGTTCCGGCGATCCGGCGCATCGGCCTCGAACTCATCGTCGAGCCCGGGCGATTCCTGGTCGCGGAGTCCGGCGTGCTGCTCACGCGCGTCCTCTACCGAAAGCGCAGCGGCGGACGCGAGCTGCTCATCACCGACGCGGGCATGACGGACCTGTTGCGTCCCTCGCACTACGACGCGTATCACCGGATCAGCGCCGTGCACCACACGACAGCCCGCGCGACCTTCGACGTGGTGGGCCCCATTTGCGAGAGTGGCGACTTCCTCGCCATCGATCGCGAGATGGACGACGTGGACGCGGGTGCGCTCCTGTGCGTCTGGACGGCGGGCGCGTACGGCTCCAGCATGTCGTCGAACTACAATGCACGGCCGCGGGCCGCCGAGGTGCTGCTGGATGGCGATCGGTGGGCCATCGTGACCGCGCGCGAACGGTACGAGGACCTGGTGCGACGAGAGACGACCACGCCGCAGTGGAGGACGACCTGATGAAGGTGGGACTGCTGTCCGACACGCACGACCGCCTCCCGGCCATCGAGGCGTTGTTGCGCTACATGCAGGAGCATGGCGTGAACCTGGTGCTGCATGCGGGGGACTTCTGCGCGCCGTTTTCCCTCAAGCCATTCGTGGATGCCAACATGCCCGTGATCGGCGTCTTTGGCCGCAACGACGGTGACCGCGAGGGGTTGCGCGCGTTCGCCCAGCGGGGCGTCGGGATCGAACTGTTCGAGGGACCGCACTCCATGGAACTCGGCGGGCAGCGGATCCTCATGGTCCACGACCTCAGCGATGCCAACCCGCGATCGCTGGAGAGTCACCAGGTGGTGCTTCATGGATTCACGCACCGCGAGGAGATGAAGTCGCGCGCCGAGACGCTGATCGTGAATCCGGGCGAAGGCTGCGGCTGGCTGCACGGCGAGCCGAGTGGCGCGATCCTGGACCTGCAGACCCGCGACGTGCAGTTCTTCAAGCTCAAGGACGTCCACACCTTCAAGCCAGCCGATACCGCGTGAGCGCTGACGCCACCGCCCGACCCACCGGCCGCGATGCGGCTGGCGACCGTATCCTCATTCTCGACTGCGGGTCGCAGTTCACGCAGCTCATCGCGCGGCGCGTGCGAGAGGCGCGGGTGTATTCGGAGATCCACCCACCGCGCTCACTCGAGTGGGTGAAGGCGTTCAAGCCGACCGGCATCATCCTTTCCGGCGGACCCTCGTCCGTCACGGATGAGGGCGCGCCGACGTTTGATCCCGGCATTCTCGACGTCGCGCCGGTACTGGGCGTGTGTTATGGCATGCAGTGGATCGCGCAGCACGCCGGCGGGGAGGTGAAGGGGGGTGGTCGCCGTGAGTACGGCCGTGCCGAAGTGACCGTGGGCGAGGCACGAGGCGTCTTCAGTGGCTTTGCGCCCGGTGAGCGCACGCAGGTCTGGATGAGCCACGGCGATCATATCGAGTCGGTGCCGCCGGGCTACGTCGTGACGGCGTCGAGCGCGGACAATCCGGTGGTCGCGATGCGCCACGCATCCAGGCCGATCCACGCCATCCAGTTTCACGCCGAGGTGTCCCACACGACGCGGGGCGCCGACATGATCAGCAACTTCCTGTTTGAGGTCTGCCGCTGCACCCCCGGGTGGACGCCGGGGCACTTCATCGAGGATGAGGTCGCGCGCATCCGCCATCTGGTGGGCGAGCAGCACGTGATCTGCGGCTTGTCCGGTGGCGTCGACTCGTCGGTGGCCGCCGCCCTGGTGCACCGCGCCATCGGAGACCAGCTCACGTGCATCTTCGTGGACACGGGGCTGTTGCGGCTGCACGAGCGTGAGCAGGTCGAGCGCACGTTCAGGGCGCACCTGGGGATCCGGTTGGTCACGGTGCGGGCCGAGGCGCGCTTTCTCGACGCGCTGGCCGGCGTGGACGATCCGGAGCGGAAGCGACGCATCATCGGGCACACGTTCATCGACGTGTTCGAGGACGCCGCGGCCGAGGCAGGGAAGGACGCTGCATTTCTCGTTCAGGGCACGCTCTATCCCGACGTCATCGAGTCGGTGTCGGCCAAGGGCGGTCCTTCGGCGACCATCAAGACGCACCACAATGTCGGTGGCCTCAAACCGGGGATGACGTTCCGACTCATCGAGCCTTTGCGCGAACTCTTCAAGGATGAGGTGCGAAACGTTGGCCGCGAACTTGGGCTTCCCGAGGAGATGGTCGGCCGGCATCCGTTCCCGGGGCCGGGCCTGGCGATTCGCGTCCTGGGTGACGTGACCGAGGCGCGGCTCGAGGTCCTGCGCCAGGCCGACGCCATCTACCTCGAGGAGATCCGGAGCGCCGGGCTGTACGATGACATCTGGCAGGCATTCGCCGTGTTGTTGCCGGTGCGCTCGGTGGGCGTGATGGGTGACTATCGCACGTACGAAAACGTGCTGGCGCTGCGCGCGGTCACGAGTACCGATGGCATGACCGCCGACTGGTACCCGTACCCGCCCGAGGTCCTTTCGCGCATGTCGAGTCGGATCATCAACGAAGTGAAGGGGGTGAACCGGGTGGTGTACGACGTGAGTTCCAAGCCACCGGCCACGATCGAGTGGGAGTAGGCGCCACGCCGGGGGCGCTGCGATGGCCGACCCATCGCGAGCTCATCGACGTGGCGCGACTCGCGGCACCGATCGTTGCCGTGCAGGTCGGGCTGATGACGATGGGCGCCGTCGACGCGGCAATGCTCGGGCGGGTGTCCCCGGCGGCCATGGCGGGTGGTGCGCTCGGCAACCTGTACTGGATGCTGGCCACGATGGTCGGTCAGGGCGCGGTGCATGCGCTCGACCCCATCGTTTCCCAGGCCCTGGGTGCCGGCGACGCGGCCGCCGCGGGACGCGGCGTGAAGCGAGGCCTCGTGTTGGGTGCACTCCTGTCCCTGCCCGCCGCGTTGGTCCTCGTACCGGCCGAGCCGGTGTTGCGGTGGCTCGGGCAGCCGGAGGACGTGGCCGCCCTTGCCGGTGACTACACGCTGGCCTGCGTACCGGGTACCATCGCGTACTACTGGTTCTTTGCCCTGCGCCAGAGCCTGCAAGCCATGCGCCGCGTCTGGCCTCTGATCCTTACGGTCGTTGGGGCCAACCTGCTCAACGTCTTCCTGGATTGGGTGCTCATCTTCGGGCGTCTGGGCGCGCCAGCGCTCGGGACCACGGGCGCCGCCATCGCCACGTCGATCGGACGCTGGGCCATGGTGCTGATCCTCGGCGGCATCGGCTGGCGATACCTGCGGCCGCATCTTCGCGGGTCCTGGCGGTCGGCGCTCCGGTGGACGGCGCTCACGCCGATGCTGCGCATCGGCCTGCCCATCGGTGTGCACCAGTGGCTCGAGATGGCGGCATTCGGCGGCGCGCTGCTGCTCGTTGGGCGCTTTGGCACGGTGCCCCTTGCCGCGCACAACCTGACGATCCAGATCGTCGCGCTCACCTACATGGTGCCGTTAGGCACCGCGAGCGCGGCTGCCGTCCTGGTGGGGCACGCCGTGGGGCGCGGCGATGCCGATGGCGCACGCCGGGAGGCCAGTGCCGCGCTGGTGTGCGGTGTGGGCTTCATGGCGATCGCCGCGCTGGTGATCGTCGCCGTGCCGGAGACTCTGGCGAGGGCCTTCTCGATCGAGCCGGCCGTTGTTGCACTCGGAGCCAGGTTCCTCCCGATCGCGGCCGCGTTCCAGGTGTTCGACGGGATACAGGGCGTGTCGAGCGGCATCCTTCGCGGTCTTGGCGATACGCGGATCCCAATGCTGCTCAATCTCGTTGGGTTCGTGCTGATCGGGATCCCGGTGGCCGCCATCCTCGCATTCCCGCTCGGGATCGGGCCCGAGGGCGTGTGGTGGGGCCTGGTGGTGTGCCTCGCCGTGGTCGCTGCCCTGTTGGCTGCCCGCGTGCGCACTCGGCTCAGCGGCGCTCTCGTGCGCGTGGAGTCAGCGCACTAGCTCGGGGTAGGCCGACCAATCTGAACTCACTTTACCACACATCAGCACCATGCGCGGGCCGCGCGGGGGCCTGACCCTGGGGGACGTCCCGAACTACACACCCTTCTCTTCGAGGAGCGCCATGAACTCCGCGGGCGACTGGATCCCCAGCAGGCGATCGGGTACGTCAGGCTCCTTGGAGAACTGGGCGATCTTGCCGAGCACGGGCAGGTACTGATTTGAGACTTCCAGCGGCGGCGCGACGATCAGGAAGAAAAAGCGCACCGGCTTCTCATCGATCGCCTTGAAGTCCAGGCCCTCCACCCGTCGCCCGAACGCCACCCGCAGCTTGTTCACGACGAGCGAGCGGCAGTGCGGGATCGCGATGTTGCGGCCAATACCAGTGGACCCGAGGTTCTCCCGACGCTTCAGCATCTTGAAGAGCATGCTCTCGGACTTCTCGTCGAGCTTGAGGAGCCCGATGAGTTCCTTGAGGATCTCGTCCTTCGTCCCGCCTTCGAGATCCAGCTTGATCGCGTCTTCGGAGAAAAACTCGCGCAGTTCCATGTACGGGGGGCGGCTGGTCGACGCCGCGCGTCTGAGCGCTGCGACGGGGGCTCGCGGACCGTCCTGCGAGCGAGCGGGGCAACTTACCGAAGGCTCCAAGTCGTGTCAAATCTTCACGTTGCAAGCGTTTTCGGCGCCAGCTAGCTTGCTCCGGGATGGCTTTCCCATACCCCGTTCGCCACCCCCTCCCACTGATCCTGGCCCCCATGGCTGGGGTCTCGGAGTCCCCGTTCCGGCGCCTCTGTCGTCAGCACGGGGCGGACGTGGTCGTGACCGAGTTCCTGTCCGCCGAGGGCATCCGGCGAGAAAATCCGGCGACGGTGGCCAAGCTCCGATTCGGCGCCGACGAGCGGACGATCGGCGTCCAGATCTTTGGCGCGGACCCGGCCGCCATGCGTGAGGCGGCGGCGCTGGTTACGGACGTTTTCCAGCCCGACTTCATCGACATCAATTTCGGTTGCCCGGTCAAGAAGGTCGTGCGTCGCAACGGTGGCTCCGGATGCCTGCGGGACCTCGACCTGGTGCAGGCCGTCATCCGCGCGGTTCGCGCCGGCACGCATCTCCCGGTCACCGTGAAGATCCGGAGCGGTTGGAGCGAAGAGCTTCGGGACCCTGTGGCCATTGCGCTCCGCTGCCAGGACGCCGGAGCCGGCGCGCTGACGCTGCACCCGCGCACGCGTACCCAGATGTACACCGGCTTTGCGCGCTGGGAGGAGATCGCCGCGGTCAAGGCGGCGCTCTCGATCCCGGTGATCGGCAACGGAGACATCAAGACGCCGCAGGATGTGGTGCGCATGAAGGAGCTCACCAACGCCGACGGCCTCATGATCGCGCGCGGCTCGTTCGGTCAGCCGTGGATCTTCGACCAGGCGCGCGCACTGCTTGAGGGTCGCCCGATGCCGGCGACGCCGCCCGTGGAGCAGCGTTTCGCCATTGCGCTCGAGCACGCGCGTATGGTGCAGAGCTATGAGGCCGATCCCGAGGGCGCCGCCGTGGAGTTCCGCAAGCACCTCGGCTGGTACGTCAAGGGACTTCCCAACTCGGCGGATCTGCGCCGTCGCCTGCACGCGGTCAACAGCTTTGGCGAGGTGGAGGGCATCTTCGAGGCGTACCTGTCGGCGGGGCATCACCTCGAGGCCACGGGGCCCACACTGGAGTCCGTGGAGGCGTGACACCGGAACGCGCGCGCGCGATTCTCGATGAAGTGGTGCGCGGCACGTTGACCGTGGCGGCAGCGCTGGAGCAGCTGGCCACCGCGCCCCTGGAATCGCTCGGGTTCGCGACGGTCGATCATCATCGGGCACTGCGTCAGGGCGTTCCCGAGGTCATCTTCGGTGCCGGCAAGACCCGGGAGCAGGTCGTCGCGATCGCCGAGCGACTGGCAGCGCGCGGCGACGGGTTCCTGGTCACTCGCGCCGAGCCCGAGGTGAGAGCCGGGCTCGTGGCCCGCTTCGCGGGAGCGCGCGTGAATGACCTCGCGCGCACAGTGGCGCTGCCAGCGGACCGACCCGTCGAGGCCCGAACCGGGCGGGTGCTGGTCGTGACCGCAGGCACGAGCGACCTACCGGTCGCCGAGGAGGCCGTCGAAACGCTGCACGCGATCGGCATCCACGTCGACCGGCTCACCGACGTAGGGGTCGCCGGGATCCACCGGCTCCTGTCGCGGTCGGCCACGCTTCGCGAGGCCTCAGTGATCATCGTCGTTGCGGGCATGGACGGCGCTTTGCCATCCGTGGTTGGAGGACTTGTGGCGTGTCCGGTGATCGCCGTGCCGACCAGCGTTGGCTATGGGGCGGCGTTTGGCGGAATTGCCCCGCTTCTGACCGCGCTCAACTCCTGCGCGGCTGGGGTTACCGTGGTGAACATCGACAACGGCTTTGGCGCCGCGATGGCGGCCGGTCGCATCGTCGCCCGGTAGCTCGGGCAACGGGTGGCCGGTCCCGACCCGGACCAGCCGTTGGCGTGCGCCCCGGAGGGCCCGGTCCACGCGACCCGTCGAACCCCTGGGCCTCGGGTTCTTTATGCAGTTCGCCGGACAACACGTTGTGTGACAACTGCTTTACGCCGTCAGTTCACGCAAGACGTCACATTGGGAACCGCTTGACTTCCTCGATGATTCCCTTAGCCTTCGTCAAGTCTCGACCGTTTCGGGGGCGACTTGGCTTCGACGGGGTCGGTGACGCTGCGGTGGCGTGCCCAGGTGCTGAGCCCCTGGTAAAACACTCGGCAAACTCACAACTGCCAACTCTGAACTGGCCCTGGCTGCGTAACGTCTAGTACGGTACGCGCCTTGCTCGACTGGAAGCCCGCCCGAGGCGGCCTTTCGAGTATCGCAATATCGGGATAGTCCGGCGTCGCGCCTCCTGACGTCGGGCGAAACTCAAGGAGGCTTGTGCAGCGATGGGCGGCCTACCGGCCAGTTGCTGCAGACCTCAACCGGTGGGCTACGCACGTAGAAACTGTGGTCGATCTTATCTCGGACCGGGGTTCGAATCCCCGCGCCTCCACTGAACACGAAGCCCCAGCCGCTCGGCTGGGGCTTCGCGTTTCTGGCGCGCGATCAGCGCACGGATTCCCGCGGGTTGCTCAGCCCCGTCGGGACGCGCGCCACGCGGCGATGACCTCGGCCTCCTTTGAGGCCGGGATGCCGGCAATCGTACCGTTCTCCAGGGCCGTCCGTTCGGCCTCGGGGCGCGCGCGATGCCAGTCGAGCGTGTCCTTCGCCGTCACCGCGAGGGGCCTGAACGTGAGTCCAGCCTTGAGGGCCTTGTCGATGTTCCGACGGAGGAACCCAGCGGTCGCCCCTGTCGGTGGAAGCCAGATGGGCATGTGGCGCCAGCCGCGAATCTGCTGCGTCGCGAGAAAGTCAGCCGGTACCCACACGAACGACGCGCCTGCGTTGGTGACCGCCTTGATGCCGTAGAGCACCTCGGCCATCGTCGTCGGCTTGGCGGGACCTGTCGCGTTGAACGTGCCGAACACCCGGTTCTCGGCGCACCGCACGGTGAACTCGGCGAGATCGCGCGCGTCGATGATCTGCGCCGGATCGTCGGGCGTGCCGGGCGCGAGCACTTCGCCACCGCGGTCGATGCGCGCCGGCCAATAGGTGAATCGATCCGAACGATCGAGCGGTCCGACGATGAGTCCTGGCCGAATGACCGTGTGATTGCTTCCGTACTGACGCGCGACTTCCTGCTCCGAGAACGTCTTGAGGGCGCCGTAGTACTGTCCCGCGTGTTCGCGAACGAGCGTGTACGGGTCCACCCCTTCCGGCATCGGAGTCGTCGCCGCGCTCTCGTCCGCGTCAGGCACGCTGTTGTCGGGGTACGTCGAGATCGTCGAGATGAACAGGTAGTGGCCGACGTTCCCCCTGAGGTACTGGGCCGCGTTGCGCACCCAGTATGGAAAGGTCGTCGGATTGTCGATCACGACATCGAATCGCTTGCCTCGCAGGGCGCTCGCGTCGCCGCTCAGGTCGCCGAGCAGCTGGTCGACCTTGCCCTTGAAGAAGTCGGGTCGGGTGCGGTTGCGGTTGAACAGCGTGATGCGGTGACCCCGGGCGAGCGCATACTCGACCTGTTCGGGTCCGGTGAATCCGGTACCGCCAATGATGAGGATGTTGAGCGGGGCGCTCGCCCGCCCGACGTCTGCCGTGGACGGTGCGCCTTGCGCCTGCGCCCTGCGCGAGATGCCCGGTGACCCGAGGGCAAGGGCGCCGCCGGCAGCAGCGGACACCTTGAGAAACGTGCGGCGATCGGTCGGCATCGGCAGCGCGGTCGAGGAAGCCAGCAAGATGGCCGCGCGATGTGACCATCGACAGGTCAGGGGGCTGGCCCGACCGCCAGCGCTCCGAGCCGCCTCCGCGCGGTGACGGCCAGTGTCGCGAGGTCAGGCCTGATCGCTCCGCAGCGTACTCGCTGGATCGATTCGGATCGCTCGCCAGGCCGGCACGATCGCGGCGACCGAGGCGACGACCGAGAGCAGCGCAATGACGCCGAGGTATGTGGTGGCGTCAAGCGCGGAGACTTCGAACAGCAGGCCCGAGATCATCCGCGTGGCCACGACGGCCCCGATCGCGCCGAGTGCGACGCCGGCCACGGTAAGTCGCATCGCGTGACTGCCGACGAGTCGGAGCAGGGATCCCCGCGGTGCACCGAGGGCCGTGCGCACACCGATCTCGCGCGTGCGTTCGGCGACGTTGCCAGCCAGCACGCCGTAGATACCGGCGGCCGCGAGCAGGAGCGCCGTGAGCGCAAACGCCTCGAATACGATCAGCGCAAAGCGACGCTCCGACGCGGAGTCGGCGACGATCGCGGCCATGGGCATCGCGCGTGCAATGGCCAGGTCCGCGTCCGCCGACCACACCGCCTCGCGCACCGCGCCGTCGAGCGCCGGGAGCGCCGATCGCCCCTTCACGACGAGCGACACGGTCGGGTCCACGCCTGCCCACTGCGCCGCAGGCACGTAGACGGCGTCCGGCTCGTGGAGAGCGAGTGAGACCTGCTTCACATCGGCCACCACCCCGACCAGCGTGAACGGGCCGTTGGGTCCGACGCGAATCTGCCGTCCGATCGGGTCCAGCCCTGGAAGACGGCGCCGCGCGAGCGACTCGCTCACCAGGGCCACGGGTGCAGCATCCGCGTCGTCGTCTGCACCGAGGAGTCGACCGCGACGCAGCGCGATACCCATCGTGGCGAAATAGTCCGTACTGACTCCATATCGGTAGGTGCCGCGCAGTTCGCCGGGATCCTGGTCGATGACTGGCTCGAACTGCACGCCATAGAGGTCCTGGTCGCCGCTCAGCGGCAGCTGACTGGTGAGCGCCGCGCTGGCGACTCCGGGCACCTGCTGTACTTCCGCCAGTGCCCGCTGAAACACGGCGTCGATGGCGGAGTCGCCGCCGGGAGGGCGCCGCCCGAGGTGCAGCTGCATCGTGAGCACCGCATCGGGCACAAAGCCGGCGTCCACCGAGAACACTCGGGTCAGGCTCCGCAGCAACAGGCCCGAGCACACGAGCAGCGTCACCGCGAGCGACACCTCGAGCACCACGAGGAACCGCGTGGCGCGCCGCCGGGAGGTCACGGTCCGGCGCTGGCCTCCCTGGATGGCTTGCTGTGGATCGTTGTTGGTGGCGCGTAGCGCTGGCAGGACGCCGAATGCCAGGCCAACGAGCGCACTGACCACCGCGGCAAAGACAAACACGCCGCTGTCGAACCCGATCGCCGCGGCGCGCGGCATGTCCGCCGGCGCGAGCGCCCGAAGGGCACGGACCCCACCGGCGGCGACGAGGAGGCCGAGCGCTCCACCAAGGCCCGCGAGCACGACGCTCTCGGTGAGAACCTGCCTGACGAGTCGCACCCGTCCGGCGCCCAGGGCGGCGCGCAACGCAAACTCACCCTGGCGGCCGGCATCGCGTGCCACGACGAGATTGGTCACGTTCACGCAGGCGATCACGAGCACGAGGCTCATCGCGACCAGCATCGCAAGGAGCACCGGGCGGACGCCTTCGGTGATCGCTTCCTGAAGGGGCAGGGCCGCGAATCGTACCTCGCGGCCGTAGGTCTCAGGCTTCATCTCCCGGAGCACGGCGGTACCGATGGCGTCCAGTTCCTGCGTGGCCTGCGCAAAGGAGACGTCCGGTCGAAGCCTCGCGACGGTTCGCAGGTGGTGGCCCCAGGCGCGCCCTTCGGTGATGGCGTACTGCAAGGGAGCCCAGGCCGTCGCTCCCGGCGCGAGGACGTCCTCGAAGCCCGGCGGCATGACACCAACGATCGTGAACGGGCGATCGTCGAGCCGGAGCTGTCGCCCAACGACGGCGGCGTCGCCACCAAAGCGCACGTGCCAGAACGCATCGCTGATGACGACGACGTCGGGGCCGCCATGCACGTCGTCGGCCTCGGTGAAGGGCCGTCCGAGGGAGGGCGCCTTGCCGTGCACCGCGAACCAGGCGGCGGAGACGCGTCGCGCATCGAGGCGCTCGGGGCGTTCGATGCCGGTGAGCGTGGGCCGCCAATCCTTCACGGCGGCGATCGCGGTCAGGCTGCGCGAGCGCGCGGCCAGTTCGCGATACATGCCGAACGTCCCGCCGTTCTCGGCGCCATCCGGCCGGAGTTCGCGGATCAGGGCGATCTCGTGCGCCTGCGGATACGGGAGCGGATCGAGGAGCGTCGGCTTGATGGCACTGAAGATGGCGGTCGTGCCCCCGATGCCGAGCGCGAGCGTGATCGCGGTCGCGAGGGAAAACGAGGGCTGCGCGATGAGGCGTCGGACCGCGCGGCGCATGTCGGTCGCCGTGCCCTCGACCACCCGCTCCCAGCCATAGCCACGCACCTGCTGCTCGACGCTTGTCAGGCTTCCGAATTCCGCCCGCGCGGCGCGCTCCGCGGCCTCCGCGTCGAGGCCGCGCGCGCGATGCGCCTTCGTGGACTCGTGCAGGTAGTGCGCGACCTCCGACGAAATCTCCTGCTCGGCTTCCTCGCGGCGCGTGAGTGCGCGCCATCCACGGATCGTCTGGCGCCAGAGGTGCATGGGTCAGACCTCGGCGCGCAGGAGACGGGCAACGGCGCCGGTGCGGCGCTGCCAGTCGGCGGTCTCGTCGTCGAGTCGCTTGCGGCCGGCGCGGGTGAGCGAGTACACGCGCGCCCGCCGCGCGTTCTCCGTCTCCTGCCACTCGGCATCGAGGAACCCGCCGCGCTCGAGCCGCTGCAGGGCGGTCAGCAGCGAACCCGGATTGACCTTGAAGACGCCGCGCGACACCTGCTCGATCCGTCGGCCGATGCCGAAGCCGTGCAGGGGCTGCAGGCTCAGCGTCTTGAGGATGAGCATGTCGAGCGTGCCCTGGATGACATCGGTACTGACCTGGTCCACGCCGCGCCTCGCGAAGTGAGTCGAGCCGGAACCTCGCGTGCTTACTCTTGATTGTCAAGATGTGACGAACAAGAGTGTCCCCTGGGGCGCGCGGCCGGACCTACGCGGCGGACCGAGGGCTCCCGCCGTCCTCGCGGAGGCGGCGGCTCTTCTTGAGCCAGCGAGCCGCGCCCCACAGCACCGCAACCAGCGCCACGGCGGCGGCGTATGGCCAGGTGCGCACTGTGCTTCCGTCGACCTCGGCGTATCGGCGTGCTTTCAGGAACAGGAGGACCGCCGCACCGGCCATCCAGTAGGCGGCGCTGCCGTACTCCTTGAGGATCACACGGCGCCAGTTGAAGGTCATGCCCGCTGTCGCGGCGCGAATGCCGCCGAGCCGAGGCCACCAGCGGGGGACGCGCACACAATACGCGCCGTACTCCGCACCGTACTGGCGCCCGAGGTAAGCCTCTTCGGCGGCCACGATCGCTCGGTAGGCGAGCAGGAACAACGGGATGCCAACGCCGATGGCCAGCGTGCTGTGCCACAGCAACAGCAACCCGACGAGGATCATGATGTTGCCGACGTACAGGGGGTTCCGACTCAGCGAGAAGAAGCCGGTGGTGACGAGCCCCTCGGCGTACACCTCTCGATTGCGACCGCCGCGCACGATGTAGCGGTATCCGATGACCGCGACGCGCAGCAGCTGGCCCAGGGCAGCGATGGTCACCGCCACGCCATCAACGATCCGCGCCTGCGACGCATTGTCGTGGAACAGCATCGGTCGGCTGAGCGCGATGAGCGCGATCAGCACGACGGGGAACAGGCCGTCGCGCGTTTTGAACAGGAAGTTGCCGAGTGTAACCAGCCACGCCGGGTTGGCGGGAAGCCCGGGCATCGGGTCGGACGACGCCGAGGTCACTTGACGGCGATCATGCCACAGAAGTTGTACCAGCGGAACCACGTCTGGAACTTCGTGAAGCCGCACGTGGTGAGCAGCGACTGGTTTTCCTCGAGGTGGTAGGGGATCATCACGTTCTCGAGGGCCTCCCGCTTCTGCGTGATCTCCAGTTCGGAGTACCCGTGTCGCCGCTTCATCTCGTAGTAGTACTTGATCCAGAGGCGGTTGAAGAGCGTGTCGTGTTCCGTGAGCTTCTCCACCAGGATCAGGCAGCCCTGTGGGTTGAGCCCCTCGGCGATGCGCCGCACCAGTCGCTCACGATGCAGCGGGCGGACAAACTGCAGGGTGAGGGTGAGGATGACGACAGAGGCGTTCTCGATCGGCAGGTCTTCGTGCAGGTCGCCGAGGACGAGCGAACGTTCGCGGGAACTCGGCACGGCATCGAGCTTGGCCTGCGCCTTGTCGAGCATCTCGCGCGAGTTGTCGATGCCGATGAAACGCACTCGCGGATCGACGACCGGTTCGCACGCGATCAGCGTGGTCGCCGTCGCGCATCCCAGGTCGTAGAGGTTGGTCCCCGGCACCGCAAAGTCGGCCGCGAGCTCCGTGGTCATCCGCTGGATCTCGTGATAGAACGGCACCGAACGCCCGACCATGTCGTCAAAGACGCCGGCGGTGCGCGAGTCGAAGCGGAAGTCGGTCGTGGTTTGCGGGTCGTTGAAGATGCGATCGACGGGACGGGCGTCGGTGGGGGCGGTGTCTGGCATCGGGCGGTTCACGGGACGACTTCCTGGGATTTTCGGGCGATGGTGATCAGCAGGCGAAAGATCTGTCGAACGTCGGCATCGGGGATCCCGGCTTGGCGCGCGGCTTCGGCCGCCGTCTCCATCACGCGTGCTTCGCGCACGGGGTCGAGGAGCGGAAGTCCGGCCACGCGCTTGGCCTCGCCCGCTTCCTCGGCGAGTCGTGCGCGCTGCACGACCAGCTCAATGATCTGCCGATCCAGGAGCTCGATCTCCTCGCGCAGCCGCGCGAGCTGACGGACGGCGTCCTGCGGGGTCGCGGGGAGCGTCATGGCGCGACGCCAGGGTGCGTTGCGCCCGTGGTGGGGGCGACGAGCGTGCGGCCGCTCGCGGCGACGAAGGGCGCGAGCCCGCGCATGAGGGCGTCGAACTCGGATGTCGAGAGGGACTGGTCCGCGTCGGAGAGTGCACTGGCGGGTTGCGGGTGCACCTCGATGATCAGTCCGTCGGCGCCGGCGGCGATCGCAGCATAGGAAAGCGCGGCGACGATGTCGGTGCGGCCGGCGGCATGCGACGGGTCGACGAAAACCGGAAGGTGCGTCTCCTTCCTGAGCACGGGCACGGCAGCCACATCGAACGTGTTGCGCGTGGCCGTGTCAAAGCTGCGAATGCCGCGCTCGCACAGGATGACGTCGGTGTTGCCCTGGGTCATGATGTGTTCGGCGGCCATCACGGTCTCGGCGATCGTGGCGGCAAAGCCCCGCTTGAGCAGGATCGGTTTGCGCAGCCGACCGACTTCCGAGAGCAGCGCGTAGTTGTGCATGTTGCGGGCGCCGATCTGCAGGACGTCGGCGTACATCGCGACCGTGTCGACGAGCCGCGTGTCGATGACCTCGGTCACGACGGGGAGCCCAGTTTCGGCCCGCACGGTGGCGAGCATCTCGAGCGCATCGACCCCGAGGCCGGAGAACGTGTAGGGCGACGTTCGTGGCTTGAACGCGCCGCCGCGGAGCAGGGCGGCGCCGGAGGCCTTCACGGCGCTCGCGACGTCGCGCAGCATGTCGTAGCCCTCGACCGAGCACGGCCCCGCGATCACCGTAACCCGATTGCCACCGATGGTGACCTCGGTATCGGGAAACCGGACAATCGTCGTGTGCGCAGCGTCGACGCGTCCAGCGAGCGGGTATGGGGCTTTCCTTGGAGCGGACACGGGGTTCGGCTCGGGTGCAGGAGCGGCGACGCTAGCCCACCGGGCCCCGACCGTCAACGGCGCGGGCGTCCGGCGGGCGTCGAACGTGCCCCGGCCAGCTTGCCCTAGGTCGCGAGCGCCGCCTGGGCCGCCGCGAGCCGCGCGATGGGCACGCGGAACGGAGAGCAGGAAACATAGTCGAGCCCGGCCTCGTGACAGAAGGCAATGGAGCGCGGCTCGCCGCCGTGTTCACCGCAGATTCCGGTCTTGAGCCCCGGCCGTGCGTCGCGTCCGTCGCGCACCGCCATCCGGATCAGCTTGCCCACGCCCTGCACGTCGAGCACCTGGAACGGATCCTCGGGCAGGAGACCGCGCTCGACGTAACCCGGCAGGAAGCGGCCGGCATCGTCCCGGCTCATGCCTAACGTCGTCTGCGTCAGGTCGTTGGTGCCAAAGGAGAAGAACTCCGCGCCACGCGCCACGTCGCCGGCGGTGAGCGCGGCCCGCGGCAACTCGATCATCGTCCCGATCTGGAACCGGATCTCGAAGCCCATGGCGCGTGCAACCTGCGCGTGGCACTCCTCGAGGATCGCCCGCTGGTGTTCGAACTCGCGCAGCGTGGCGACCAGCGGCACCATGATCTCCACCTGCACGTCGAGCCCGCGCCGCATCGCGCGTACCGCCGCCTCGAAGATCGCCCGGCCCTGCATCTCGGTGATCTCCGGATAGGTGATCCCGAGTCGGCAGCCCCGGTGACCGAGCATCGGGTTGGTCTCGCGCAACCCATCGACGATCCGCGTGAGTTCGTCGCGCGTGAGCCGGAGCTGGCGTGCCAGCAACTTGGTTTCCTCGCCGCCGTGCGGAAGGAACTCGTGCAGCGGCGGATCGAGCAGCCGGATGTTCACGGGAAATCCGTCCATCGCCTCGAAGATGCCCTCGAAGTCCGCGCGCTGCATCGGCTGCAGTTTGGCGAGGGCCCGGCGCCGGCCGCCTTCGTCGTGGGCGACAATCATCTCGCGCATGGCGCTGATGCGGTCGCCTTCAAAGAACATGTGCTCCGTGCGGCAGAGGCCGATGCCCTCGGCGCCAAAGGCCCGCGCAGTACGGGCATCACGCGGCGTGTCGGCGTTCGCGCGCACCGTGAGTCGTCGGGTGTCGTCGGCCCACGCAAGCACGCGTGAAAAGGCCTGGTGCAGCGGCGCCTGCGTCGGTGCGAGCTGGCCGGCGATTACCCGCACGACTTCGCTGGGGACGGTCGGCAGGTCGCCGATGAACACCCGACCCGTCGCGCCGTCGAGGGTGATCCAGTCGCCTTCGCTCACTGCGGTCTCGCCCACGCGGAACTCGCGCTTGTCGACATACACGTCGACGTCCTTGCAGCCGACGATGGCGCACTTGCCCATGCCGCGCGCGACAACCGCGGCGTGGCTCGTCATCCCCCCGCGGGAGGTGAGCACTGCGCGCGAGGCGACGATGCCGTGGAAGTCTTCGGGCGTGGTCTCCTCGCGAACCAGGATCACAGACTCACCCTTGGTCGCGCGCCGTTCGGCCACATCGGGATCGAAGACGGCCAGCCCGGACGCCGCACCAGGGCTCGCGGGCAGGCCCACGGCGATGGGCGTCGCGCGCGCCGACGGATCGATGACCGGATGCAGCAGCTGATCGAGCTGCGACGCATTGACCCGGGCGATCGCCTCCGGCGCGGCGATCAGCCCCTCGTCCACCATGTCGCACGCGATCCGCACCGCGGCGGCCGCGGTGCGCTTGCCGGTGCGCGTCTGCAGCAGATACAGCGTGCCGCGCTCCACGGTGAACTCGAGATCCTGCATGTCGCGGAAGTGACGCTCGAGCACGTCCTGGATGCGCAGCAGTTCGCGGTATGCGCCGGGCAGTTGTTCCGCCATGCCGTCGATGTGCAGCGGCGTTCGGATGCCGGCCACGACGTCTTCACCCTGAGCGTTCACCAGGAACTCGCCGTAAAAGCGGCGCTCTCCGGTGCTCGGGTCGCGCGTGAAAGCGACGCCGGTCCCCGAGTCGTCGCCGAGATTGCCGAAGACCATGGCCACGATGTTCACCGCGGTGCCGAGGGTGTCGGCGATGCCGTTCACGCGCCGATAGTCGACGGCCTTCTTAAGCGTCCAGGACTTCCACACCGCCTCGATCGCGCCCCACAGCTGCTCGCGCGGGTCCATCGGAAAGCCGGCCCCCGTCTTGTGCCTGACGAGTGCCTTGTACTCCTCCACGAGATTGCGCAGCGCGTCTTCGTCGAGGGCGGCGTCGGTGTCGGCGCCGGAGGTGATGCGCTTGGCCTTGAGCAGATGTTCGAAGTCGTGGATCGGAACGCCGAGCACCACGTCGCCGTACATCTGAAGGAACCGGCGATACGAGTCGTACGCAAAGCGCGCGTTGCCGCTCTGCTGGGCGAGGCCCTGGACCGTGCGATCGTTGAGGCCGAGGTTGAGGATGGTCTCCATCATGCCCGGCATGGAGACCGCGGCGCCCGATCGCACGCTCACCAGGAGCGGGTTCTGCGGGTCGCCGAACCCGCGACCCGTGGCGGCTTCGAGTTTGGTGAGATGGGCCTCGACCTCGCGCTCGAGTCCCTCGGGTCGCGCACCGCCGTTCAGGTACGTGAGGCACGTGGACGCCGCGATGGTGAACCCTGGTGGCACCGGAACGCCGATATTGGTCATCTCGGCGAGATTGGCTCCCTTGCCGCCGAGGATCGCCTTCATGTCGCGGGTTCCATCGGCTGAGCCGTTCCCGAAGAAGTAGACCAGCCGTTCCATTGCCACGTATTCCGGGTTGATGGGGTGCAGAATCAGGAATCCTTGCCGGCGCGCATCAGGTCGACGAGTGGCGCCGCGGTCGGATACTCGCCCGAGAAGCACGCGTGACAAAAGCCGCTCGGCCCACCAGGCACCGCGTGCAGCATCCCCTGGAGCGAGAGGTACCCGAGCGAGTCGACGCCGATCTGGCGGGCGATTTCGTCGAGCGTGTGCGTGGCAGCGATGAGCTCCTCGCGGTTCGGCGTGTCGATACCGTAGTAGCAGGGGCCGGTGATTGGCGGCGACGAAACGCGCATGTGGACTTCGCGCGCGCCCGCCGCGCGCACGAGCGCCACGAGCCCTCGCGTCGTCGTACCGCGCACGATGGAGTCGTCCACCATCACCACGCTCTTGCCGACGAGCACCTCCTTCACGGCGTTGTACTTCACCTTCACCTTCGAATCACGGCCCGACTGCGTCGGCTGGATGAAGGTGCGGCCCACGTAGTGGTTGCGGATGAGCGCCAGCTCGAGCGGCAGGCGCGACTCTTCCGCGTACCCGAGCGCGGCAGCGTTGGAGCTGTCGGGGACGGCGAACACGAGGTCCGCCGTCGGGGCAGGGCGTTCCCTGGCCAACTGCCGGCCAAGGGCCCGACGCGCACGGTCGACCGAACCTGAGAAGACGTAGCTGTCGGGACGCGCAAAGTAGACGTGTTCAAAGACGCACCGTGCCAGCGGTCGCGCTGCCGGGAACGCCTGGAACGAGCGCAGCCCTCGCGCGTCCATCGCGACGATCTCGCCGGGCACCACCTCGCGCATCAGTGTCGCGCCAACGATGTCCAGCGCGCACGTCTCCGATGCGACCACGTACCCATCGCCAAGCGTCCCGATGACCAGCGGGCGGAACCCGTGCGGGTCACGCGCGGCCAGCAGCGTCTCGCCGATCAGCACGGCCAGGCAATACGCGCCCTCGACGCCATCGAGCGCCTCGGCCAGCATGCGCTCGGGATCCGTGTGTCGCGAGCGTGCGAGGCGATGCACGATGACCTCGGAGTCCATCGTCGAGGCGAAGATGGAGCCGGCATCTTCCAGGTCGTCGCGGAGCTCGACGGCGTTGGTCAGATTGCCGTTGTGCGCCAGCGCCACGTGGCCGCCCTTGAACCGGGCCAGCACCGGCTGCGCATTGTCCAGCGTGGAGGTTCCCGCCGTACTGTAGCGCGTGTGGCCGATCGCCACGACACCGGGCAGGTGTTCGAGCTCGGTCGCGGAGAGGCCTTCGCCCACGAGGCCCATCTTGCGCGAGCCGCGCGCGACGTGTTCTCCATCGACAGCCACGATGCCCGCGGACTCCTGCCCGCGATGCTGCAGGGAGTAGAGTCCCAGGTGGGTGATGGCGGCCGCGTTCCGATGGCCATAAACGCCGAATATCCCGCACATGTCAGCTGTCTCCCGCGACGGCCAGCGCCGCCTCGTCGGTGGAGATGGCCACCCGCGACATGAGTCGGGGAATGGCCTGGTGAAATGCCTCGCCAAGGCGGGCGATCGAGGTGCGCCACTGGTGCGCGCCAACGACCAGCGCGAAGTCGCCGTTGGATGCCCCAACCGTGCCGATGCGGCATGCGCTCACGCCGTGCCGAGCGGCGATCGCCAGCACCGCAGGCGCATCCGCCGTGGACACCACGATCCGTCCCTGCGCTTCGCCGAACAGCAGCGCGCGAAGCGGGAGCGCCTTCCACGTCGACAGATCCACCTCGAGCCCGAAGGGATCTTCGCGGTTCATCATGGCGCTCTCGGCGAGGGCCACCGCGAGCCCGCCGTCGCTGCAGTCGTGCGCTGACCGTACCGCGCCGGAGCGGATGGCATCGAGCAGGGCCTCGATGAGCCGTCGTTCGCCGTCGAGATCGCAGGAGGGCGGCGCGCCCACGGTGCGCGCATGGATCCGCGAAAGGTACTCGCTCGCTCCGAGTTCGCTCGTGGGTTCACCGAGCAGCACGATGGCATCACCGGGTACGCGGAAGGCGCCGCCCACGACATGATCCACGTCGTCGACGAGGCCCACCATGCCAATGGTGGGCGTCGGGAACACCGCTCCGGTGGGACTCTCGTTGTAGAATGACACGTTCCCGCCCGTCACCGGGGTGCCTAACGCCGTACAGGCATCGCCCATGCCGCCAACGGCCTCACGGAACTGGAAGAACACTTCCGGCCGCCTGGGGTTGCCGAAGTTGAGGCAGTTGGTGATGGCCATGGGGCGCGCGCCGGTGCACGCCACGTTGCGGGCCGCTTCGGCCACCGCGATCCGGCCGCCGGTGCGGGGGTCGAGGTACACGTACCGGCCGTTGCAGTCCGTCTTGAGGGCCACGGCCTTGCGCGTGCCGGGGATCCGGACGACGGCGGCGTCTCCGTGACCAGGGCCCAGCAGCGTCTGCCCGCGGACCGTGGAGTCGTACTGCCGGTGCACCCAATGCTTGCTTGCGATCGTTGGGCTCGAGAGCAGCTGTTCCAGTGTCCACATGGGGTCGCGCTCCTCGGCGCGCTCGGCGATGCCGTGCACGTCGACCGCGCGCAGGCGCTGGACCTCCTCGCCCTCCTTCGCGTCGGGGTGATACATCGGGCAGTCGGTGACCAGCCGTGACCCGGGGAACTCGGCAACCACCCGGTCGCCCTCGGTCACGCGATAGACCGGCTCGGCGATCACCTCGCCGATCACCGCCGCCACCAGATCCCATCGTTCGAGAATCGCCCGCACCTGATCCTCGTGGCCCTTTCGCGCGACGACGAGCATCCGTTCCTGCGATTCGGAGAGCAGGATCTCATACGGCGTCATCCCGAACTCGCGCACCGGCACTCGAGTGGTGTCGATCGTGACACCAACATCGCCGCGCTCGGCCATCTCCGCCGACGACGAGGTGAGTCCCGCGGCGCCCATGTCCTGGATGGCGACGATGTGCCCGCTCCTGATCAGTTCCAGGCTGGCCTCGAGAAGCAGCTTTTCGGTGAACGGATCCCCGACCTGCACCTGTGGGCGCCGCGCTTCACTCTCGGCGGTAAGATCCTCCGAGGCGAACGACGCCCCGTGGATGCCATCGCGCCCGGTCCGTGCGCCGACGGCGATGATCGGGTTGCCGACGCCCTGCGCCTTGGCCCGGATCAACTCGTCTTCGCGCAGGAGCCCGACGCACATGGCGTTCACGAGCGGGTTGCCTTCGTAGGCCGGGTCAAAGACCACCTCGCCCGCGACCGTGGGGATGCCGACGCAGTTGCCGTAGTCGCCGATGCCCTTCACGACGCCCGACACCAACCAGCGCACGCGCGGGCTCTCCAACGATCCAAAGCGGAGCGAATTGAGCAGCGCGATCGGACGCGCTCCCATCGTGAACACGTCGCGCAGGATGCCGCCGACGCCGGTGGCCGCCCCCTGGTAGGGTTCGACCGCCGAAGGGTGGTTGTGCGACTCGATCTTGAAGGCGATGGCCAGTCCGTCGCCAATGGCGATGACGCCGGCATTTTCGCCCGGTCCCTGCAGGACGTGCGGCGCTTTCGTCGGCAGGGTGCGAAGGACCGGTCGTGAGTGCTTGTACGAACAGTGTTCGCTCCACAGCGCCGAAATGACCCCCAGCTCGGTGAACGTCGGGGTGCGAGCGAGCATGTTCACCAGCCGGTCGTATTCGTCCATGGTGAGCCCGTGCTCGGCGACGAGCGCGGGAGAGATGACCGGATCGCCAGGTCGTGGAGACGCGCCCATGCCTACTTGAGCCCGAACATCGAGCGCACAAACCCGCGGATCGCGCTCTGGTCCACGTGTTCCAGCATCTCCAGTTCTCCCTTGTCAAGCCACACGCCGTCGCAGTCGGGGCACCGGTCGAGCTTGATGTGATGGAACTCCGTCTCCCGCAGGTCGGCGCCGCATTTCGGGCACTTCATGAAATGCGTCCGGCGCTCGGCGCGCGCGCGCTCGGCATCGAGCCGTGCGCGCTGATCCTTGATGAGGTCCGCGTCCATCTTGACGAAGTACTCGTCCTCGTTGCGGCTCGGCTTCTGGTCAGACATCGGAGGAAGGGGCGGGGGGCGATTGGCGAAGGCGGCGTCGTCAGGCGTTGACGCGCGCGAGGACGGATTCAAAGAGCCCGAGACCATCGCGCGAGCCTTGCCGCGCATCGATCGCGTTCTCGGGGTGCGGCATCAGGCCGAGGACGTTGCCACGCTCGTTCACGATGCCCGCGATGTGATCGAGCGAACCATTCGGATTTGCCGCATCGGTGAGCTGACCGTTGGCGTCGGCGTACCGGAACACCACCTGACCGTTGGCCTCGAGGCGATCGAGCCCTTCGGCGTCGATGACGAACCGCCCGTCGCCGTGCGCGATCGGCACACGCAGGAGCTGTCCCTTGCGATACTGATTGGTGAAGCGCGTGTCGTTCGTTTCCACGCGCAGGGTGACCGGCTGGCTTCGGAACTGGAGGCTGGCGTTGCGGAGCAGTGCGCCCGGGAGCAGGTGCGCCTCGCAGGCGATCTGGAATCCGTTGCAGATGCCGATCACCGGGCCGCCGGCGCTCGCGTGGGCGATGACCTCCTGCATGATCGGACTGAAGCGGGCGATCGCGCCCGCGCGGAGGTAGTCTCCGTAGCTGAATCCCCCTGGCAGGATGATCACGTCGGCGCCCTGCAGGTCGTGGTCCTTGTGCCAGAGGCGCACGGCCGTCGCACCCAACGGCCCGGTGACGGCGTCGAACGCGTCCCCGTCGCGGTTGGTGCCCGGAAAAACGACGATGCCGAACTTCATGCGGGGTGCACTCCGGCGATCTCGTAGTCCTCGGTCACCGGATTGGCGAGGAGCTTGTCGCACATGGTTCGCACCGACGCCAGGGCCCCGTCGGTTGACGCGGCGTCGACGTCGAGCACCACGTGCCGGCCGACGCGCGCGTCGGCGACCGCGGCAAAGCCGAGGGCGTGCAGGGCGTCGGTCACCGCCTTGCCCTGCGGGTCGAGGATGCCCTTCCGAGGCACGATGTGAACGGCAACGCGAAAACGGGACATGCCCGGAATCCTCTCAGGAGTTGGTTGGGGGAAGCTGGCCGACATCGTCGCGACGCTCGGATCGTGCACGGCGCCGCCGTCGTCGTCGACGCGGCAGGCCATCCTCGGTCCCGCCGACCACGTCGTCTTCTCCGACGTCGAACTCACCGCGCGGGAGACGCCCAAGGAGCCCGAAGAAGACCGTCCGCGCCAAGCCATAGACGATGTAGCCCATGAGCGCCGGGAAGAAGAACTGCTTGGGCAGGAAGATCACGCCGGCGATAGTGCCAAGCACGAGCAGCGAGCCGAGGATCTCCTTCACCGTGCGATAGCCGATGGTCGGCAACGCCGCGTACGACACGTTGCTGATCATCAGGAAGCCCAGCGCCAGCATGATGTAGCGGAGCATCACGTGCCACGGCAGGTCCGCGATCATCGTCTGCGTGTACAGCGGCGTCTGCGAGAACCAGTAGTACGTGGCCAGCGTCATGCCCGCGGCGGGGCTCGGCAGGCCGTGGAAGTGCGTCTTGGCGCGCCCGGCCTGCTCGACATTGAATCGCGCCAGGCGGATCACGGCGCACATCGTGAACAGGAAGCAGAAGATCCAGTCCCAGCCGTGCTGGTTGAGCACGGCGAAGTACATGATGAGCGCAGGCGCGAGGCCGAACGAGATCGCGTCGACGAGCGAGTCGAGTTCTTCGCCAAAGCGGCTCCCCGTGCGCGTGGCGCGCGCCACGCGTCCGTCGAGCGCATCGGCGATCCCGCCCAGCACCACGTACGTCCCGGCGCGCGAGTAGTCGCCGCGTGACGCCGCGACGATCGCGAAGACGCCGAAGAACAGGTTCGCCATGGTGAACCCGTTCGGCAGCAGGACGACAGGGCGAGGGAGGGGGCGTGCCATCGCTACTTCGACGGGAGCCGGCCGATGACCGTGGTTCCCGCCACGGTGGTTTCGCCGACCTTCACGAGGACCTCGGCCGATGTTGGCAGGAAGACGTCGACACGGGAGCCGAAGCGGATGATACCCATGCGCTCGGCCTGCTCGACGCGCTCGCCCTCGCGGCTGTAGGTCACGATGCGGCGGGCTACGAGCCCGGCGATCTGCCTGACGAGGATGCGGCGCCCGTCGTGTTCGAGACCCACCGAGCTCTGCTCGTTCTCCAGCGAAGATTTCTCCGTCGCCGCGTTCAGGAACTTGCCCGGGTTGTAGTGCACGTAGCGCACCGTTCCCGAGACCGGGTATCGGTTCACGTGCACGTTGAACACGTTCATGAAGATCGACACGCGGAGCGCCCGGCCGCGCAGGAAGGCGGGTTCGTCGACCTCCGTGACGTGCACCACGCGCCCGTCAGCGGGTGCGATGACGAGGTCCGCGCCGCGTTCACCGGTGCGTTCGGGGTCGCGGAAGAAGTACGCGACCCAGAGGGTGATGAGCGTGAGGAGGAACGCCACCAGCCAGAAGGGCCACGAGCGCATGGAGAGCGCGGCGGCATAGCCGGCCAGCGCGATGAGCGTGGCGATGCCGATGAACGGAAGGCCTTCGCGCGCGAAGCTCACGAGAGCACCGAGGTGTCGAGAGAGTCGCCGGTAATCCGGCGATAGGCGTCCAGGTAGCGGAGGCTCGTGGCTTCAACGACCGCTGCCGGAAGAGGCGGGGGTGGGGCGTCGCCGTTCCACCTTCCGGCCCGGCGTTCGCCATCGAGGTAGTCGCGCAGCGGCTGCTTGTCGAAGCTCGGTTGGCCGCGCCCGGGCGCGTACGAGTCCTGCGCCCAGAATCGCGAGCTGTCCGGCGTCATCACTTCGTCGATGAGCAGTGTGCGTCCGTTCACGTGGCCGAATTCGAACTTGGTGTCGGCGATGATGATGCCGCGCGGCTCGGCCGCCCGGCAGCCAAAGGCGTACACGGTGCGGGACAGCTCCTCCAGGTGACGGGCCACGTCGTCGCCGACGATCTCCCGCATCCGACCGATCGTGATGTTCTCGTCATGGCCGCTCTCTGCCTTGGTTGCGGGCGAAAACACCGTGGGTGTGAGGCGATCGCTTTCACGAAGCCCGAGGGCCAGCGCTTCACCGGCCAGCGTGCCCGACGCCGAATACTCCTTCCACGCCGACCCCGAAATGTAGCCGCGCACGACGCACTCGATCGGGTAGACCTCGGTGCGACGCGAGAGCATCGCACGACCACGCAGCAGATCACGCGAGTCCGAGAGCGCGGGTACCTGACGCACGATGTCATCCGCGTCGGACGACAGCATGTGATGTTCGAGCGTGCCCTCCAGTTGCCGGAGCCACCACGCGGTGAGCTGCGTGAGCACAGCGCCCTTGAACGGCACGGCCTCACGCATCACGACGTCAAAGGCAGAGACCCGGTCGGTCGCGATGATCAGCAGCCGCTCGGCGTCGACCTCGTACACGTCGCGCACCTTGCCACGGCGGAGCAGCGGGAGCGGGAGGGCGGTCGTTGCGACGGTCATACGCGCACCTCCTCGAGCGGAGCGCCGGCCGCCGCACCACGGAGGAGTGGGTCAATCACCTCGGTGAGAAACTCATCGACCTGCTGCGGCGCGCGCCCGACGAAGCGCTCGGGTTCGAGCGCAGCGCGCAGGTCGGCGATGGCCACCGGGAACCCGGGATCCTCCGCGAGCCGATCCAGCATGTCGTTGGGTGTCCCTTCGTCCTTCATCGCCCGCGCCGCGGCGATCGAATGCCGACGGATGACTTCGTGGGCGTCCTGGCGACTCAGGCCCTGACGCACCGCCCGCACGATCAGATCCTCGGTCGCCATGAACGGCAGCTCCTCGCGAATGCGTGCGGTGATTCGCGCGCGATGCACTTCGAGACCGGCGGTCACATTGCCGAGCAACACGAGAATCGCGTCGGTCGCCAGAAACATCTCCGGGATCACCAGCCGCCGGTTCGCGGAGTCGTCGAGGGTCCGCTCGAAGTACTGCACCGCGTGCGTTTGATTGGCGTTGGTCTCGAGCGAGGCGACGAAACGCGCGAGCGAGTTGATGCGCTCACTGCGCATCGGGTTGCGCTTGTAGGCCATCGCCGACGACCCGATCTGATCCTTCTCGAATGGCTCCTCGATCTCGCCAAACGACTGGAGCATGCGCAGGTCGCTCGCGAACTTCGCCGCGCTGGCGGCGATGCCGGCGACGACGCCGAGGACTTGTGCGTCCACCTTGCGGGAGTACGTCTGGCCGGTCACAGGGATGCTGGCCGCGAATCCCATCGCCCGCGTCACGCGCCGATCGAGTTCGCGCACGCGTTCGTGATCGCCATCGAAGATCTGGAGGAACGACGCCTGGGTACCTGTCGTGCCCTTCACGCCGCGGAACGGAAGCGTGGCGATCCGGTAGTCGAGGTCCGCCAGGTCGAGCACGAGATCCTGCATCCACAAGGTGGCTCGCTTGCCGACCGTGGTAAGCTGCGCAGCCTGCAGGTGCGTGTAGCCGAGCGTCGGTTGGTCACGCCATGTGGCGGCAAAGCTTCGCAACGCGCGCAGCACGCCCACGACCTTCTCGCGCAGCACGCCCAATGCCTCGCGCATCAGGATCAACTCGGCATTGTCGGTGACGTAGCACGACGTCGCGCCGTAGTGGATGTGTCCTTTGGCCGCCGGCGCCACGTCGCCAAAGGCGTGCACGTGCGCCATCACGTCGTGCCGGAAGCGCTTCTCGTAGGCCGCGACCGCGTCAAAGTCGATGTCCTCCAGATGATCGCGCATCTGGGCAATCGCGTCGGCCGGAATCCCGACGCCGAGGTCGCGCTCGCATTCCGCCAGGGCGAGCCAGAGCTGTCGCCACAGGCCGTAGCGCCGTTGCGGTGACCACAGCGCCAGCATCGCCTGCGAGGCGTAGCGCTCGGAGAGTGGTGAGGAGTACGTGGTGCGTGACGTCAACGGATCTCGAAGTCGCGGGTGTAGAGATAGCCCTGTCGCTCGAACACCATGCGAATGATGCCGCGGCCACCGTAGGACTCCAGCGCGCGCGAGACGTCGCTCGCCGCCTGGATCGCCGACCGATTGATCTGCACGATCAGGTCTCCGGTCTGGATGCCGATCTCATCGCGCACGCGATCCGAGACGCCTACCACGACCGCGCCCTGCTGGCTCCGGTATCCGCGCTCGGCGCGGATCTGCGGCGTCAGCGTGGTCAGTTCGATCTCGCGCATCACGGTGACGCGTGGCGCGCTGACTTCCGGGAGGTCCGCCACCACGACCGTGACGGCGCGTTCGCGCTCACCGCGGCGCACGGTCAGCGTCACGCTCTCACCCACTCGCATGTCGAGTCGTGCGGCCTCCCAGTCGAACACGTTCCTGAGCGTCTTTCCGCGGACCGCGACGATTTCGTCGCCGGGCCGGAGGTCGGCTTTCGCGGCCGGCGATCCGGGCACGACCGATCGGATCACGACGCCCGCGGCGACGACATCCCGCGGGTTACTTCCGTCCGGCGTCAGCAGCTTCTCGCCGATCCAGGGCCGGCGAACCTTGCCGTGATCCAGCAGGTCGTCGACCACGCGACGCGCGCGGTTGATCGGGATCGCGAACCCGAGGCCGATGGACCCCCCGCTGGGCGTGTAGATCGAGGAGTTCACGCCGATGACTTCCCCGGTCGCATTCACCAACGGTCCGCCGGAATTGCCCGGATTGATGGAGGCATCAGTCTGGATCATGCCGAGGTACACTCCGTTCCCCTCGCTGCGGCCCAGCAGGTTGCGTCCGGTCGCGGAGACCACGCCCGTGGTGACGCTGGGCTCGGTGTTGCCGAGAACGAAGCCGAACGGATTCCCGATCGCGATCGCCCATTCGCCGATCAGCAGTTGGTCACTGTTGCCGAGCGTCGCGATGGGCAGGTTGGAGGCTTCGACCTTGAGGACGGCGAGGTCGTTGGCTTCATCCCGCCCGAGCACCTTCGCGGGATAGGTGGTGCCGTCGCGCAGCATGACCGAGATGCGGGTCGCGCCTCCGACGACGTGCTCGTTGGTGACGATGACGCCATTGGGTCGGATGATGAACCCGGACCCGATACCCGATTGCGTTTGCTGACCCGAGCGGCCGCCGAAAAAACTCTCGAAGACATCGACGGGCACGCGTTCGACGGTCTCGGTCTGCACGGTGACCACGGCGGGCGCGATGCGCGTGACGGCCTCGGTGATGGCGGTGCGCCGCTGCGCCGAGATCTGCGCCGCCTGCGCGAGTCGCTGCGCGGTATCGGCGGCCGCGGCGGGCGGGCGCTGCTCGCCGGCGCTGGCAGCGCCTTCACACGCCAGGCCGAGTGCGAGGGCGATCGATGCGAGCACCGCCTTCACGCGAGGGCTCCGGTCAGCGAGACGCCAAGCGACCACAGCCGGGCCGGGACACGAGCGCACATGTTCAACGAAGGTAGAGGTCGTTCGGATACGTGACGGCCTCGAGGAAGAGGCCGTGCGGCGGTGCGGGGGCAGACACGTCGTCGTTCGATTCGGCGAGCAGGAGGCGCTCCATGTCCTCCGCGGGCCGGCGTGCCGACGCGATGTCGATCATGGTGCCGACGAGGAAACGTACCATGTGATGGAGGAATCGATTCGCCTCGACATGGAACGTCAGTCCGTGCGCACTCGGGCACCACTCCGCGCGCGAGATGTCGCAGCAGTGATCGTCGGTGTGTGGTGCGGTGCCGCGCACGGCAAAGGCGAGGAAGCGATGGCGTCCCCGGATGTGCGCCGCCGCGGCGTCGAGGGCGGCGCGATCGAGAGGTCGGGCAACGTACCACTCCCATGAGTGGCGAAAGGGCGAGAGGGCGGAGTCGTCCGTGCCGACGTGGTACGCATACCGTCGGGCGGTCGCACTGAAACGAGCGTGGAACTCGGGACGCATCTCGTGCGCCGCCGCGACCCACACATCATCCGCGAGCAGGGCGTTCATCGCCCGTCGGAGCGTCGCCGCCTGCCACTTTGCCGGCACCTGCACGCCGACCACCTGGCCGCGGGCATGGACGCCCGCGTCGGTCCGGCCGGCCCCTTGGGCCACGATTCGATGTCCACACAGTGCGGCGAGCACCCGCTCGAGTTCGCCCTGAACGGTCCGCCGCTCAGGCTGGACTTGCCAGCCCGCGAACGCGCCTCCGTCGTAGTGCAGCACGAGCTGCACGGTGCGCACCGACACGGGGCGAAAGTTAGCCTGGCGACCCTTCAAGTCAAGCAAACGCACAGGAGGCGCAACCGATTGACTTCCTTTGACCTACACCTCCACATTGCACCTTCCGCGCGGCCTGTTTTTCATGGCGCGGCGATGCCACCTCCTCGCTCGTCATGACCCCCCGCAGCCTCCCCTCGCTAGCGCATGCGCTGAGCGTGGCGCCGGACCTCGACGCCGCGCTGGTCGCCTTGGGTGAGGCCCTGGTCGAGGCCGACCGAACCGCCGTCCTGGGCCTCCTCCGGTATGACGGTCGACGCAGCCTCCTCCGCGACCGCCTAACGCCGAGCGGCGGGCAGGTCGTCCGGGCGCCTGTGGACACCACCATCGACCACCTCCCGGCGACGGTTCGCACGATGCTCGCCAGTGGCGGGCAGTTTGTGGATCTCGGAGAGAAATCGGGCGAATACGCGCGGCTGCTGGGTCTCACCGCGTTCTCCGATGGCGGCGTGCTCTCGCTCCGCGGTCTGCTGACCGACGGGCAGCTCTCCGCCGTACTCGCGCTCTACGAGCAGCGGCGCATGTTCGGCACCAGAACCTCGGAGCGCCTGAGTCCGGCGGCCGCGTTGTTCGACCTTGGATACGCGAGATTCCAGGAGCGCGAGGCGCGCGAGGAGGCGGTCGCTACGCTGGAGGACGTCACGACGCGCGTGCACGCGGAGTACATGCGCAAGCTGGCGGGCCTCGAAGAGGAACTCGGTCAGGCGCGCGGGGCCGCGAACAGGGTGAGTGCCGACGACGCCGAGCGGCGCGTGCACCTCGAGCGTGACGTGGCGGCTGCGCAGGAGGAGTCGCGACGCGCCTCGAGGAAGTCCGCGTCGCTCGAACAGCAGCTCACGGCCGCCGTGTCCCAGCTCGAGCAGGCGCACGTGGAACTGCACCGCCGCCATGAGACGCTGCGCCAGAAGGTCCGCACGCTCTATCTCATCGAGCGCTCGCTTCGCCTGGACAACACGGCACGCGACCCGCGTGCCCTGGTCGACGGGCTTCTCGCGCTGGTGGGCGACGACATGCAGGCCCAGCGCTGCTCACTCATGCTGCGCGCGCCGGAGCCGGAGATGCTCTACCTCGCTGCAGCGCGCGGCCTGGCCCCCAACATCGTCATGGGAGCGCGCATCCCATACGGCAAGGGCGTCGCCGGCGTGGTGGCGGTGTCGCGGGAGCCTCTCCTCGTGCAGGACGCCGCCGAGGTGAACGAACACCCGCTGCTGCGCGATCAGTATCTCACCACCGGTTCGTTCATCTCGTTCCCGCTCGTCTATCGCGACGAACTGATCGGCGTCGTCAATCTTACGAATCGCGCCAAGCGCGGTGTGTTCATCGAAGAAGACGTCGAGCGCGTCTCACTGCTGGGGCTGGTCATTGCACTCATCGCGACGCGCAACGCGCTGCCCGATCGATTGCTGGAGCGTCTCGGTGACGGCTGACGCGGTCCTGGGGGCGATCCGGACACTCGCGGCGGGGCAGGGGCTGTCTGCCGACCAGGCGGCGGGCGCATTTGACGGGATCATGGCGGGCGAGGCGTCGGCGGCGCAGGTGGCTGCGCTGCTCATGGGGCTCCGCGTCAAGGGAGAGACGGCTGAAGAGGTGGCTGGCGCCGCCAGGGCGTTGCGTCGTGCCATGGTCGTGCTCGATGCCGATGAGCCCGAGTCGCTGGTCGACACGTGCGGTACAGGTGGTGGCACGGTGACGACGTTCAACATTTCCACCGCGGCGGCGCTCCTCACTGCCGGGCTGGGCGTCCGCGTGGCCAAGCACGGGAACCGCAGCTTTACGTCCCAGTGTGGAAGTGCCGACGTGCTCGAAGCACTCGGTGTGCCGCTGGACGTGGCGCCGGAACGTATGTCGAGCGTGCTCCGCGCGGCGGGGATCGTGTTCATGTTTGCGCCCACGATGCATCCGGCGATGCGTCATGTTGGCCCGGTTCGACGCGAACTGGCCATCCAGACGGTGATGAACGTGGTTGGCCCGCTTGCCAACCCGGCCGGTGCCGGGCGTCAGGTGCTTGGTGTGGCGGACGCGTTGCGGCTGCCACTGCTCGCCGGCGCCCTCGCATCGTTAGGTACGGCCCATGCCATGGTGGTCCACGGCGTCGCCGGCCTCGACGAGATCTCCCCCGTGGGGTTGACCCGGGTGCTCGAGGTACGGAACGGCAGCGTGCAGGCGTGGGAGATCGATCCCGCGGCGCACGGATTCACGTCGGTGCGTCCGGAAGACCTGGCCGGGGGACCACCGGCGCGCAACGCCGCAATCATTGCCGAGGTACTTGGAGGTCGCGGGGCAGTGGCGGCGACGGCGGCGGTCGTGCTCAATGCCGCGGCCGCGCTGTACGTCGGTGGGTGTGTCGACTCCTACGCTGAGGGCGTGGAGCGGGCGAGGGGCGGGATCACCTCGGGCGCCGGACTCGGCGCGCTGGAGCGCATGCGCGTGGCCTACACGGCGACAGCCTGATCGCGCGAGGGCCGAACGGATCGGTCAATGCGCGCGCCTGCCGGCCCGCGCCAGTGCGCACAAATTCGGTCAACGCGCGTGCCTGCCGGCCCGCGCCAGTGCGCACACCTCTGGTCAACGTGAGCGCCTGCCAGCCCACGCCGAAGTTCACAGCTCGGTCAACGCGCGCGCCTGCCGGCCCGCGGCCAAGGCGCGCAGCTATCGTGTGGCCGCCATCGGTGCCCGCGAACACCGCCGGCCTGCCTTCAGTACTTGCGAATGACTCCGACCACGATGCCCTGGATCGAGATGTCGTTTTCGTGCACGTAGATCGGCGCCATGGTCTCGTTGGCCGGCTGCAGGCGGATGCGCCCGTCACGCTCGCGGAACATCCGCTTGACCGTGGCCGAGTTGCCGCCGACGAGGGCGATCACCATCTCGCCGTTGTCAGCCGCTTTTCGCTCGTTGACCACCACGAAGTCCCCATCGCGAATCTGCTCGTCGATCATCGACTGGCCGCGCACGCGCAGGACGTAATGGTCACCCGACCGGCGCACCAGCTCGCGGGGCACGGCGAGCGTCTCGGTGCCACTGATGGCTTCGATCGGGAGACCCGCGGCCACGGCGCCCAGCAGGGGCAGCTCCACCGCCGACGCGAACGCCTCCGACGGGAGGATTTCGATCGAGCGGCTCTCATTGTATGAGCGCCGGATATAGCCCTTGCGCTCCAGATTCGAGAGGTGCTCGTGGACCGTCGCGAGCGAGTTATAGTTGAATCGCTCGGCGATCTCCTCGAAGCTCGGGGCATAGCCCTGGTCCTCCGAATACGACTGGAGGAAGGTCAGGATCTCGCGCTGCCGTTTGGTGAGCGGCATGTAGGCTCCGCAGAAGGACGGAAGGGCAGTCGGGCGCATCCGCTCAGGGATGTGCCCGCCGTGCCCGAACAGGTTCCGAATCGACGTTAACCGAACAGGCACCGAAGTGCAAGAGCGAACCACCTGGAGGGCCCCGATGGGCGCGCTCGGTCGTCTGACCGCGGCCGCGTACGAGCGCGCGGCGCGCATCGCCGGACATCGCTCGGCCCTCGAGGCGCTCGCGGCAGGCTCTCCCACGAGGCCGTCGATGTACGACGCCCTTTCGCAGGGGCGCACGGTCGCCGTCATCGCCGAGATCAAGCGGCGCTCGCCGTCGCGCGGCGCGATCAACACGGCCATCGACGCGCCGGCGCGGGCCTCGGTCTATGTCGGTGCCGGCGCGCGCGCGATCTCGGTCCTCACCGAACCTGCGGAGTTCGGTGGAGCGATCACCGACCTCGCCGATACCGCGGCCGGGGTCGCCGCGCCGCTGCTGCGCAAGGACTTTCTCATCGACGAGGCGCAGTTGCTCGAGGCCCGGGTCCATGGTGCTTCGGCGGCGCTGCTCATCGCGCGCGCGCTGCCGCCCGAGCGGCTCCGTGAGCTCGCGGCCTGCGCCGTCGCGATCGGCGTCGAGGCACTCATCGAAGTGCGAAGCGAAGACGAACTGGCGCTCGCGCTGTCGACGTCGGCGCGGCTCATCGGAGTAAACGCGCGCGATCTCGAGACGCTCATCATCGAGCCTGACGTCGTTGCCCGACTGCTCCCCTTGATCCCGCGCGACCGGATGGCGATTGCCGAAAGCGGCATGGCACAGGTCGCGGACGTGGAACGCGTGGCTGCGCTTGGCGCCGGTGCGGTGCTCGTGGGGTCGGCTCTTTCACTCGCAGACGACCCGGCGTCCGTGGTGCAGGCGTTCTCCGGAGTCCCGCGTGCCTGAGATCAAATTCTGCGGCCTGACGCGACCCGAAGATGTGGCGCACGCGATCACCCTCGACGCTGACTATGTCGGGGTGGTGCTGGCGCCGAGTCCGCGACGCGTCGTGCTCGACGACGCCGTTCGGCTTCTGGAGTCGTCCGCGGGGACCGCGCGGCGCGTGGGCGTCTTCGTGTCACCTTCGGTCGATGCGTTGCAGGAGGCGGTGCGTCGCCTGGGGCTTCACGCCGTGCAGGTTCACGGCGACCTGCCGCTCACGGTTGGGGAGTTGCGTGGGGTGCTGGGCGTGCACGTGTGGCGAGTGGCTGCGGTGGAGGGAAGCACCATGGCTCGGGTCGTCGGGCCCGAGGCCGCCGACGTGCTACTCTTCGACACGAGCGTTGGTGGTCGTACCGGTGGCACAGGGCAGCCGTTTGACTGGCGGGCCGCGCGGTCCGGTATCGAGGCATTCAGAGGTCGGGCGCGCCTCGCCATCGCCGGTGGCCTCACGCCGTCGAACGTCGCCGACGCGATCGGCGCGCTGTCCCCCGACATCGTCGACGTCTCGTCAGGCATCGAAATCACCCCTGGGATCAAGGATCACGGATTGATGAGCGCATTCGCCGCCGCGGTACGGGCCACGAGGTCCGCATGAGTGCACCGCACACCTCCGATCGGTTCGGCGCGTATGGCGGTCGCTACGTGCCGGAGACCCTGATTCCCGCGCTCGAAGAACTCGAGCGGGCCTTTGACGCGGCGCAGCAGGACGACGCGTTCCGGGCCGAGCTGGACGATCTGCTGGTGAACTTCGTGGGCCGGCCGTCCGCGCTCACGGCCGCACCGCGACTGAGCGAGCGCGTCGGGGCGCGCGTCTGGCTCAAGCGCGAGGATCTCAACCACACCGGGGCGCACAAGATCAACAACACCGTGGGCCAGGCGCTGCTCGCGCGTCGCATGGGCAAGCGGCGCATCATCGCCGAGACGGGGGCCGGACAGCATGGCGTGGCGACCGCGACCATATGTGCCCGTTTTGGACTGGACTGCGTCGTTTACATGGGCGAAGAGGACATGCACCGGCAGGCGCTCAACGTGTACCGCATGCGGCTGCTGGGCGCGGAGGTGGTGCCGGTGCTGAGCGGAACGCGAACGCTCAAGGACGCCACGACGGAAGCCATTCGCGATTGGGTGACCACGGTGCACGACAGTCACTACATCATCGGTTCGGTCGTGGGACCGGCCCCGTATCCGCGCATGGTGCGGGCGTTCCAGGCGACGATCGGTCGGGAGGCGCGCGCGCAGATGCTCGAACGCGCCGGAGCTCTACCACGTGCGGTGGTGGCGTGTGTTGGCGGAGGGTCGAACGCGATGGGCGTGTTCGCCGGTTTCGTGGACGACACGGACGTGGCGCTGATCGGCGTCGAGGCGGCGGGCGATGGACTGGAAACCGGACGGCACTCGGCGTCGCTCAGCCGGGGCACACCGGGCGTGCTGCACGGTTCGCTCAGCTACCTGCTGCAGGACGACGACGGGCAGGTGCATCCGGCGCACTCGATCTCGGCGGGACTCGACTATCCAGGCGTCGGGCCCGAGCACGCTTACCTAAAGGACACGGGCAGGGCCGAGTACGTGGCGGTGACCGATCGCGAGGCGGTGGAGGGCTTCACGCTGCTGAGCCGGACCGAAGGGATCGTGCCGGCGCTCGAGACCGCCCATGCCGTCGCGTGGCTCGCCGGTGCCGCGGGGCGATGGATGCCTGACGAGCACGTGCTGCTCTGCGTGAGTGGGCGCGGGGACAAGGACGTGGCACAGGTGCGTGAAATGAGTATCTTGCCGCTGTGACCGGCCCCACCGCGTCGTCCCCCGCCGCCGCGCCCGACGAGGATCGGGAACCTCCGTTTCCACCGGCCCTGGTGGAGGAAATGCTGCGCCTGTTTGCCCGCGCGGTGCGGGCGGCGCAACTCTATCTCCGCAACAACCCCACCTACCTCAAGTCCGTGGACGTGGCGCGGGCGTCGTTTGCACCCATCTGGGCGCAGACCGACGAACTGTTGCTCGAGGTGACCGACACGCAGCTCCGGTGGGAGGGGCGTGTCGTGGCGAATGAGCCCGACAAGACAACCGACGCGTTGCCCTGGGTGCTCTACAAGGACGGACTGCGCGAATTGCGTCTGCTCAAGGGCGTCGAGGACCAGGAACTGGTTGGGCTGATCGACGTGATCACGCGCGTGCGCAAGGCGTCGACTGATGACGACGATCTGCTCACCGTGCTCTGGGAGAAGGAGTTCTCCTGCATCCGCTACCGCTACGTCGACCTGCTCGTCGACAGCATGGAGCCCCTGGAGGCCGCGCCCGAGGCCACGGACCATCGCCTGGTCGATCCCACCCAGGTGCAGGAGCCGCCGCGGGAGGAGATTCTCCCGGCCGGCGTGGTGAGTCTCGACGACTTCAACACCACGCTCTATTTCCTCGAAGAGCGCGAAGTCGACTACCTGCGGACGGCGGTGCAGAAGGAGTACGATGCCGACCTGCGGGCGAACGTCGTCGCGATCCTGCTCGATACCTACGAGCACCAGGTCGATGCCACGATTCGCGACGAGATTTGCGGGGTCCTCGACACGCTGCTCGTGAACCTGCTCACCGCCGGCCAGCTCGGGACCGTGGCCGTGCTGCTGCGCGAGACAGAGGTCGCGGCGGAACGCGCGCGCGACATCACCGAGGCCCAGCAACAGCGGCTGGCGCAACTCGCCGATCGGCTGAGCGAGCCGGAGGCACTGAGCCAGCTGCTCCAGTCACTCGATGAGCGGGTGGACGCGGTGGGGCAGCAGGAGCTGAACGACCTCTTCGAGCAGCTCCGCGTGCGCGCACTGTCGACAATCTTCGAGTGGCTCGGCCGGGTGCAGACCCCCCGCGTCCGGGCGCAGCTGGAGACGGCGGCGGCCCGGCTCGCCTCGGCGAACACCGGAGAGCTGGTGCGACTGATCGGGGCGCCCGAACGCGGGGTCGCGATGGAAGCGATGCGTCGGGCCGGCGCGATGAGAACGGCGGCGGCGGTGACCGGCCTTGGACGGATGCTGCAGCAGAGTGATGCCGAAGTCCGTCACGTGGCGGTGCAGGCGCTGGCGGAGATCGGGAGTCCCGGATCGATGCAGCTCCTGGAGCGGACGATCGACGACGCGTCGCGCGAGGTGCGCGTGGCCACGTTGCGCGCCTTCGCGGCGCGCGCGCATCGGCCCGCGCTCAACCGCCTCGAGGGCATGATCCGGGAGCGCAAGGTCGAAGGCGCCGACCTGACGGAGAAGATGGCCGTCTTCGAGGCCTACGGCGCGATGTGCGGCGATGCCGGGGTCGCGCTGCTCGACGGCATCCTCAACGGCAAGGGGTTGTTTGGCAAGCGCGACCACGCGGAACTGCGCGCGTGCGCCGCCATGGCGCTGGGTCGCGTCGGAACCGGGAACAGCGAGAAGGCCCTGCAAAAGGCCTCGGGCGACAAGGAGATCCTGGTGCGGAATGCCGTGAACCGGGCGCTGCGTGGGGGGGCCGCATGACCGGCAACCGCATCACTCCGACCAGCGCCGCCGGCCTGACCGACTTCACCGGCGATACGTTCCTGCGACGTGCCGGGCGACAGCTCGTGGTCACGATCTACGGGGCGATGCGCGTCATTCGGCTGTATCCACCCGAGAACGAGGCGGTACGGCACGCCCTCGACGAACTCGCGACTTCGGCGCGCCTCATCCTGCAGAAGGAGGGTGAGCTGGAGTTCCGTGCGTCGAGCGAGTTCATCTTCGTGAACGCCACCCGCCTGCGGCTAGACCTCGACAACTACGCGTCGTTCAGTCAGATCCTCTCCACGCTCAAGGCCTGCGGCATCGGCAGCTTCCGCGCCACCAGCGAGCTGCAGGCGCGTGACTGGCTCGTGTTCCTGTCGATCATCATGGCGGAGGCGAAGGCCGGCAACGAGCCCACCACCGGTGACCTGCTGGAGAAGCTCGCCGCGGCCGGCGTCACCGCCCTCGATCTCGGGCCGCCGCAGCACGCCGACGACTCGGAGTTCCAGGAGCGCGCGAAAGAAGCGGCCAAGCGCACCTACGCGCAGTCGGTCGCCGTCACGAAGGACGTGATCAATTCGGTGCGCATGGGCCAGGCGCCGAGCATCAAGAAGATCAAGCGTGTGGTGCAGTCGATCGTCGATCAGATCCTCAACGAGGAGACGTCGCTGCTGGGCCTCACGACCATCCGCGACTACGACGAATACACGTTCACGCACTCGGTGAACGTCTGCATCTTCTCGGTTGCCCTGGGTCGCCGGCTGGGTCTCAGCAAGTTGCAGCTCTACGACCTGGGCCTCGCGGCACTGTTTCATGACATCGGCAAGTCGCGCGTACCACTCACGGTGCTCAACAAGACCGATGGTCTGACTGACGACGACTGGCGCTGGCTCGCGGCGCACCCCTGGCTCGGCGTGCTCGCGCTGTTTCACATGCGCGGGCAGCAGGAGCTGCCGTACCGCGCCATGGTCGTTGCCGTCGAGCATCACATGAAGATGGACCTGACGGGCTACCCCAAGCCCATCCGGCCGCGCGAGCAGAGCATCTTCAGTCGCATCGTGGCCGTGGCCGATGGCTTCGACGCAGCCACCTCTCGTCGCGCGTACCAGACCGTCCCGATGTCGCCCGCGGCCGTCCTCGCCGGCATGCGCGACAATCCCAGGCGCGGAATGGATCCGGTGGTGGTCAAGGGATTCATCAATCTGCTGGGCGTTTTTCCCGTCGGCACGCTCGTGGTGCTCGACACGTTCGAACTCGCGATCGTTCACGCGTCCAACCCGGTGCCCGAGGCCATGTCACGGCCCATTGTTCGTCTCGTGAGCGACGATCGCGGCAACGTGCTCTACCCGGGACACCTCGTTGACCTCACGGAGCAGGCGCCGTCGGGTTCGTTCAGGCGCACGATCATCAAGACGGACACTCCGGAACGGTATGGCATCAATGTCGGCGATTACTTCGTCTGACCCGCTGTCGGTGCGCTTCGACCAGCTGCGCGCGCGTGGGCGGCGGGCCCTGGTCGTGTATCTCACGGCGGGATTCCCCGACCCGGAGCGCTCGCTCGACCTGCTACGCGGTGTGGCTGGCGCCGGCGCGGATGTGATCGAGATCGGGGTTCCATTTTCCGATCCGATGGCCGACGGGCCGGTCATCCAGCGCGCGTCGCAGGTCGCGTTAGGCCACGGCGTCGGTCTTGCGAGCACCCTCGCGCTGGTGCAACGCGCGGCGCTCGACGTTCCCGTGGTCCTCTTCAGCTACCTCAACCCGCTCCTGGCGGCGGGGCCGGGCATGCTCGCCGCGGCAAGGGACGCTGGCGTGAGCGGTGTCCTCGTCACGGACCTGCCGGTCGGCGTGGATCCCGAACGCGAGGCATGGCTCGGAGGGAGCGGTCTCGCGTTCGTGCGGCTGGTGGCGCCCACCACGCCGCTCGAACGCATGCGCGAGATCGGACGCCACGGCAGCGGCTTCGTCTATCTGATCAGCCGACTCGGCGTGACGGGGCCGCGTGCGGATGTCGCCGCCGACCTGCCCGAGACCGTCGCGCGCCTGCGCTCGGCCACTACGCTGCCCATCTGCGTCGGGTTTGGCGTTTCGTCGGCGGCACAGGCCACCGCCGTGGCGCGCCTCGCCGACGGCGTCGTGGTGGGGAGTGCGATGGTGAAGGCCGCCGAGGACAGCGTGCAGCACGCGATCGACTTCACGGGCGAACTTCGCCTGGCGCTCGATCACGCCTGACGCCGCGTGCGGCCGCAACTGGTCTCCCGGAGTGTCGGCGTCGCGGGGACGCTCCTGCTCGGTGCCGCGCTCGCGCTCGATCGGCGATGGATGGCCATGCCCTGGGCCATCGTCTTCATCGCCGCCGCGACCATTGCCCTGCGCCTCCGTCCCATCCAGCTCACCAAGTTCACCGCGATCACCGGTACCGCGCTCGTCGCGCTCGCCGGTCCGCTCGGCGTCGGGTTTCCGGCGGCGGCATTGGGCATCGCCCTTGGCGTGTGGTTCTCCGACATCGCGGTCCACGGCAAGCAGTGGTCATGGGCCGGCGTCAACGCGGGTCGCGAGGTGCTGGTCATCGGCGTCGCCATGGGCTGGTATGCGGTCGTGGCGGCGCGCGGACAGTCGGGCGTGCGCGTCACGCTTTCGGCCGAGCTGGTGCCAGCGCTCACGGTGTTCTTCGCGACGTACTTCGTGACCGGACGCGCGCTGCAGTACTACACGCTGCTCGCTCGCGGCAAGCTGACGGCCGATGAGCGCTCGCTGATCCTGCGCTACGAGCTCATTGCATTCGCCGGATCCATCGCCGGAACGCTCGTGGTGCTCTACACCCTGGAGAACGTGGCGCGCGCGGGCTGGGCGGCCGTGTGTATCGCGCTCGCGTTCGTCGCACTCCTGTTCCGTCGCATCGTCGAGGAGGCGATTGCCGCCGAGGAGCTCAACAAGATTCACGAGATCGAGCGGGTGGTGAACAGTGACGTGTCCATGTCGGACGCGATGACGCACATCAGCGCGCTCGCACACCGATTCGTGGACTGGCGCGCGTTCCGCGTGTTGCGGCTTCGCGAGGGCGCCTTGCGCGCGCTGTACTCGACGTCCGCGGGGTACCAGGAAGACGGCGAAGCGGAAGGGGGAGCCGCCGGCCTTCGCGACCTCGCCATCGCCAGCGGGGAACCGATCGTGGTGCGCGACGCCACGCGCGACCCGCGGGTACGGAGCGCGGCGGATGGAATCCGCAGCCGGCTCGTCGCCCCGCTTCGATTCGGGGAGCGCACCCTTGGCATCGTGGAACTCGAGCACCACAAGCGCGCCATCTACGGAGACAAGGAGGTCGAGTTCGTACGACGTCTCGCCGGGCAGCTCGCAACCGCGCTGCAGATCCAGGACCTGCGGCGCCCGCTCGTCGAGTCGGTGGGTCGCCTCGAACGCCAGGTGGGGACGCTCAACGTGAGTGCGCGGCAGCTCCGGACAGACGCCGAGTCGGTGGCGCGCCTGGTGGGTGAGATCTCGCGCACGGTGGGGGAGGAGAACGAAGAGGTCACGCAGAGCCGCGACGCCACCGAGTCGCTGCATCGCGGCATGACGAGCATTGCCGATGATGCGCGCGCGGCCGCGATCGCCAGCGACCGCGCGGCCGGCATTGCGCGCGAACACCGGGAGACGATCGGTGTCGCGATCGAACGGCTCGATGCCGCCCGCGGATTCGCCGGCGAGAGTACGTCGGTACTCAATGACCTCGGCGCCCAGACGCAGCGTGCCATGTCGTTCATCGCCGTCATCAAGGACCTGGCCGAACAGACGAACCTCCTGGCGCTCAATGCCGCGATCGAAGCCGCGCGCGCGGGGGAGCAGGGGCGCGGGTTCGCCGTCGTTGCCGAGGAGATCCGACGGCTCGCCGAGCAGAGCGCGCGTGCCTCGGAGGACGCGACGCAGCTGATCGGCTCCCTGTCCGAACAGATGGAGCGAGCGACCAACCAGATGGAACGTGGGCGACGGCTGGTGAACGACGTGGAGTCGCTCAGCGGGTCGGCGCATCAGGCGCTGGCGGAGATCCTCGAGGCCAGCGGCGCGGCCGCCGATCGGATCCGCCAGATTGCCGAGGTGTCCCGCGTGCAGGAACGCGAGGTCGGGTCGGTACGCTCACGCGTCGATCGGATCGCCGACATTTCCCGCAGCAACCGCGGTGGCGCGGTGCAGGTCGCCACGGCCGCGGCGTCGCAGGCGCGCGCGGTGAGCGAGCTGGAAACTGCCACGCACGATCTGCGTGAACTGGCTGGCTCACTCGGCGCGCTGGCCAGGCAGCTGACCCGTCTTTCGTGATCCGAGTGTCCAACGCGTCACCCTCGACCCCCGTGACCAACGCGTCACCCACGACTCCCGTGTTGCCTGCGTGGGCATGCGTCAGCGAGCGACGCGCGGCGCACATCGCGCGCGTGACCGCGTTGCTGGACCGGTGGGCCGTTGCCCTGTCGCTGGAGGCGCGCGAGCGGGCGGCCTGGCACGACGTCGGTCGCTGGCACGACGCGCTGAGAGACGCGCCGGTCGACGTATTGCGTCACCTGGCGAATGAGGACCGCCTTCCCGAGCGCGTCCTTCATGGGCCGGCGGCCGCGGCCCGCCTGGCCCAGGATGGTGAAACGCGCGAGGACGTGCTGCATGCCATTCGCTGGCACACGTTAGGCAGCCCGGATTGGGGTCGCCTTGGGCGTGCGCTCTTCATGGCCGACTTTCTCGAGCCCGGGCGCCCCTTTGCACAAGAGGACCGGGCATTCCTCGCGTCCATGGTGGCCGTCGATTTTGATGGCGTCTTTCGGCAGGTCGTGCGCCTGCGCCTCGAGTGGACGTTGCGTGAAGGCAAGTCGCTCTTTCCGGAAACGGTGGCCCTGTGGAACGCCGTGCGCTGACGCGCGCGATCGCGCTCGGCGTGATCGCGCTGGCCCTGCTGGGTAGCGGCTGGTGGGCGTGGCACGCGTGGACGCGCCCGATGGATGCGAGTGTTGACGCCGTACGGCGCGTGGTGCCCGAGGGCACGCGCATCCGCGTGGAGGTGGTGAATGCCACGACGGCGCGCGGCCTCGCGCGGCGGGCAACGCTCTACCTGCGTGACCTCGGCTTCGACGTGGTGCGGTTCAGCGGTTCGGACGTGCGTCGTGACACCACGCTGGTGATCGATCGCGTCGGCCGGCCAGAGTGGGCGCGGTTGGCGAGCGAGGCCTTCGGTAACGCACCGGTGGAGTCACGCGCCGACACGGCCGGGTTTGTCGACCTCACGATCCTCGTCGGCTCGAGCTGGCGAGCGCCGCCGCAGACGCTCAACCCGTAGCTGGCCGCACGCGGCGCTGATGTCGGTGCCGCGGCTCTTCCGCACGGCAACCTCGACACCCGCTCGAGCGAGCAGCGTCGCGAAGTCCCGGATTTCGCGTGACGTGGTCGGCACGAACGTGCCCGCGCCGCCCGGGTGCAGCGGAATGAGGTTCACGAACGCGGCACAGTGGCGTGCCAGCGCCGCCAGCTCGTGTGCGTGCCCCGGCTGGTCGTTGACGCCGCCGAGCATCACGTACTCGAAGGTGACCCGTCGGTCGAAGGTGCGTGCCGCCTCGATCACGTCGGCCAGCGGATACTTCACGTTCACCGGCATCAGCGAGCGCCGCAACGCATCGTTGGGGGCGTGGATCGAGATCGCGAGTCGGAACTGCTCGGGCCGCGCGGCGAGCGCCACGATACCCGGTAACACGCCCACGGTGGATACCGTGATGTGCCGCGCCCCGATGCCAAAGCCGCCCGGGTCGTTGAGCACGGTGAGCGTGGCGTCGACCGCGGGCCAATTCATCATCGGCTCGCCCATCCCCATGAAGACGATGTTCGTGGCCCGGAGGGGCGGGTCGAGCATCGCCAGCTCCCGGACCTGCCCGGCGATTTCATGCAGCCCGAGGTTGCGGGCGAACCCCATCACCCCGGTGGCGCAGAACGCACACTGGAGCGCGCAGCCGGCCTGCGACGAGATGCAGAACGTCATGCGGCTGCCGTCCGGAATCGCCACCGTCTCGATGGCCTGGCCGTCGGCGAGCTGAAAGAGAAACTTCTCCGTACCGTCGACGGAGGACTGCCGCGTCATCAAGGTGAGGCGCGGGAGGTCGAACCGCTCGGCCAGCGCTTCTCGAAGGCTGGCGGGAAGGTCCGTGATGTCCGCAAAGCGGTCGACCGGTGCGTGCCAGAGTCGTCGGAGGGTCTGCTCCGTCCGATAGGCGGGCTCGGCACGTCCGTCGAAAAACTCCTGGAGCGCCTGACGGGCCTCCGCGAGCGGGAGGGCAAGGAGATTGGTCTTCATCGGTGTGGAGGGGTCGATCACACGACCGGCCGCTGTGGGCTTCGACACAACCTCAGGCGTGCCAACGAGTTGAGTTTAAGCCGTCCGATGCATGGCGGTCAATCGGCGCTGCCGGAACGTGGGCGCGGCGTTAGATTCGGAGGCCCCTCCGCTGGCCCCGACATGCCCCGCGCACCGCGCCCACAATCGTTCGGCCCCCGTGTGATCATGTGGCAGGCATTCACCGGCCTGCGTGCGCGCTGAATGCATCATCGATCCGTGCGACCTGCGCTGTCGCAGGGCCTCAGTGGCGTTCTCCTGATCGCGCGCTCGCAGCGACGCCGCGCGGCGTGGTGTGTCCCTGAGATTCTGGCCTCGTCAGGCCTCCCCAATCCGGCGCCCGGTCGCCAGGAGATTTGTCGTGAGTGGTGAGCACTCCCAGTCCACCGCCATGCGCACGCATCGCTGCGGTGCTCTGCGCCTCCAGCACGCGGGCCTCGAGGTCCGACTCGGCGGATGGGTGCACCGCACACGGAATCTGGGCGGGCTCGTTTTTGTCGACCTGCGCGACCGGGACGGCATCGTGCAGGTGTCGTTCGATCCCTCGCTCGCAGGGCCCGACACCATGGAGGCTGCCCAGCGACTGACCCCTGAGTCGGTGGTGCTGGTGTGGGGAACCGTGGTGGAGCGTCCGGCCGACGTGCGAAACGCAGACCTCGCCACCGGGGCGATCGAGGTGCGCGCGACGCGGCTTGCTCTGGTGGGACCGGCGCAGATTCCGGTGATTCCGGTGGCCCGGGCGCGCAATGACGCGTTGCCGGCCGAGGACCTGCGACTGAAGCATCGCATCCTCGACCTGCGTCGCCCTGAGCTGCAGGCCAACCTCATCATGCGCCATCGGCTGCTGCAGGTGGCGCGCGAGACGATGTCGGATCTTGGCTTTCTCGAGATCGAAACGCCGATCCTGACCAAGCCCACGCCGGAGGGTGCGCGCGATTACCTCGTGCCAAGTCGGGTGCATCCGGGCCAGTTCTACGCGCTGCCGCAGTCGCCGCAGATCTACAAACAGTTGCTGATGGTGGCGGGCTACGATCGTTACTTCCAGATCGCCCGATGCTTCCGCGACGAGGATCTGCGCGCCGATCGGCAGCCGGAGTTCACGCAAGTCGACCTCGAGGCCAGCTTCGTCGCGCAGGAAGACGTGCAACTCGTGGTGGAGCGCGTGCTGGTCGCGCTGTGGCGTGCGGCGGGCCACGAGATTCCCTCGCCCTTTCCGCGATTGACGTGGCGGGAGGCCATGGAGCGCTACGGGATCGACAAGCCCGACCTGCGCTACGGCGTGGAGATCGAGGATCTGACGTCGCGGGTGGGTGACGATGCGGCGCCGTTCGTGCGCGAGGCCATCGCTGCGGGTGGGCGACTGCGGGCGCTGCGCGTGGCGAATGCCGGGGAGGCATCGCGCAAGGACATCGACGCGCTGGCCGCGATCGCGAAGGACGCGAAGGCCGGAGGACTCATCTGGGCACGACGCGCGGCGACCGCCTGGGAAGGGCAGGGCGTGAAGGCGTTCGGCGCGACGCTCCTCGAAGGGCTTGGCGGGGCCGTCGGAGACTTGCTGCTTGCCGTCGTTGGTCAGGACACGCAGACGTCGGCGGCGCTGCACGGGGTGCGCACGGCGGTGGTCCGGCGACCCGGCACGCCGATGCTGCGCGAACATGCGTTCTGCTGGGTGGTCGACTTCCCCTTGTTTGAGCACGATCCCGAGACCGGCCACCACGTGCCCGCGCATCACCCATTCACCTCCCCGCACGCAGACGACTTCGCGTACCTGGAATCGGATCCCGGTCGCTGCCGGGCGCAACACTACGACGCGGTCTACAACGGGAACGAGCTGGGCAGTGGCTCGATTCGCATCACCGATCCAGCAATCCAGTCGACGATCTTCCGGTTGCTGGGGATCCCGGCAGAAGAGCAACAGCGTCGGTTCGGGTTCCTGCTGGACGGCCTTGCATCCGGGGCGCCTCCGCACGGCGGGTTTGCTCTCGGGTTCGACCGCATCGCGATGCTGCTGGCGGGCGCGCCCTCGCTGCGCGATGTGATCGCGTTCCCCAAGACGACGGCGGCGCGGGCGCTGTTCGAGGACGCGCCCACCTTCGTGAAGCCGGCCGACCTGACCGCGCTGCACCTCGCCACTCTCGCCGACGGAACGCGTGCCTGACGAGACCCGAACGCAGCGCCTGAGCGTCGAGGGCGCCGATCCGCTGCTGCTGGCCGGCGTGAATGATGCCAACCTGAACGAGCTGGCCCGGGTGTCCGGGGCGCGCGTCTCGCTCCGGGGTGACGTGCTCACGCTGTCCGGGACGGCCGAGGCCATGGAGCGGGCGATGCCGGTGGCGCAGCGCATGATCGATTCGGCACGCCAGCGGCTGGCGCTCGATGCGGACGACATCCTGCGAGCCAGCCTCGAGCACCAGCGCGACAATGGCACCCCGGGCGAGACCCGGATCGTCCTCCCCGGCGTGCGGCGCATCATCCAGCCCAAGTCTTCGGGGCAGGCGGAGTATCTCCAGGCGATCGCCGACCACGACATCGTGATCGGCATCGGGCCGGCCGGTACCGGCAAGACCTACCTCGCCGTTGCTGCCGCGGTCGACGCCCTCTCGCGCAAGCGCGTCAAGCGCATCATCCTGGCGCGCCCGGCCGTGGAGGCGGGCGAGAGCCTCGGGTTCCTCCCCGGCGACATGCAGGCCAAGGTGGACCCCTACCTCCGTCCGCTGTACGACGCGCTCGAGGACATGATGCCGGCCGAGCGGATGCAGCGCGCGCTGGAGACGCGCGTCATCGAGATCGCGCCGCTCGCCTACATGCGCGGCCGCACCCTGTCGGACGCGTTCGTCATCCTCGACGAGGCACAGAACGCCACGAACGCGCAGATGAAGATGTTCCTGACGCGCCTCGGGGCGAACTCGCAGACGGTGATCACCGGCGACAAGACCCAGATCGACCTGCCACGGCGCGAGGAATCGGGCCTGCTGCAGATCGAGCGGATCCTCCGGGGCATCGACGGCATCGCCGTGCACTACCTCGGCGACGCCGACGTCGTCCGTCATCGGCTCGTGCGCGAGATCATCAAGGCGTACGAAGCGGAGGCGGAGGGAGGTGGCGACGCGCCCCGTGCGTAGCGACGACCCTCCACAGCGCCGTTCGCGCACACACCCCGGGCGTGTTCCCGCAAAGGGCGCGATTCAGGTCGAGGTCACGAGCGAGATCGGCCGATCGCCGTTGTCGCGCGTCGCGATCGGCGGGCTCGCGCGTCACGTCCTGCGCGCCGAACGCATCCCGCGCGCCCACCTGGCGATCCACCTGGTGACCGTGTCGCGCATTGCAAGGCTCCATCGCGAGTTCGTCGGGCGTCACGGGCCGACGGACATCGTGACGCTCGAGCATGCCCGCTCCGCCGCCGGGGCACCGGTGGTCGGCGAGATCAGCATCGCCCCGGCGGTGGCCGCTGCCAACGCCGCCGCGCTCGGTATCCCGGCGCGCGAGGAGATCGCACGCCTGGTCGTCCACGGTGTGCTGCACGCCCTCGGTTGGGACCACCCGGAGACGGCGGCGCGAACGCGGTCCCCCATGTGGCGGCGTCAGGAGACGCTCCTGCGCTCCGCCCGTCGGCAGGGTGTGTTCGCGACCCGTCATCCGCGATGATTCCGGGCCTCGTCCTCGCGCTCGTCGGAGCAGCGCTCGCCTACGCGTGCGCGGCCGCCGACGGCGCGCTCCTGGCCCTCGACCCTGAGCAGGGGCTGCCCGAGCCGCTCCGCGCCCTGCACGCACGACGCGAGCGCGCGCATCGCGCGCTCGCGTTCGCACGCGTGACGGCGCAGCTGCTCTCGGGCGTTGGGGTCGCCGTGACCCTCGGGCTCGACGCGATCCCGTTCCGTCACGCTCTCTGGCAGGGTGGACTTGCGGCGGTCGTCCTGGTGATGACCAGCGAGTCGCTGGCGCGCAGCCGCGGAACCATTGGTGGCCTCGCCGTCGCCAGCCGTCGATTCGGCTTCATCCTGCTGATGGAACGGCTGCTGGCGCCCATCGTGACGCTGGGCAGCTGGTTCGATCAACTGCTCCATCGTCTCCTCCCGCCCGCCGAAACGCCGGGTGAGGATCGGCAGCGAACGGCGGATCAGTTCCGGCAGGTCGTCGCCTCCGAAGCCGAAGTCTCCAAGGACCAGGAGGTGCTGCTCAACGGCGTCTTCCGCCTTGGGCAGACGGCGGTTCACGAACTCATGATCCCCCGGGTCGATATCGTCGCGATCGACCGCGAGGCTCCGTGGTCCGAGGTCGTGGATCGTCTGCGCAGCGCCGAACACGCGCGATTGCCCGTCTTCACGGAAACGATCGACAACGTCACGGGCATCCTGTTCGCCAAGGACGTGCTGCCGCTGATCGTCGCCGACGAAGTGCCTGACGACTGGCCGGCGCGCGCGCGACCGCCGGTGTTCATTCCGGCCGGCAAGAGCGCCGACGCCCAGCTGCGCGACTTCCAGGCGACGGGGATGCACATCGCCATCGTCGCCGACGAGTTCGGAGGCACCGCGGGACTCATCACCATCGAGGACGTGCTCGAGGAGATCGTGGGGGACATCCACGACGAGTACGACGAAGACGAGCCGCGCGTCGAGTCCGATGAGGGTTGGCGCTTCTGGGTGTCGGGGCGAATGACCCTCGACGAACTCTCGGAACTGGTCTCCCACGACCTGCGCCACGACGAGGTCTCGACGGTCGGTGGCCTCGTGTACGAACTGCTGGGGCGCGTGCCCCGCGCGGGCGAGGACCTCGAGTTTCGCGGCTTCCGCGTCGTCATCGAACGCGTCGTCCGCCGACGGATCACGCGCGTCTATCTTGAACGCCTGGACGACCGGTCGGGCGATGCGGCGGGGCAGGAGGACGCATGACGGCGACCTCCCTGCTCACCATCTCCATCGTGATCGTGGCCTGCCTGACGGCGGTCGCCACGGCGGTGCGCTCGGTGAGCCGCATCTGGCTTCGCCATTGGGTCGAACGGCGGCTCAGCGGCGCGCCCACCGCCGAGCTGTACCTCGAACGTCCGCAGCAGCTCATCCTCGCGGCGACGACCGCGGTGGCGCTCACGGTCTTCCTCGCCGGCACCTTCCTCGGCACACATCTCCCCGGTGGCCCGCTCGTCACCGCGCAGGTGGTGCTGACCTACGTGCTCTCGCTGCTCGTCTTTGGGCAGTTGCTGCCGCGCGCGGTGGCGCGACGGTGGCCAAGCGCGATCATTCCTCCGCTGCTCCCGCTCCTGCGGGCGCTCGAGTTCGTCCTGACGCCGATGCTCGCCCTGGTCAAGCGACTCACCGGCGAGGCGGAACACGAAGCTCGCGAGCAGCTGGCCGCGGACGATGGCGATACCCTCGGGGAACTCCTCCGCGAAGGTGAGCTCGAGGGTGTCGGGGAGCATACGGAGATCGCGATCATCGAGGGCGTCGTCCACTTTGGTGAAAAGAAGGTCGGCGAGGTGATGACGCCGCGCGAAGACATCTTTGCCGTCGACGCTTCGCTCCCGGCTGGTGAGCTCGCGACGCGCATCGCGCAGGGCACGTATAGTCGTGTGCCCGTCTACCGGGGATCGCTGGACGACACGGTGGGTTTCATCCACGCGTTCGACATGCTGCAGGCCGACGAAGGGGCGGCCCCCGCGTTGCGGCCGATCGGGGTCGCGTCGCCGACGATGGCGTGCAACGACCTCCTCTTCCGCATGCTGCGCGAGCGCAAGCACCTCACGCTGGTCAAGGCCGAGGGGCGCATCCTGGGTCTCGTCACGCTTGAAGACCTGCTGGAAGAACTGGTGGGAGACATCCGCGACGAGCACGACGAGCCCGCCGGGCCGTCGATCCCCGAGGCCACGCGGAGGCCGGAGTCATGAGCCTGATCGACCGACTGCTCGCCGACTTCGACGCCGGTAAACCGGCGGCGCTGGCGCGGGCCGTGAGCATCGTCGAGAACCAGCGCGAGGGGTACGACGCCCTGTTGTCGACGCTGCATCCGCGCATTGGCCGCGCCCGGCGGGTCGGGGTGACAGGGCCACCCGGAGCGGGGAAGAGCACGCTCAGTACCCTGCTCGTGCAGACGTGGCGGGCTTCCGGACTCCGCGTCGGTGTGGTCGCGGTGGACCCGACGTCGCCGTTCACCGGCGGCGCGTTGCTGGGCGATCGGATTCGCATGGAGAGCGTGGCGCTGGATCCGGGCGTCTTCATCCGCTCGCTGGCCACGCGCGGGTCGTTAGGCGGGCTGTCGGCCTCGGCGCGCGTCGTGGCCGACGTGCTCGACGCGTTCGGATTCGACCGCATTCTGCTGGAGACGGTCGGTGTGGGACAGAGCGAGCTGGACATCGCGCGCGTGGCCGACTCGACCCTGGTCGTCCTCGTGCCCGAGTCCGGAGACTCGATCCAGACGCTCAAGGCGGGCCTCATGGAGATCGCCGACCTGTTCGTGGTGAACAAGGCGGACCGCCCCGGCGCCGATCGGATGCGCAACGACATCGAGCTCATGCTCGGCCTGCGCGCCGGGCTCACGCTCAGGGACGTGCCCGCACATCACGGCGTGGACCTCGGACGCATCAACAACCCGGGGAAAGCAGCGCGACTGGCGGCAGCGACGGAACAGCCTGCCGCATGGGTGCCGCCGGTGATCCGCAGCGTGGCGGCGAAAGGGGAGGGAACGACCGAAATCGTGGACGCGCTGGATCGTCATGCGCGCTATCTTGAGACCAGCGGCGAGCTGGAGCGTCGCCGTCGTGCCCGCTGGCGTGAGCAGGTCGTCGAGGTGGCGGAACAGCGGATCCGGCGCAGGGTCTGGGAAGACGCGGGGATCCGGCGCTACATCGAGCAGCAACTACCGGCCATTGCGTCGGGCCACGTGTCGCCGTTCGGGATCGCCGACGAACTGCTGCACCGCGGGGCCGACCTCCTGAGGAAGGGGCAACCATGACGTCGATACGCGATCTGTCGGACGCGATCCGCGCGAAAGACGAGGAACTCGAGTCGCTGCGCGCCGAAGTCCAGGCCTGGCGGGAGCGCTATGGCCGGGGCGAGAAGCGCGACATCGCCTTCACCAACTCGGCGTTCGAGGTCGAGCCCGTCTACACGGCCCTGGACGCCGCCGGGGCCCAGCCACTGCCGGGCACGTTTCCGTACACCCGCGGTATCCATCCCACCGGATACCGCGGACGCCTCTGGACGATGCGTCAGTTCGCGGGGTTCGGCACGGCGCGCGAGACCAACGCGCGCTTCAAGTTCCTGCTCGAGCACGGGCAGACGGGGTTGTCGACCGCATTCGACTTTCCGACGCTGATGGGGTACGACTCGGACCATCCGCGCTCCGAAGGCGAGGTCGGCAAGACGGGCGTGGCGATTTCGAGCCTGGCCGACATGGAGACGCTCTTCGACGGCATCCCGCTCGACCAGGTGTCGACGTCGATGACGATCAACGGGCCGGCGGTGATCCTGTTCTGCTTCTACGTCGCGGCGGCCGAGCGGCAGGGGGTGCCGCCGGAGAAGATCCGCGGCACGGTGCAGAACGACATCCTCAAGGAGTACATGGCGCAGCATGCGTGGTGCTATCCCATCGAGCCCGCGCTGCGCCTGATCATCGACCTGTTCGACTGGGGCGCGCAGCACGCGCCGCAGTGGAACACGGTCTCCATCTCCGGCTACCACATCCGGGAGGCGGGGGCCACCGCCGCGCAGGAACTGGCCTTCACGCTGGCCAACGGGTTCACCTACGTGGAGCGCGGCATCGCTCGCGGGCTGCCGGTCGACACCTTCGCCCCGCGCCTCTCGTTCTTCTTCGACGTGCATAACGACTTCTTCGAGGAAGTCGCCAAGCTCCGCGCGGCGCGCCGGATCTGGGCCCGACGCATGAAGGACGTGTACGGGGCCCGCGATCCGCGCTCCTGGATGCTGCGCTTCCACTCGCAGACGGCCGGCGTCACCCTCACGGCGCAGCAGCCGATGAACAACGTGGTGCGCGTTGCCTATCAGGCGCTGGCCGCGGTGCTCGGCGGCACCCAGTCGCTGCACACCAACTCCATGGACGAGACGCTCGCCCTCCCCACCGAACAGGCGGTGCAGGTGGCGCTGCGGACCCAGCAGGTGCTCGCCTACGAGACCGGCGTGCCCAACGTCAGCGACCCGTTAGGCGGTTCGTGGTACGTCGAGGCGCTCACCGACCAGCTCGAGCGCGACGCCGAGGCGCTGTTCGCGCAGATCGAGGAGGTCGGTGGCGTCGTCAAGGGAATCGAGGCCGGATGGTTCCAGCGCAAGATCGCCGAGAGTGCGGCCCGCCAGCAGTGGGAGATCGAGCAGCACCGTCGCGTGATCGTCGGCGTCAACGAGTTCGTCACGCAGGAGGCGGAACTCGACATCCCGGTACTCCGGGTCGGGCACGAGGCGGACCTGTCACAGCGCGAGCGGCTCGCACAGCTGAAGGCATCGCGGGACGGTGCGCTGGTCCAGTCCCGTCTCGACGCGCTCACCGCGGCCGCCGCAACCAGGGCCAACCTCGTTCCGTTCATCCTCGACTGCGCGCGCTGCTACTGCACGCTGTACGAGATCAGGCATGCGCTGGAGAAGGAGTTCGGGGCGTACCGCGAGCCGGTGTTCTTCTGACGAGGCGCCGGCGCACCGAGGATCGCGCCGCCAGCGGCACCCGTGGGCCGTCCACCGCGCGTGCGCGCGCCGGCGGCGCGCCCCGGGACGCTTCGGAGTGGTGGACGACGTATTTCTCCGAGGACTATCTCCTCGAGTTCGAGCCGATCTTCGATCCGGTCGAGGACCGGAGGCAGGTCGCCCGCTTGCTCGACCTGCTCGGGCTCCCGGCCGGTACGCGTATCCTCGATTGTCCCTGTGGCCAGGGACGTCATGCGCACCTGCTTGCGGAGGCCGGTTTCGTGGTGGACGGCCTCGACTTCTCGCCGGCATTGCTGGCGCGCGCCCGTGAGCGTGGCACCGACCCGGCGCGTCTTCGCTACACGCAGGGAGACATGCGCCGGCTCCCTCGGCGATGGACCGGCAAGTTCGACGCGGTGGTCAACCTGTTCACTTCGTTCGGCTTCTTCGTGTCCCCGGGCGACGATGCCCGGGTGATCGCCGAGTTCGCTCGCGTGCTGCGGCCCGGCGGCACGCTCGTCTGGCACGGAGGGAGCCGCGACGGCGTGATGTCGAGGTTCCTGGCCAAGGATTGGTGGCCGACGTCACGCGGGACGATGGTCGGGCAGGAGCGACGTTTCGATCCGCTCTCGGGCATCCTGACCATCTCGTCGACGTTCATCGGAGGGCCGCGCGCCCTTCCGGCGCGCGAGCACCGCATCCGCCTGTACACGGCGACGCGACTCGCTGAGCTGATGCGCGATGCCGGGCTCCTGGTGGAAGCTGCGTACGACGCGTGGACGGATCGGCCGCTGCGGCGGACTTCATCGGAGATGCTGCTGGTGGCCCGCAAGGTCGACTGACGCGGCGCGGCCCGGACGATCTCCATCGCACCACCATCGGGCGGGGCATGCCTCGGACGGCGGCGAGGTCCAGACGGAGTCTCCGCGCACGTTGGCTTCTCGTCCTTGTGTACCGCACTAGTTTTCACCGTCCGCGCTGCGCGGCGTTCACCCCTGCGGAGACATGACCAGACCGATTCGCGTACTCGTAGCCAAACCAGGCCTCGACGGGCACGACCGCGGAGCCAAGGTGGTGGCCGCGGCGCTGCGTGATGCCGGGATGGAGGTGATCTACACCGGGTTGCATCAGACGCCGGAGATGATCGCGACCGCCGCGGTCCAGGAAGACGTCGACGTCGTAGGCCTGTCGATCCTGAGCGGCGCGCACATGACGCTATTTCCCCGGGTGCGCCAGCTGCTCGTGGACGCCGGCCGCGAGGACATCCTCGTCACCGGGGGCGGCATCATTCCGCGTGAAGACATGGAGGCCCTCGCCGCGCAGGGCGTGGGGCAGCTGTTCGGGCCCGGGACGCGCACATCAGACCTCGTGGAATACATCCGCCACTGGTTCGAGGCCAAGCAGCACCAGGCGACGTGACCTCACGACTGCGGGAACGAAGCGCCGAAGTGCGGTCCCTCGAGGCGACCCTTCGGCAAGGTGGTGGCGCAGAGAAGGTGGCACGCCAGCACGCCCAGGGAAAACTCACCGCGCGCGAACGCATCGCAGCGTTGTGCGATCCGGGAGCGCGCTTTCTCGAGATCGGACTGCTGGTCGCGCATGACCAGTACGACGGTCAGGCGCCTGGGGTCGGCGTCGTGACGGGTATCGGGATGGTCGAGGGGCGACAGGTGGTCGTCGTCGCGAATGACGCCACGGTGAAGGCCGGGTCGTGGTGGCCGGAGACCATCAAGAAGATGCTCCGCGCCCAGGAGATCGCGATGCGGTGTCGCATTCCGATCCTCTATCTCGTGGACTCGGCGGGCGTGAACCTGCCCTATCAGGGTGGTGTCTTCCCTGGCCAGTACGGCGCGGCGCGCCTGTTCTACTACAACTCCATCATGCGGCGCTACCTGCGCGTGCCGCAGTTGGCCGCGGTGATGGGACCGTGTATCGCCGGCGGGGCGTATCTCCCGGCGCTTTCGGACGTGATCCTGATGGTGAAGGGGACGTCGTTCATGGGCCTGGGTGGACCGAACCTGGTCAAGGGTGCGACCGGCCAAACGATCGACGGCGAGACGTTGGGCGGCGCCGTGACGCACACGGAAGTGAGTGGTGTGGCGCACTACGCCGTGGACGACGATGCGGCGTGTCTGGCGAAGTTGCGGGAACTGGTCGGCCGGCTGCCGCGTGGGTCGGTCCGCTTCGGGTCGTGGGGGGCCCCCCCCGAAAACGACGATACCACGCCCCCGCGTGAAACGCGCAACCATCCGGTCCCCGCTTCAGCCAAGAAACCGCCGGACCTCTACGATCTCCTGCCCGCCGACCACCGCATGTCCTACGACATGCACGACGTCCTTCGCGCCATCGCCGACGACGGCGTCCTCGATGAGTTCCAGGGCAGCCTTGCGCGCGAAGTCATCTGCGCCGATGCCCGCATCCACGGGATCCCCGTCGGCGTGATCGCCAACCAGCGTGGCCTCATCAAGGGACGCGCCGGAGAGAAACCGCGCTTCGGCGGCATCATCTACGCCGAGAGCGCGGAGAAGGTCGCGTACTACATCGACCGTTGCGACCGCCAGGGCATCCCGCTGCTCTTCGTCCAGGACGTCTCCGGCTTCATGGTCGGCGGCGAAGCCGAGCACGAGGGCATCATTCGCGCGGGCGCGCGCTGGGTCGAGGCCATGGCGTGCGCCCGGGTTCCCAAGCTGGTGCTCACCGTAAACCACGCCTCGGGGGCCGGCTACTACGCAATGGCCGGGCAGGGCTTCGATCCCGACTTCATCTTCTCGTGGCCGACCGGACGCATGGGCGTCATGGAGGGCGAGAGCGCCATCCAGGCGGTGCATGGTCCAGCCCTCGCCGAGGCAAAGAAGGCCGGGCGCGAAGCTCCGCGCGAGGTCCTCGCGGCGATCGAGGAGATGCGCGCCGACTACGAACACCAGCTCGACGCCACGTTCGCCGCCGCGCGCGGGTACGTCGACGCCATCATCTTCCCCGACGAGACGCGCGACGTGCTCGCCATGGCACTCCAGGCCACGCTGCATAACGAGGGCCCGCACATCGGCGCCTTCGTGCTCCCGCCGCAACCAGAGACCGTTCGATGAAATCCGTGGTACGCATTGCCTCCGGACAGGGGTTCTGGGGAGACTGGCTCGCTGCGCCCCGCCGTCAGGTGGAGGGCGGGCCCGTGGACTACCTGATGCTCGACTACCTGGCCGAGGTCACGATGTCCATTCTGCAGAAGCAGAAGGAGCGCGATCCCGCGATGGGATACGCGCGGGACTTCGTGGGCGCCATCGATTCCGTGCTGGAGGCGATCGTCGAGCGGGGCGTGCGCGTCATTGCCAACGCCGGCGGCGTGAACCCGAGGGCGTGTGGCGACGCGATCCTCGCGCTCGCTGACAAGCGCGGTGCGCGCGGCAAACTCAAGCTCGGTGTCGTCACGGGTGATGACCTGCTGCCGCGCCTCGATCAGCTCATCGCCGAAGGACATGCCCTCGCCAACATGGAGACGGGCGAACCGCTGGCGGCGATCCGTGACCGGGTGCTATCGGCCAACGCGTATATCGGTTCCGTGCCGATCGTCGATGCGCTCGCGTTCGGCGCCAACGTGGTGATCACCGGGCGGTCGACCGACACGGCGCTCACCATGGCGCCCTTGCGGCACGAGTTCGGGTGGAAGGCCGACGACTGGGACCGCCTCGCCGCGGGCATCATCGCCGGGCACATCATCGAGTGCGGGGCCCAGTGCTCGGGAGGGAACTGCCTCCACGAATGGCAGTCGATTCCCGACCTCGCCAACGTCGGGTACCCGATCGTCGAAGCTCGGCGCGACGGGACGTTCGAGATCATCAAGCACCCGGGCACGGGCGGGCGGATTTCCGTTCCCTCGGTCACCGAACAGCTGGTCTACGAAATGGGCGACCCGCACGCGTACATCACACCGGACGTCGTCGCCGACTTCACGTCGATCCGGCTCGAGGCCACCGGCCAGGACCGGGTGCGGGTCTTCGGCATTCGCGGCGCGCCGGCCACGGACAAGCTCAAGGTGTCGATCGCCTATCGTGCCGGCTTCAAGGCGGTCGGGACGCTGGTGTACTCGTGGCCCGACGCCATGGCCAAGGCCACACTCGCCGACCGCGTGCTGCGCGAGCGCTTCACCATGCTCGGGCTCTCGTTCGATGCCATCCTCACCGAGTTCGTCGGCGTCAACAGCACCCACGGTCCACTGGCCGGTGACGGGCACGCCAACGACGAAGTGCAGCTCCGCATCGGCGTGCGCTCGTCCGATCGCACGATGGTCGAGCGCTTCACCCGCGAACTCGCACCCCTCGTACTCAATGGCCCACCGAGTGTGACCGGCTTCGCCGGTGGCCGGCCAAAGGTGGAGGAGATCGTCGCGTACTGGCCGGCGCTCGTCGACAAGACCGTCGTCATGCCGCAAGTGGAGATCGTCGAATGAAGGTCCGACTGGCCGACATCGCGCATGCCCGATCGGGCGACAAGGGTGATACCGCCAACGTCGGCGTCATTGCGCTGCGCCCCGAGTGGTATGCGCTGATGGTGCGCGAACTGAGCGAGGCGCGGGTGGCCGCGCACTTTCACGGCATGATCACCGGTGGCGTGCAGCGCTACGAGCTGCCCAATCTCCATGCGCTCAACTTCCTGCTGCATGGCGCGCTGGACGGCGGCGGGACGCTCTCCCTCAAGACCGACGCCCAGGGCAAGGTCTTCAGCACGGCGATGCTGCGGCTGATCCTCGAGGTGCCCGATGCAGAGGGGGCCACGCTGGGACTGCCCGACGCCAAGGGGTAGGCATGACGACCGTCACGAAGGTCAAGCTGGTCCTCGCCATTGTCGGACTCCTGCTGTTCGCCGCCGGCGCCCGCTTCGAGGTCGAAGCCCTGCGCTGGGTCGCGATCGCGATGATGGCTGGCGCGTTCCTCCTGCGCTTCGTGAAGGGGAACGACGGTCCTGAGGCGCCTCCGGAAGGCTGACGACTCAGGTCCCCGGTGCGGCCGGCCCGAGACGGTCGAGCCAGGCCTCGCGGCGCTCGGCAAGGCTGGCCAGCCACGGATCGATGCCAATCCCTCGCCGGGCCGACACCTCGAGAATGGGCATCGCCGGCCGCACGTCATGGATCGCGGCATGTGCCGCCGCCCGATCGAACTCGCAGACCGCAGCCAGATCGATCTTGGTGATCACCGCCAGGTCGGACGAGTTGACCATCGTCGGGTACTTGAGCGGTTTGTCTTCGCCCTCAGTGACCGACAGCAACACGACGCGCAGGGCTTCACCGAGGTCGTAGCTCGCCGGGCAGACGAGATTGCCCACGTTCTCGATGAACAGGTAATCGAGTGCCGCGACGTCGAAGCTGGCCAGGTGCGTGCCGATCATGTCGGCCTCCAGATGGCAGCGCCCGTGCGTATTGATCTGTTTCACGGGCACCCCGCTCTCCGCCAGCCGCCGCGCGTCATTGTCCGTCTCGAGGTCGCCCACCAGGGCCGCGGTGCGGATGCCAGACTCGCGGAGTCGCGAGAGCGTGAGCTGCAGGAGCGACGTCTTTCCGGTCCCTGGGCTGGAGACCAGGTTGACCACGAATACACCCGCGGCCTCGAACTCGCGGCGCAACGCGCGTGCGACTTCGTCATTCCGCCGGAGCACGCCGGCTCGCACCTCCACGATCCGGGTCGTCACGCGTCGACCTCCAGCGCTGCGATCTCCAACTCGCGACCCCGCCTGATCTCACCCGCCGCCGTGTCGCACCGCGGGCACCGCAGGCGATTGATCCGTACGGGCGTCACCTCGGCGAGGCACACCGCGCACCAGACGACCAGGGGCACGTCGATGATGGCGAGGCGCGATCCGGCAAGCACCGTGCGCGCCGAGGCCTCGCGGTACGCGGCGTGCAGTGCGCCCGCTTCCACGCCCGCCAACTGGCCGACCCGGAGGTTGACGGCGAGCACGCGCGTGGCCCGCAGTCGGCTGGCCTGTTCGAGGGCCAGGTTCACGATGTCTTGAGCAAGGTCGATCTCGTGCATGAGCGGGGACGTGTGTGCGCCGCGAGCGCACCGTGCATCAAAGCGCGGGCTGCACGCTGGCGCAACCCGAGGGTAGCGTCGTGCGCACCATTTGCCGACCTTCCAGTGGTCCTCGCGACGCCAGCACCCCTCCCATGTCCTTCGCGCTGCTCTCCGTTGTCGGCGTCGGCTTCCTGGTCGGCTTCCGTCACGCCTTCGAGCCCGACCATCTCGCCGCGGTGACCACGCTCGCCACGCGTGGGGGCGGGCTGCGCCAGGCGGCGCGGCTCGGCGTCGCGTGGGGCATGGGCCACACGCTCAGCGTGGGCGTCGTCGCGGCCATCCTCGTCGGGCTCGGGGTGCGTGTGCCCGAGCGGTTCCACGCGGTCGCCGAGCTTGCGGTCGCCCTGCTGCTCAGCCTGCTGGGCGTCAGCTCCCTGTGGCGTGAGGCGGCGCGCCATCGCGAGTCGTTAGGCTCTGCGCACGCCACCGCGCACCGGGCGCGGGATCCGCACGTTCACCCGGCGCACGTCCGATCGGCGAGCCGCGCCCTGGCGTTCGGGATCGCACACGGACTGGCGGGGAGTGGTGCGGTGATCGTGCTCCTGGTGGCCGCGGCGACCACGGTTGAGACACAGCTCACCTACCTCGCCGCTTTTGGCCTTGGCACCATCGCCGGCATGACCGGCGTCTCGCTGCTCACCGGGGTGGTCACCGGCGCGGTCGCGCGTTCGCACCGCGGCGCTGCTGTGTCCCTCCGCGTCGGGGCCGCCCTCGCCAGCACGATGGCGGGCGCGTGGCTCGGTTGGAGCACCCTGTCCGGATAGGCCGAAGCCGCGCGTGGTGGGGTTAACTTCCCCCCGGTGACTCACCAGCTCGTTCCCGAACTGCTCGCGCCCGCTGGTTCTCTGGACGCCGTCCGCGCCGCCGTGGCCAACGGTGCGAACGCCGTCTATCTCGGCGCGCAGCGCTTCAACGCGCGCGACGAAGGAGCGCAGCTCACGCTGGAAGACGTCGGCGTCGCGTGCGCCATCGCGCATGCGCGCGGGGTGCGCATCTACCTCACGCTCAACATCCTCACCAAGACCCACGAACTGCCGGAGGCACTCGCGCTGCTGGGTGAGGCGATCGATCGTGGTGTCGACGCCGCCATCGTCCAGGACGTCGGTCTCATCCGTGCGACTCAGCGCGCCTTTCCCGGCTTCGAGATCCACGGGTCGACGCAGCTGACGGTCCACGACGCGGACGGGGCGCGCTTCATGCGCGAGCTCGGCATCGACCGCGTCGTCCTGGCTCGCGAGAACACCATCGACGACATCCGGGCCATCCGCGACGCGGTCCCGGAGCTTGGCCTCGAGGCCTTCGTGCACGGCGCCCTGTGCATCAGCTACTCCGGGCAGTGTCTCATGAGTGGGCTCATCTCCGAGCGGAGCGCCAACCGGGGATCCTGCGCCCAGGCGTGCCGCAAGGACTATGTGCTGACCGACAGTGCGACGCGGGTCGAACTCGATCGCGGGTTCCTGATCTCGGCACGCGACCTGGCTGCGCACGATCAGCTGGCCCAACTCGCCGATGCTGGCATCGGCTGCCTCAAGGTCGAAGGGCGAAAGAAGAAGCCCGAGTACGTCGCCACCGTGACCCGCGCCTATCGCGAGTGGCTCGACCGACTGGCCAACGGCGATCGTGGCACGCCGGCGTTCGAGGAGGTACGCCCGCTCGTACAGATCTACTCGCGCGGATTCACGGCCGGGATGCTCGTGGGCCGCGCGGGTCGTGACTACATCACGCGTGCGCAGCCCGACAACCGCGGTCACGAGCTGGGTGTGGTCACCGGCAGCGACGGTCGGGAACTCTTCATCGACGTGTCGCACCCGATTCTCGAGCGTGATGGCCTGGGCTTCGAGCCACCGGCCGGCGTGCGCGCCGTGTCCACCGGGTTCACCGCGCAGCGAGTGCGGACCATCAGCGAGCGTGACGGACGCGTGCAGCAGGCGCTCTGGGCACGCGACCGCATCCCGGCTGGATGGCGCGTCGTGCGCAACGTCGAGTCGGAGCTCCTGCGGCGCGCCAGGGCCTCCTACGAAGCGCTCGACCCTTCCGTCAGGGCGCGCAAGACACCGATCGCGGTTCGGCTGTTCGGTACCGCGGGGGCGCCCCTCAAGGCGGTGTGGTCCTGGGAAGATGCGGAGGTCGTGGTACGGTCGGCGATTCCGCTCACGCCCGCCACGCGCCAGCCTCTCGATGCGACGCGCCTCCGGGAGCAGCTCGGCCGCCTTGGCGAGACGCCGTTCGTGCTCGCGGGTCTCGATGCGGCGGCCCTTGCCGGCGACCTGTTCCTGCCCGTGAGCGAACTCAATCGCCTGCGCACGGAGGCCGTGGATGAACTGATGACGCGGCGCGACTGGGCGCTCGCCAGCCGGATGGCGGACCGGGACGCAGCCATCGCGCGCGCGGTTGAGGTGTCCGGGCCGCAGGTGCCTCTGGCGGGATCAACGCCGCGACTGACCGCCACGGTCTACACACCCGATGCCGCTCGCGAGGCCGCGGCTGCCGGCGCGACGGAGGTCGTGTTCGATCCGTTCCTCAGGCATCCGGTTCCGCCCGTCGCCCGCGTGGTCGGACTCGCCGACGAGTTGGCGGGGCAGGGATGCTCCCTGCGGCTGCGCACGCCGACCATCGTGCGACCCGAGGAGCGACGGTCGCTGGACAAATGGCTCGCCACCGGGCTGCCGCTCCTCAGCGGTCACGTCGGCCTGGCAACGGCGCTCGCCGCCGAGCCGCGCGATGTGGTGGCCGACTACGCGGTCAACGTCTTCAATCCGCTCACGGCCGATGAACTGTTCGCACACGGTGTGCGTCGACTCGTGTGTTCGGTGGAACTCACGCTCGCCGAACTGGCGTCGCTGGTGTTGCCATGGCGGGGCGACGGCTTCGACGTCGTCGTTTACGGACGCCCCGAGGGCATGACGATCGAACACTGTGTGCTGTCGGCGGCCTTTGATCGTGTCGCGACGACCTGTCGTGATCTCTGCGTGAAGTCGCACCCCGTCGTCGAGCTGACCGACCCCGCGGGGTACACGTTCCCGGTCGCGACCGACTCCGCGTGCCGCAACCGGCTGCTCCACTCGCGACCCATCGAGGGGTCCGAGTTCCTCCCGGCGCTCTGGGGCATGGGCGTGCGGGGCTACCACCTGTTGTTCAACGTGCCCGGGGAGCCCGTGGGCGCCGTGGTGGCTGCGTGGTCGAAGGCGTTAGGCGCCCTGGCTCGCGGGGTGGTGCCTGACGAGACCACCGAGCTCCGATCCCTGGTGGGGCACGCCTTCACCCGGGGCCATTTTCTGCGGCCGGTGTGACCGAATGCCGCGGTCGCCGCGGCATTCGCTCCCGTTGGCGGTCCCGTTACATTCCGCTCCGGCGAGTCCGGGGAGGCCGGTTCGTCCCCGTCCCGCGTGGGGCGGTGCCTCGCGATCGATGGTCGCGCCCGCTGAACCAGGTCATGGAAGATTCCCAGTACTTCAACGAGCAGCACCTTCAGGTGCGCGAGATGGTGCGCGCCTTTGCCCGGGACGAGGTGGCACCCGTGGCCGCGAAGTACGACGCCATCGCCGAGTTTCCCTGGGAAAACATTCGCAAGATGGGCGAACTCGGGCTGCTCGGCGTGCCGTGGCCGGAGGAGCTTGGTGGCGCCGGACTGGACCTGACGAGCTACATCATCGTAATCCACGAGCTCGCGCGGGTGGATGCCTCGCACGGGCTCACGGTATCGGCCCACACCACCCTCGGCACGTCACCGATCGTGTACTTCGGCACCGAGGCGCAGCGGCAACGCTACGTTCCGCTGCTCGCGAGCGGGACGGTCATGGGTGGCTTCGGCCTGACCGAAGAGAGCGCGGGAAGCGACGCCGGTGGCACGCGTACCACCGCCGTGCGCCGCGGTGACACCTACGTGCTGAACGGATCGAAGCGCTTCATCACCCACGGCGGGGTGGGCGAGGTGTTCGTGGTCACGGCGGTGACCGATCCGTCCGCGGGCACGCGAGGGATCTCGTCGTTCATTCTGACCAAGCATAACGACGACCTGCAGCGCGCCGCACCCTACGGGATCGGGCACGCGGACTCCCTCGTCGCCATGCCCGGCTTCACCTCGGGAAAGAAGGAGGACAAGCTCGGCTGGCGTGCCTCCGACACTCGGGAATTGATCTTCCAGGACGTCGTCGTGCCGGTGGAGAATCGGCTCGGCGAGGAGGGCATGGGCTTCGTGAACTTCATGCGCACGCTCGACGCGGGCCGCATCGGCATCGCGGCGCTCTCGCTCGGTATCGCGGAAGGCGCGTTCGATGAAGCCCTCAGATACGCCAGCGTGCGAAAGCAGTTCGGGCAGCCGATCGCCAGCTTTCAGGGCATTGGTTTCCAGTTGGCCGACATGGCCACGGAAATCGAGGCGGGAAGGCACCTCGTCTACCACGCCGCCCGCATGTTGCAGGAAGGCAAGTCGGTGACCAGGGCCGCCGCGATGGCCAAACTGTTCTGCTCGGAACTGGCGATGCGCGCGACCATCAAGGCCATCCAGGTGCACGGCGGATATGGGTACACCAAGGAGTATCCCGTCGAGCGAATGATGCGCGACGCGAAGATCTGCGAAATCGGCGAGGGAACGAGCGAGATCCAGCGGCTCGTCATTTCCCGCGAACTGCTCAAGGATCTGCTGCCGTGACCTGGTCGCTGACCGCCAAGCAGCTGCGGCTGCCCCTGGGATTCGTGCTGGCGATTGCCTACCTCGTGTTTGCCAGGCCGACCCCCATGCGGCTGGCGGTGGGTGCCGGTGTGGCGCTGGTCGGGCTGATCGTGCGCGCCTGGGCGTCCGGGCACATCATGAAGAACGATCGCCTGGCGACGACGGGACCTTATGCGCACACGCGCAATCCCCTGTACTTCGGATCGTTCCTTATTGCCTGCGGGTTTGCCTTCGCCGCTCACTGGGCGCTGCTGGGGCTCGTGGCGCTGTTCTTCCTAGCCATCTATGTTCCCACGATGCAACGCGAACGGGCAAACATTGCGCAGCGGTTCCCGGGCGCGTATGCGGAGTTCTGCGCCAATGTCCCGGCGTTCTTTCCGCGCCTGACTCCATGGCGGCGCCCCGGTGCCGAGGCCGCGGGATTCAGCAGCGCACTGTACATGAAACACGGCGAGTGGAAGGCCGCGTTGGGGTATGCAGGCGCCCTCGTGGTGCTGGTCCTCAGGATGCGGGGCATCGCACTTTGGCCTTAGTCCGCTTCGTTCTGCGGTGTGCCTCCGTTTTCTCCCGGATGCGGGCGCGACTCGCCCACGTCCGTGTGGTCTCGTCGTTTCCCCCGCGGCGCGTGACGTCGTGGATCGGAGCGACCGGTTCTCGCGCGTCCGCGGGGGTGCAGACCCCGGATCGCACGCCTTCCCGCCTCGCCGGCCGCCTGGTGTTGGACGCCAGACCGAGCCGTTCGCGCGCGGCGGCCGGGGCGTGGACGATCGCGCACGCGACAGGACCACTCCCCTCGACCCTGTCGGTCCCGCGCGCAACACGCCGCGGGTCGCCGGCACTCACCCTCCTGGGAACTCGCCGGGGCCCCGCCATCGAGTCGCGTTGGCACCGCCACGGCAGAGCCGTCGATGAAGCGAGAGATCCTCATCAATTCCACCTCGCGCGAGACGCGAGTCGCGATACTCGAAGACGATCAGCTGGTTGAACTCCTCATCGACCGGCCGGAAGCCCGGCGCATGGTCGGCGACATCTACCTTGGACGCGTCGAAGCGGTGCAGCCGGGAATCCAGGCCGCCTTCGTGGACATCGGAACGGAGAAGAGCGCGTTCCTCCACGCGTCCGACGTGGTGGCCGCCGACGCGGACGACGACGAGGACGACGAGGAAGAGGACGACGACAGTGAAGAGTCGCCGCGCGGCCGGGGTCGTCGCGAGAAGGCGCCGCCTATCCAGGACGTCATCAAGAAGGGCGACACCCTCCTGGTCCAGGTCTCCAAGGAGCCTATCTCCACGAAGGGGCCACGGGTCACGGCGCAGGTTTCGCTGGCCGGTCGGTTCCTGGTGTTCATGCCGCATGCCTCCCGCGTCGGGGTCAGCCGCAAGATCGGCGAACGCGCCGAACGCCAGCGCCTGCGGGAGCAAGTGGAGGGCATGCTGCCCGAGAAGTCCGGCGGCGTGATCGTGCGGACTGTCGGCGAAGATGCCACGCCGGAGGCGTTCAAGCGCGAGCTCGATACGCTCATGGGTGCCTGGAAGAAGGTGAAGCGCAAGCAGACGTTCGTCCGCGCGCCGTCGCTGCTGCATCGCGAAACGAGTCTCACGCGCGGGATCATCCGCGACGTCTTCTCGACCAAGATCGAGCGCATCGAGGTCGATTCACGCCAGATCTACAACGAGATCGTGGAGTATCTGAAAGGCGTGGCGCCGGAACTGATCGAGCGCATCCAGCTCTACGAGGGCCAGGTGCCCCTGTTCGACAAGGCCGACATCGAAACCGAGATCCGCGACCTCTTCAAGCGTCGGTGCGAGCTGCCTTCCGGCGGATACCTCATCATCGAGCCCACCGAAGCGCTGGTCTCCGTCGACGTGAACTCGGGCCGGTTCACGGGCAAGAAGGATCCGGAGAAGACGATCCTCCGCACGAACATCGAGGCGGCGCGCGAAGTCGCCCGCCAGATCCGCCTCCGGGACATCGGCGGGATCATCGTCGCGGACTTCATCGACATGGAGACGCGGAGCAACCGCGACCGCGTCCTGCAGGAACTGCGGATGCACCTGAGCCGCGATCGGGCGCGCACCAAGGCCTTTCCGGTCTCGGACCTCGGGCTCATCGAAATGACCCGCCAGCGCGTGCGGCAGAGCCACCTGCAGTCGATGACGGCGTCATGCCCGACCTGCGGGGGTACCGGCCGGGTGTTCACGCCCGAGACGATCGTTCGGCGCGTCGAGCGCTCGGTCAAGCGCATGGGAGTCGAGGGGCGCAAGGAACACGTCGTGGTACGGCTCCATCCCGACGTCGCGTTCTACCTACTCGAGCAGGAGAAGGACTACCTTCGCAAGCTCGAAAAGGTAGCAGGCTTTCCGGTGGAACTCCGTGACGATCCACTACTTAGACCAGACGAGTTCAAGTTGGTCCAGAAGGGTGCAGGCCGCGACGTGACGCAGCAGTACTCGGTGGCGTGAGGGAAGGTCCTCGCGACCGGACTGCGTGCGTGGTACGGAGCCGCTCGCGCCGCCGCTTCTGCCCCCTCTCTGGCTCGGGCTCGACACCAGGCGCTCTCCGGTGCCCGAGCGGGGCAGATGAGGGATCGTTTCCGGTCCGCGGTTCCGCGCAGCGGTGACTGCGACCAGGCCTATCGGCCCGGTTGACCGAAGCTCAATGCCCACTTAGCTTTGTGGGCTCGCAATCTTTTCGCTGCACACCATGCCATACGCCATCATCCGCACCGGCGGCAAGCAGTTCCGCGTCGAGCCGGGCACCACGCTTCGCATTCCCTCGCTCGAGGGTGATGCGGGATCGGCCATCGAGTTCAACGAGGTGCTCCTCGGGTCCGACGGACAGACGTCGCGGGTCGGCGTCCCCACGCTCTCCGGGGCCAAGGTGACGGGCGAGATCGTCAAGCATGGCCGCGGCGACAAGATCGTCGTCTTCAAGTTCAAACGCCGGAAGAACTACGCCCGCAAGCAGGGCCACCGGCAGGGCTTCACCGAAGTCCGCATCAAGGACATCACTCTCGGCTGACACGAGGATACCATGGCTCACAAGAAAGGCGTCGGCTCCTCGCGCAACGGCCGCGACTCGAATCCCAAGTATCGAGGAATCAAGAAGTACGGCGGTGAGTCCGTCGTGCCAGGGAACATCATCCTCAGGCAGTGCGGTACCCGCTGGCACCCCGGTCGCAACGTGGGTCTCGGCACGGACTACACCATCTTTGCGCTGGTGGCCGGCACGGTGAAGTTCGAGCACAAGGACAAGAAGCGCATCCGCGTGTCCGTCGAGCCCGCGGCCTGACCGCGAGCATCACGGTAAGAAAGCGCGCCCGGTTCGGGGCGCGCTTTTGCGTTTCCGCACCTGCTGCACCTGGTCCGCCCGGGCCCGGTACCAGTGCCGGGCCTGGGCTGCCTGGCCGCGCTACGGCTTGCGGTAGTCCGCCGGGACCGTCCGGTACCGCCGCATGAGTTCGTCCTGCCGGGACGGCCCCTGCACCTCGGCACCCTGGACGAAGACATGTTCGGCGCGCGTCGACGGTTCGAACGGGTCACCGCTCCACACGACCAGCGTCGCGTCCTTGCCGTTTTCGAGTGATCCGACGCGATTGGCCACGCCGTACAGTTCCGCCGGCGTCAGCGTCACCGCCCGGAGGGCCGCGTCCCACGGCAACCCGAACGCCACCGCCACGCCGGCCTCGAACCGCACGTTGCGCGCGTTGAACGCGTCCGTGCCGCCCGAGATGATCACGCGAGCCCCCGCGGCGTGCAGCAGCGCGGCGTTGTCCTGCCGCGCACCGAGCGAGGAGAAGTCGCGCGGGATGTTGTTGAGTGCGCCGACCAGCACGAACGCCTTCGCCGCCCCGAGCTGATCAGCCACCTTCCAGCCTTCGGTCGCCGAACCCACGGCGATGCGGAGACCGTACTGCCTGGCCAACGTGAGCGCCTCCTCGATGTCCGTCGCCCGGTCCGCGTCGACCACGAGCGGAAGCGTACCAGCCAGGACCGGTTGGAGCGCCCGCAGGTCGGCGAGTCCGGCCGCGAGCGGGCGAGACGCGTTGCGCTCATAACCGGCCCGGAGCGTCGGCAGCGCCCGCGCGTCGTCGAAGACATCACGCAGCCGCGCATACACCTCCGCACGCGCCGCCCCGATGCGTGCGCCGCGCGCGTTGAGGTCAGCGAACATTGCTGCCGGGCCGCGCATGAGCACATCGGCCAGGGAGCCGTTGCGCAGGGCAACCACCGCGCCCTGGCCGCCGACCAGCGATCCACTCGGGATGATGCCCACCGTGGTGATGCCGTCGTTCCGCGTCACCTGGAGCAGCGGTGACGCCGGGTTGAATCCCTCCCACACCCGGAACGATGCCGTGACGCCGTCACCAGTCCCCTGGGCGCCGGCGTCGTACGATCCGGGGATCTGCCCGATCTCCGAGACGCCTAACGACGTCGTGGCATTGAAGATGCCCGGCGTCACCCACTTGCCCGTGCCGTCGATGCGCCTGGCGCCCGCCGGAACCGCTACGCCGGCGCCCACGGCGCTGATGCGACCGTTGGTGATGACCACCGTGGCGTTGTCGACCGGCGGCCCATTCACCGGAAACACTCGTGCGCCGGTGATCGCGACCACCTGGGCGGGCAGTGGCAAGGTGGTGGTGGCGGCCAGCGCTGCCGCCGCTACGATGCGCGCGATCATCGCTTGCTCCCTCCCGCCGGCTCCGGCACAAAGCCCAGCTCGAAGTCCGTGCGCCAGCGTTGCGTCGGATCGAGCCGATCGAAGCTCAGCGCGCCGTCGATCCAGACCTTCTCCGGCCTCGCGTAAATGCTGAACGGGTGCTTGTCCCACAGCACCACGTCCGCGTTCTTGCCCGCCTCCAGCGAACCAATGCGATCGTCGAGGCCGAGCACCCAGGCTGGGTTGATCGTGATCCACTTGATCGCGTCCTCGTCCGAGACATTGATCCCGAGCCCGCGCGCCTCGCTCACACTTTTGGCGACGTCCTGGTTGAGGCGTTGCATGCCGCTTCCATCGTCGGAGTGCACCACCGCTCGCCCGCCGGCGTTGTGGAACAGCGCCAGGTTCGCGCGCACACCGTCCATCGCCTCGATCTTGAAGCCACCCCAGTCAGACCAGAGCGATGCCGAGATGCCCTTGGACGTGAGCAGGTCGGCGATCTTGTACGCCTCAACGCCGTGGTGAAACGAGCGGATGCGGAACCCGAACTCGTCGGCGACTTCCATGGCGCCTTCCATGTCCGCGGCAGTGTAGCAGTGCCACTGCACGAAGATGTTGCCGCGCAGGACCTCGGCGAGCGATTCCATCGCCAGGTCGCGGGCCGGCGGCTCTCCCTTACGGTCCGCGAGCCACTTGTCCCAGCGCCGCCGGTATTGCTCGGCCTGGATGTACTGTGCCCGCCACCCCGCCACATTCCCCATGCGGGTGGACGGTCCCCGTTGCGCGTACACACGCTTCGGGTTCTCGCCGCAGGCTTGCTTGAGCCCGTAGCGCGCGCCGGGAAACTTCATCCCGCGCACGGTGGCCGAGGGGACGACCTTGAGCACGACCGAGCGTCCGCCGATGAGGTTCGCGGAGCCGGGAAGGATCTGGATGGTCGTTACGCCCGCGGCGAGCGCCCGCGGGAACTGCGGATCCTGAGGCCAGACCGAGTGCTCCGCCCACACGTTAGGCGTCGATGGGTTGGTCATTTCGTTCCCATCCGAGAGGGCCTCGACGGGCGGAGCCGCGTACACGCCCAGGTGCGAATGCGTATCGATGATACCGGGCGTGATGAACTTCCCGGTGCCGTCGATCGTCACTGCGTCCGCGGGCGCGGACACGGTGGCGCCGACGGCGACGATCTTGCCCCCCTGCAGGAGGACGGAGCCGCCCCGGATGGTGGTCCCCGTGGCGGTCATGACCGTCGCATTCCGGATGACGGTCGTGCGCGCCGGGCCGGGGCGGTACGTGCTCGGGAAGGGGTTGGCGTTGGGCTCCGACAGGGCTCCGGCTCCGGGAGCGACACGCTGGGCGGTGTCCGGAGTCTGGGCGGCGGGGGCGGGCATCGGGACCGGCGTCGGGGGCGGGGCGGCCTGTGGGGTGTTACACCCGGTGACGGCCAATCCCAGAGCCAGCGGCAGGGCGCGGATTTTCACTCGGCGGAACCTCCTCCAGGAGGCAATGGAGACGATGAGCGCAAGGTATGCGTCGTGCCAGGGGATGGCGAGCAACCGGGCCCACGCGGCCTCCGTGCAACGTCGGCGGTATCTTGCGTCGTCCGCCCTTAACGTCCCGTCCCATCCTCCCGTCGAATCCACGTAGCGACATGACCGCAGGTGACCGTTTCCCACCCGATGCGACGGATGCCGACCTCATCGCCCGCTGGCAGGGCGGGGACGAGCGGGCGGCGACGTTTCTGGTGGAGCGCCACGCGGAGCCGGTCGCGCGCTATGTAGCGAGTCTCGGACTGCGGAGCGGGGTGGAGGAGGTCGTCCAGGACACGTTCGTGCGGGCGTTTGGCTCGCTCGGTTCGTTCCGGGGCGACAGTACGCTGAGGACGTGGTTGTTCACGATCGCGCGACGCCTGGTGGCGGATTCGCGGCGGACGTTGCGGCGGCAGCGCGATGTGGTCGAAGTGCAGGAGGGCGATGCTTCCACCGAGTTCGACCCGCTGGACGACCTGATCGCCGATGAGTCGCGCCAGCGGATGCACGAGGTGATCGGTCGGCTGTCGCCGACCCAGCGCGAGGTCTTCCTGTTGCGGGTGAACGAAGGGTTGTCCTACAAGGAAATTGCAGGGGTGGTCGGGACCACCGAGGGCGCGGCCCGGGTGCACTACCACAATGCTCTGCGGCATGTGAAGGAGAGTCTGTATGTCTGATTGCCTGAACGTCGAGGTGCGTGAGCGCCTTCCCGAGCTGCTGCTCGGCGCGCTCCCCTCCGGGGAGCGGGCCGTCGTCGAGGCACACCTGGCGACGTGCGCGGAATGCGCTGCCGAACTCGAGGTGCTGCGCGGTGCGCAAGCGGTGTATCGAGGCAGGCGCGTGCCGCGCATCGATACGGCCGCCATCGTGGCCGCGTTGCCGCGGCGGCCAGCGGCGGCCCGGCCACCCGCACGGCGGTCCTTTGCCACGCAGTGGCGCATCGCGGCGGTGGTGACGTTCGTGGCCCTGGGCGGGCTCTCGCTGACCACCGTGCGTCGCTACTTCGGGCACGTCCCCACGGTCGACACGCTCGCAGTCGCGCCGGCGGTCGCCACCACGGGGCCTGCGGTGGATTCTCCGTCCGCGGTGCGGCCGGTGGGACTGTCGGCGGGCGGAGGACTCACCGACCTCCAGGACGATGACATCGAGACCTTGATCGGCGCCCTCGACCGGATCGAAGCGGCGCCGCACGTCGAGCCGGATACGAGCGCGTTCCTTCGCATCGTATCCGGGGCGACCGGAGGGAACTGACGTGGGACGAACCATGCTGTTGTTGGTCGCTATCGCCACGGTGGCCGCGCCGCTCGGCGCGCAGCGTCCTCAGACGGCGCGCGAAGACCGCGCCACGCTCGAGAAGCGCTTTCACGAGCGGCTCGAGGCGGTGTTGCGTCAGCGCCTGGGGCTGACCGATGACCAGGTTCGGCGGCTGCAGGATGCCAACGGCCGATTCGAGGCACGCCGTCGCGACTTGTTCACCGAGGAGCGCCAGGTGCGCACGGACCTGCGGCGTGCCGTCGGCAGCGATAGCGCGACGGCCACCAACGACGAAGTCGCGGCGCTGCTCGATCGCGCGATGCGCGTCCAGCGACAGCGCTTCGACCTCATGGAGGCGGAGCAGAAGGAGCTGGCCACCTTCCTCACACCCATCCAGCGCGCGCGCTATTTCGGCTTGCTGGAGCAGGTCCGCCGGCAGATGGATGACATGCGATATCGCCGGGAGGACAGCGCCAGGCGCAGCCCGTCGCCGGTGCGTCGACCGTACCCGTCGCGCGGGGGCCCTTGAGGAACGCGCCACGTCTGTCTAGGCTCCATCGCCTGCCCGGGTGGCGGAACTGGCAGACGCAGTGGACTCAAAATCCACCGGGCTCCGGCCCTTACGAGTTCGAGTCTCGTCCTGGGCACTCATGACGATCACGGCGCTCCCTTCGGGGCGCCGTTTTCGTTGGCACTCGGCCCGCTCGGGTGCGCGTGACAGATTGCGTCATGCGTCTTCCCTCGATCCTCGTCACGCGGCGCCTTCCCGAGGCGATTGAGTCCGTCCTCAGGGACCGCTATGCGGCACAGCTCAACACCGACGACCACCAGATGGATGCCGTGGAGCTGGCCGACGCGTTGCGTCGCCACGACATCGTGCTCTGCACCCTCACCGATCGCCTGACCCGCGAGGTTCTCGCGGTGCCGGATCGGCGAGCCCGTCTCCTCGCCAACTTTGGCGTCGGGACCAACCACATCGACCTCGAGGCGGCGCGCGCGTCGGGACTCGCGGTGACCAATACGCCCGGCGTCCTCACCGAAGACACGGCCGACCTCACGATGCTCCTGCTGCTCGCGGTCGCCCGCCGCGCGTGGGAGGGGGACCGGGAGTTGCGCGCCGGAGCCTGGACCGGCTGGCGTCCGACGCACCTGCTGGGCGCACGCGTCGCCGGCAAGACGTTAGGCATCGTGGGCATGGGGCGGATCGGCCAGGCCGTGGCTCGCCGTGCGCGGCATGGATTCGCCATGCCGGTGTCGTACTGGTCACGGACCAGGCTGCAGCCTGACGCCGAGTCCGCGCTCGGAGTGACCTGGGTGTCGACGCTCGACCGGCTCGCCGAGGCCAGCGACTTTCTCTCGCTCCATTGTCCCGCCACGACCGAAACCACCCATCTCATCAACGACGCGATTCTCGCGAGGATGCCGCGGCACGCGTTCCTGGTGAATACGGCGAGAGGCGATGTGGTGGACGAGCGCGCGCTCGTGCGAGCGCTCGTCGCGGGACGCCTTGGTGGCGCGGCGCTCGATGTGTTCGATGGCGAGCCACACGTCAACCCGGCGCTGCTCGCGCTGCCGAACGTCGTCACGCTGCCGCACCTCGGGAGCGCGACCGTGGAGTCCCGTGTGGCGATGGGGCAGGTCGCCGTGCGGAACATCACGGCGTTTGTGCAGGGGGCCCCGCTCCCCGATCGGGTCGTCTGATGGTCCGCTGCGCTCGCTTGTGGTCGTTGGTCGGCGGTCAATAGCTTTCCGCACCGCCCGAACCGCCGGGCCACTCCTGCACCCCACCTGGACATGTCCCTGGAGATTTCTGCGCGCGCCGGTCGGCCCGCGGCTGCCGCCACGCCGCTGCTCGCCTGTCTCGTGGTCGCCGGCGAGGGCATGCCGGCCGCACTCCGCGAGATCGACAAGTCGTTAGGCGGCGCGCTGCGACGCTCGTTCGATCGCCGGGACTTCCGGGCCAACCGGGACGAGACCTTTCACCTGGTCGGCGGGCGCAAGGGTCCGCGCCGGATTCTGCTGGTCGGTGCCGGAAAGCCGAGGGAGCGCGCGCTCGCATTGCGCCGGGCCGCCACACTCGCCGCGCGCCAGGCCCATCGTCTCGGTGTGGGTGCCCTCACCGTGCTCGCCGCCGGCATGTCGAACGACGAGGTGGAGCAGGTCGCGATTGGCGCACAACTCGGCGCGTGGGAGTACAGCGAACTCAAGACGCCACCGCCGGACGCGGAGCGTCGCGACCCCCTCTCCGCGATCACGCTGCTCGTGGATGACGTTCGGCAAACGGCGGGCGCGATCGCGGCCGCGGGCGCCCTCGGCGCGGGCTACGCGCTGGCGCGTCGGCTCGCCAATACACCGGGGAACGTGTGCACACCGGACCACCTCACCGAGGCGGCGCGCGACATCGGCAAGCGCCACGGTCTCAAGGTCACGGTCCTTGGCCGCAAGGAGATGGAGAAGGAGAAGATGGGTTCGTTCCTGTGTGTCGCGCAGGCGACGACCCAGGATCCGCGGCTCGTGGCCATCGAATACCGCAAGGGACCAAAGGGCGCGGCGCCGATCGTCCTCGTGGGCAAGGGGCTCTGCTTCGATACGGGCGGCATCTCCATCAAGCCCGCGGAGCGAATGGAGTTCATGAAGTTCGACATGTGCGGCGCGGCCGGCGTGTTGGGCGCCATGGAGGCGATCGCACGACTCGGCCTCGCCGTGAACGTCGTCGGCGTGTTCGGAGCCACGACCAACATGCCGGGGTCCAACGCCGTGAAGCCAGGCGACGTCGTGACTGCCTCGTCAGGCAAGACGATCGAGATCATCAACACCGATGCCGAGGGTCGGCTCGTGCTGGCCGATGTGCTGCATTGGGTTCGGCGCTATGAGCCCGCCGCGGTGATCGATGCCGCCACGCTCACCGGGGCCTGCGTGATCGCGCTGGGCAACACGACGACGGGCGCGCTGGGCAACGACGACGCCCTCGTCGCGGAAGTGATCGCGGCCTCACGCCGCGCGGCCGAGCCGGCGTGGCAACTTCCCCTGACTGATGAGTACAAGGAGCAGATCCGCTCGGTGGTGGCCGACATCAAGAACACCGGCGGGCGCGCGGCGGGCACCATTACCGCCGCCGCGTTCCTCAATGAGTTCGTCGCGTACCCATGGGTGCACCTGGACATCGCTGGCACCGCGTACACCGAATCCGACCTGACCGTGATCCCGGTCGGTGCGACCGGTGTGCCGGTGGGAACATTCGTGGAATTCGTTCGGAGGCGCGTCACCTGACGATGCTGCGCCGCTGGCTCGCGCGCGCCGGCCTCGGCCTCCTGGTCGGGGCCGTTTTACATACGCCCGTCGCTGCCCAGGGGCGTGACACGGTGCGCACCCGTGCCGACTCGCTCCGGGCCGACTCGTTGGCGCGCGCTCGGCTGCGCGCGGATTCGCTCGCGCGGGCCCGCGCCGACAGTCTGCGGTCGGACTCGCTGATGCGCGAAGACCTGGCGATCATCGCCGAACAGCGCAAGCGAGCTGACAGCATCAAGGCCCCGCTGGCGGCGGCGGAATCGCCCGTGCTCACCGAACATCCCGGCGTCCTCTCCTGGAACCGCGAGCAACTGGGCGCGAGCGGCGCCATGACGTTAGGCGACCTGCTCGAAGGCATCCCGGGACTCACCGTTTTTCGCACCGGGTGGATCGGGTCGCCAGAACAGGCCGCGTACCTCGGCGATTTCGGGACGGTCCGCGTGTTTTACGATGGCCTGGAGGCGCCCGCACTCGACCCTCGCAATGGCGGCACGCACGACCTCTCGCTCATCCAGCTCTGGCAGCTGGAGGACGTTCGCATCGAGCGCGGTGCGACGGAGCTGCGGATTCACCTGCGCACGTGGAGTGTGCGCAACGTGACGCCCGCCACCCGCGTGGACATCGGGACGGGCGACCTCTCGACGAACGCGTATCGCGGCTACTTCGGCCGACGCTTTGCGCACGGCGAGGTGCTGCAGCTCGGCGCCTATCAGTATTCGACACGCGATCCGCGATCCATTGGCGAGGCCGACAATCTGTCGCTGTTTGGCCGCGTCGGATGGGCGATCCGCGGTTTCAGTATCGATGGCTCGTTCCTGCGCACGCGCCGTGAGCGCACCGAACAGCCGCGCACCACGGAAAGCGGCCGCGCCAACCTGCCGCCGATCGACGTCACGGGTACCGATGCGTACGCGCGCGTGGCGTGGCAGGACACGACGAAGAAGCTGTGGGCGCAGGTGATGGCGGCGTCATTTGCGCATCGCCAGTCGTCCCGGCTCGATGCTTCGGAGCCCGGCGTTGGTGCGCCGTCCGACACGACGACGGACTCCACGGCGTTTCGCACCAGTCGTCCGCAGTACGTGGCGGCGGTGGGCTGGTCGCGGCGGGCGCTCTCCCTTTCCGCCACGACGCGGATCGAGCGCAACGGTGGTGACACATTCGTGTCGCCCATGCTGCGTGGTGCCTGGGACACGAGGCGGCTTGCTCTGACGGGAACCGCCGAGCGTCGCGACGCAGCCGAACTCACGCGGCTCGAGGGTTCGGCGCGGCTCGAGCCGCTGTCGTGGTTCGCGCTGAGTGGCGCCGCGAGTCGGACGCGGTTCGATGACCGGACCATCTCCGGCCAGCCCCAGTCCTACCGTGGCGAGGTTGCCCTTCGGTTCCGGCGGATGTGGGCCGGCATCGGATTTCTCTCACGCGACCCGGCGCGGCTGATCGCCCCCGTGGTGTTCGATACCGGATTTCGACCGGTCGGCGACTCCACCGCTGCCACCGCCACGTTTGTCACGGCGCGCGGGAAGTTCTGGAAGGACGTGGGCGTGGACTTCGCCGCCACCAAGTGGGGAGCGGAACGCGCGTTCCGACCCGCGTACCAGGTGCATACGCGACTCTTTGTCGATACGAGCTGGCCGTCGCGCTTCCCGTCAGGCAACCTCAACATTCTGTTTGCGCTGACGCACGACTACCGCACACAGGTGCCCTTCGTCGTGGACGACGGCGACGTCGTGCGCTCAACCCAATACCGCACGATCGGCCTGCAACTCGAGATCCGACTGCTGCAGGCCACGGTGAGCTACCAGTTCAGGAACGTGATGAATGCGCAGTACGAGCAGGTGCCGGGCTTCCTGGCGCCGCGGCCCGTGCAGTTCTACGGGGTCCGGTGGAACTTCTTCAATTGACAAGGTTGTTGTGCCGCAATAAGTTGCGCCCCCTATCATGATCCGAAGCATGACGGGGTACGGGTCGGCGACCGGCATGGTCGGCGCCCGACGTGTGACGGTCGAGGTCCGGTCGGTCAACCACCGGTTCTTCAATGCGACCATCCGGTTGCCCAGCGAGCTCTCGCGTTGGGAGAACGACGTGCGCGAAGCGCTGCGTCGAAAGGTCGCCCGCGGCCACGTGACCCTGAGTGCACGCTCCGACAGCAGCGCCCCGGGTGCCATCGTCATCGACGAAGCCCGGTTCGCCGCCTACGTGACGATCGTGCGCACGCTGCAGGAGCGGCATGAACTGGGTCGTGAACTTGACGCATCGGCTATCCTCCGTTTGCCTGATGTCCTGGCCGGCATTCCGGAGGCCGACGAGTCGAGTGTCGGTGAGCTGGTCGCGTTGGTCGACGAAGCCGCCGACCAGCTCACGAGGTCCCGCGCGGAGGAGGGTCGGAGACTCGTGGCGTTTCTGCTCGAGCGGCTGGCCGTGGTTGAGGGGGCACTGGTCAGGATCGGGGTGCGTACACCTGAGCGGCTCGAAGCGCATCGTGACCGGCTTCGAACGGCGGTGAAGGAGCTCACCGACGGCATCGTCCTCGATGAGCAACGGCTTGCGGTGGAGATTGCGCTGCTTGCCGAGCGGTTGGACGTGCAGGAAGAGCTCTCCCGGTTTGCGGCGCACAATGCGGCCTTCCGGGCGACGCTGGGTTCCACCGGCGCGCCGGTGGGCAAGCGGCTGGGCTTTCTCCTCCAGGAGATGCTGCGCGAGGCCAACACGACCGGCAGCAAGGCGAACGATGCGGCCATCGTCGGTGACGTGGTGATCATCAAGGAGGAACTCGAGCGCCTCCGAGAGCAGGTGGAAAACCTCGAGTGAATCCGTTTCCGATCATCCTCTCGTCGCCCTCCGGGGGCGGGAAGACGACCATCGCTCGGCTGCTGCTCGAGCGTCGCCGGGACCTGGGGTACTCGGTCTCATGCACGACCCGGTCACCCCGTGCCGGGGAACAGAACGGGCGCGACTACCGATTCCTCTCGCTGGACGAGTTTGCCGACCACCACGCCCGCGGAGAGTTTGCCGAGCAGGCCGAGGTCCACGGCAATCACTACGGGACCCTCCGGTCGGAGGTGGAGCAGGTCTTTTCGGCCGGCCGGCACGTCGTGATGGATATCGATGTCCAGGGGGCTCGTCAGTTTGTCGTCGCCTACCCCGAGTCCGTGTTAGTTTTCCTGTTGCCTCCGTCGGCCGATGCTCTTGTTGGGCGGCTGACGGGGCGAAAAACGGAAGACCCGGCGGCGACCTTGCGCCGGCTCACGGCGGCGAGGGATGAATTGGCCGCCGTGCATCAGTACCAATACGTGGTGGTCAACGACGATCTCGAGACGGCGTACGCACAGGTCTCGGCGATCATCGACGCCGAAACGGTGCGTCACGCGCGGTTGCCGTTGTTGTCGGATCGGGTTCGTCGGCTGGTCGAAGCACTGGACCGGCGGATCGCGCAGTTTCCCGGAACCTCCTGAACCTCATGCGAGTCTTCACGCCAGACGAAATCTCCAGCGGGTCGGCCAACAAGTACCTCGGCGTGCTGGTGGCCGCCAAGTATGCCCGCGTCCTCAACGAGTTCCCGCGCGACCGTTCGTCGACGCGCGAGAAGAAGCTCACCACGCGGGCCATGGAAGAGCTGTCGCGGGGGGATGTGGACTACAAGATCGTCACGAAGCCGCGTTCGGAGTAATCAGCCGTTCGTCCGTTCCGGGGTCGTCGCGTCCTCCTTGGGGTCACGGGAGGCATCGCCAGCTACAAGTCCGCGTCCCTCGCACGCCTGCTGACGCAGGCTGGCACGGAGGTCGATGTGGTGCTGTCGCGCTCGGCCCGGGAGTTCGTCGGTGCCGTGACGTTTGAGGCGCTCACCGGCCGGCCGGTGCATGCGGCGCTCATCGCCGAAGGCCATGCGCTGGACCACATCCGACTGGCCCGCGCGGCACACGCCGTGATCGTGGCGCCGGCGACGGCCGACTTTCTCGCCCGCGCGGCGACGGGTCAGGCCGACGACCTGTTGACGGCGTGTCTGTTGGCCACGACCGCGCCGGTTCTCGTCATGCCGGCCATGAACGACCGGATGTGGGCGCATCCACAAACGACCCGCAACGTGGCGCACTTGCGCGAGATCGGGTACACGGTCGTCGATCCCGACGTGGGTGAACTTGCCGTGGGTGAGGGAACGGGGCCGGGGCGGATGCCCGAGCCAGAGGCCATCCTGGCGCATATCGGCCGGATGCTCGAGCCGCGCGGACCGCTGAGCGGCCGCTCCGTGCTCGTGACTGCCGGGCCGACGCGCGAGGCGCTCGATCCGGTGCGGTTTCTCTCAAACCGTTCGAGCGGCAAGATGGGTGTGGCGATCGCGGCCGCGGCCTGGCGCCGTGGCGCACACGTGACGCTCGTGACCGGCCCGACGGGAACTCCGGCGCCGGTCGGCGTTCGCCTCGTGCCCGTGCAGTCGGCCGCGGACATGCACGCGGCGGTGGCCGCGTCGCTGCCAGCGAGTGATGTGCTCGTGATGGCCGCTGCGCCGGCGGACTTCCGACCAGAGTCGGTCGCCGAACAGAAGATCAAGAAGGCGGATGCGCCGGAGGCCATCGCGCTTGCGCCGACAGCGGACATTCTCCGTTCCACCGCGGGCCGGCGCCGCGACGGGACGGTCGTCGTGGGCTTTGCGCTCGAGACGGAACGCGTGATCGAGAACGCACGGGCCAAGCTGGCCACCAAGGCGCTCGACCTCATCGTCGTCAATGACGCGACCGAGGCCGGGGCCGGGTTCGAGGTGGATACCAATCGCGTGACACTGATCGCCGCAGGGTGCGAACCCGAGGCACTCCCATTGATGAGCAAGGCCGAGGTGGCGGACGCGATTCTCGATCGCGTGGAGAGGATGGTCTGTGGACCCTAGAGAGCAGATTCGGCGATTCCTCGAACAACGACGCGAACTGGGCGAAACCGAGTTCGTGCTCGACGCGATGGGCGTGGACGACGTGCTGCGAGTGCTGGGGGCGGGCACGGGTGTCGGTGCGGGCGCGGGCCCTCGTGCGGGCGCGGTGGGCACCGGCGGTGATCGTGCGCCTGACGCCAGCGGTGCGCGGATTGACTGGCGCGCCGCGCTGGGCGCGGCCGATGCTGGAAGTGCGCGCGCGGAGCGACGCGAGCCGCAAGCACCGGGAGGGCCTCCCGACCGAACGGTGGCCGCGCCCAGTGGGGCGGGGGCCCCCCCCCGTTCGAAAGATCGCCCGATTCCTCCCGATCTGCGTCATCGTCCTGTCCCCGCTCCAACCGTTTCCCCGCCACCCGCCGAGTCCTCCGCGGCCGCTCCCGACAATGCGCTCATATCCCTCGACGACCTGCCGACCGGGCTCGTCGTGGGGTCGGCCGCGCACGACATGTTCGAGGCATCGCGATCGCCGTGGCAGAGCCTGGACGACATCGCCCAGGCGGTCGCCGGATGCACCAGGTGCGCGCTCTACCAGACGGCGAAGAACCCGGTCCCCGGCGTCGGAAACCCGAACGCCGATTTCGTGTGTGTCGGCGAGGCGCCCGGCGCTAACGAAGACGAGCAGGGTCTGCCGTTCGTCGGGCCCGCCGGCCAGCTGCTCACGAAGATCCTCGGTGCGATCCAGCTGACGCGCGACGACGTCTTCATCTGCAACGTCCTCAAGCACCGTCCGCCGGGGAATCGCAACCCGTCTCCGGACGAGGTGACGGCTTGTTCACCATACCTCGTCCGTCAGATCGAGCTGCTGCGCCCAAAGGTCTTGCTCGCTCTCGGCACCTTTGCGGCGCAAACACTGTTGCAGACGAAGGAGCCCATCGGCAAACTCCGCGGCAGAATCCACCGCTACTACGGAGTGCCCTGCGTGGTCACGTATCACCCGGCCGCGCTGCTTCGCAACCCGTCGTGGAAACGCCCCACCTGGGAAGATGTCCAGCTTGCTCGAAGACTCCTCGACCGCGCCATCCCAGGCGCGCAGTAACGCGTTCCGGGACCGGCGTCCGCCGTTTTCCGAGGACGCCGAGCAGGCCGTGCTGTCGGCCATGATGATGGACCGGAACGCCATCGTGCGGGCCGGGGAGTTCGTGGACGAGACGATGTTCTACCGCGAGGCCCATCGCCGCATCTTCCGCGCGATCCTCTGGCTGAGCGAAAAGGGCACGGTCGTCGACGCGCTCACCCTGAGTGATGAGCTGGGGCGCCGCGGCGAGCTGGACGCGTCAGGCGGCAAGGACTACCTCGCCTCCATCGTGGACGCCGTCCCGACCGCCGCCAACGTCGAATACCACGCACGCATCATCCGCGAAAAGGCCGTCGTCCGGCGCCTCATCGAAACGTCCACCGACATCGTGAGCGAGGCGTTCGAGGGCAAAGTCAGCTCGGCGGACCTTCTCGACAAGGCGGAGCAACGGATCTTCCAGATCAACCAGACGCGGAAGGCCGAAGGGTTCCATCGCATGAAGGAGCTCCTCTGGACCGCGATGGAGCGCATCGAGGAACTGAGCAAGCACGGTGAGGAAGTCACCGGCGTGCCGTCGGGCTTCACCGATCTCGACAAGCTCACGCTCGGCTTCCAGCGCTCCGAGTTGATCATCGTCGCGGCGCGCCCCTCGATGGGAAAGACGGCGTTCGTGCTGAACGTGGCGCAGAACGCGGCTTACCTCGGTCACACCCCCGTGGCGATCTTCTCGCTCGAGATGGCCAAGGAGCAGCTCGTCACCCGGATGCTCGCGGCCGAAGGGTGGGTGGACGCGCAAAAGCTCCGCAGCGGCAAGCTTTCGGACGACGACTTCCGCAATCTGGGCAAGGCGTCCGGCATCCTGGGCTCGCTGCCGATCTGGATCGATGACACGCCCGGCCTCACCGCGCTCGAGATCCGCTCGCGGGCGCGGCGGCTCAAGGCCGAGAATGACGTCGGGCTCATCATCATCGACTACCTGCAGCTCATTCAGGGTCCCGCCGACTCGGAGAATCGGCAGCAGGAGATCAGCTATATCTCGCGTTCGCTCAAGATCCTTGCACGTGAGTTGCAGGTTCCGGTGGTGTGCCTTTCGCAGCTCTCGCGCGCGCCCGAGCAGCGGACGGGCGAGAACCGTCGGCCCCAACTCTCGGACCTCCGCGAGTCCGGCGCCATCGAGCAGGATGCCGACGTCGTTATGTTCCTCTTTCGGCCGGAGTACTACGACGGCGCGCACGACGAACGGGGCGAGCCCCGCCGCCTCGCCGATGGCACGCCGCTCGAGGGCCTCGCCGAGATCATCGTCGGCAAGCAGCGCAACGGTCCGACCGATACCGTCCGGATGTACTTCCACAAGCGCTTCACGCGCTTCGACAACTACGCGCCACGGCGCGAATAGCGCCTGACCCCTCGACCCGACCGCACCCTGCGAACGAAGACGACGTTCCGATGCACCGAGTGCGGTGCCGATCACCCCAAGTGGCAGGGGCGCTGTGACGCGTGTGGCGAGTGGAACACGCTCGTCGAGGAAGTCGTCTCGCGGCCGAGTCGGGCGGCTGCGCCGCGCGCCGCCATCCCGGGACCGACGGCGCGTCCCACGCGACTGCGGGACGTGGGGTCCGCGCGCACGAGCCGGTTCTCGTCAGGCATCGAAGAGCTCGACTTTGTGCTCGGCGGGGGTGTCGTCCCGGGCTCCCTGATCCTGGTCGGCGGCGAACCCGGCATCGGCAAGTCGACGCTCCTGCTGCAGGTCGCGGGCGCCGTCTCCGCGCGCGGCACCGAGGTGCTCTACGTCTCCGGCGAAGAATCGGCGCTGCAGGTCAAGCTCCGTGCGGAGCGCCTGCGCCTCGGTGAGTCGGTGTCGCTGCTCTGCGCCACGTCGCTCGAGGACGTCCTGGAGGCCGCCGAGGGCGCACGCCCCGGTCTCATGATCGTCGACTCCATCCAGACGGTGGCAACGGACGATCTCGAGGGTGCGCCCGGGAACGTGGGTCAGGTGCGCGAATGCGCCGCGCGTCTCATGCGCCACGCCAAGGCCAGCGGTGCGGCCGTCGTCGTGGTCGGGCACGTGACCAAGGGCGGCAGTATCGCCGGTCCCCGGACCCTCGAGCACATCGTCGATACGGTCCTGTACTTCGAAGGCGAAAGCTCGGCGGACCATCGGGTGCTCCGTGCCACGAAGAATCGGTTTGGTTCGGTCGACGAGATCGGCGTGTTCCGAATGACCGAAGACGGACTTGCGGGCGTGGCCAATCCATCAGCGCTCTTCCTGGCCGATCGCGAGTCGCGCGCATCCGGAAGCGCCGTCACGGCCCTCATGGAGGGGACGCGGCCGGTGCTGGTCGAAGTGCAGGCGCTGGCCGCCAAAGCGGGGTTCGGGACGCCGCAACGCGTGTCCACGGGCTTCGACGGGCGCCGCCTTGCCCTGCTGCTTGCCGTGCTGGACAAGCGCACGGGGTTGTCCTGTGGGGCGCTCGACGTGTTCCTCAACGTGGTCGGTGGTTTGCGCATGGTGGAGCCGGCCGGCGACCTCGCGGTGGTCAGCGCGCTTGCCTCGAGTATCTATGACCGCCCGCTCGCCGGCGACGCGGTGTTCATTGGCGAAGTCGGATTGGGCGGCGAAGTCCGGCCCGTGTCGCAGGTCGAACGGCGCCTGGCCGAAGCGGCGCAGCTCGGATTTGCCTCGGCGTTCGTGGCGGCGCGCGGCATTCCGCGCCGACCGCCCGAGGGGCTGCGCGTCGTTGGGGTCGAGACGATCGGCGCCCTGTTCGCGCACCTGTTTCGTTAGGCGATGACCGACGACCACGACGGCGAGCGCGCCGCAGGCCATCTGTCGCGGGACACCACGCCCGCGGAACTGCGCCCAGAGCCCGCCGCCCCGCCGGATGTCGGGGTCGTCATCGTTGCCGCCGGCACCGGTTCGCGAACCGGAACGGCGGAACTCAAGCAGTTCCGATGGGTCGCCGGGAAGCCGATGCTGCTCCACAGCCTTCAGGCCTTCCATCGGCGGCCCGACGTCGCCCTCGTGGTCACGGTGCTGCCGCGCAGCCACGCCGGCGACCCGCCCCCCTGGTTGTTCCAGTGCGACGTCGATCGCCTGCTCGTGTCCACCGGCGGGCGTGAGCGCATGGATTCGGTGTGGAGCGGCATCGAGGATCTCCCCGACGAAGCCGGGATCGTCGTCATTCACGACGCCGCCCGCCCGCTCGTGACCGATGAGACGATCGCCGCGGTCATCGCCGAAGCGCGCGCCGGCCGCGGTGCGATCGCGGCGCTCCCGGTGGTGGATACGCTCAAGGAAGTGCACGACGACGGGCGGGTCGTGCGCACCATCGATCGCGCGCGGCTCTGGCGCGCACAGACGCCTCAGGCGTTTCCACGGGCCATGATCGAAGCCGCGCACCTCCACGCTCGCCGCGACGGCATCGTCGCCACCGACGACGCCGCGCTCTGTGAGCGGCTGGGCTTCGAAGTGGTCGTCGTGCGCGGCAGCGAGCGGGCAATGAAGGTGACGGAGGCTGATGACTTTGCGCGCGCCGAGCGCCTGGGCGACCTCCCCGCGTGAGCGTCGCGAACATCGCGGTCCCGTTCTGGTCGCCCGGCGAAGTCGACGCCGCGATTCCGCGCACCATCGATCATTTGCGCGAGGGTGGCGTGCTCGCGTACCCCACGGAAACGCTGTATGGCTTCGGGACCGCGGTCGATCGTGAGGCGGTCGAGGCGCTCGTGCTGCTCAAGCAGCGACCGGCGAGCAAACCGTTTCTTCTGCTCATCGCCGGCAGCGACATGATCGAGCGACTCGGTCTGCGCCTGACGAGGGACGCCTCGATCCTCGCGGCGCGACACTGGCCGGGCCCGGTGACGCTCGTGCTTCCCGGCGGAGAACGGCGCGTTCCCGATCGGCTGCGCGGCCCGGAGGGCGGCATCGCCGTACGTTGGACCTCGCATACGGGCCTGCAGCAGTTGATCCGCGCGTACGGGGACCCCATGACGAGCACGAGCGCCAATCGCCCTCGACAGCCGCCGGCAATGTCGGCGTTCGAGATCCTCGAGCAGTGGCCGGATCCGGTGCGCGCGGGTCGTATGCGCGTCCTCGATGGCGGGCGACTCTCGCCGTCGGAGCCGTCGACCGTCGTGGATTGCGTGGGGGCGCGCCCGCGCGTGATCCGACCTGGTGCGATCCCCGCGTCGGTGCTGCGGGAGTCGTTGCCACGGCTCATCGGCGATCGATGAGCGGCGCAAGTGACGCGGCGCCACCACGCGGGTTACGTTTCAGGCCCGTCGCCTGCGCCGCTCCGTGAAGCTCCTCTTCGTTTGCACCGGGAACACCTGTCGTTCACCCATGGCCGAAGCCATCGGGCGCCGCGAGGCGATCGAACGCGGCCTCCTCGGGTTCGACGTGGAGAGCGCGGGAACCAGCGCCTGGGACGGCGCGCCGGCATCGGACGGTTCGCTCCTCGTCGCGCTCGAGCGGCACCTCGACCTCGCGAATCACCGCGCGCGCTCGCTGACGCGTGACCTCGTGCGGGCGGCGGACCTCATCCTGGTGATGTCGCCGAATCACCTCGAGCGCGCGTTGTCCCTGGGCGGCGAAGGGAAAGCCGTGTTGTTGTCCGCGTTTGCCACGGGCGGTGAGGGGGTCGCGATCAGCGATCCCTTTGGCGGCGACCTCGCAGGGTATCGCGCGACGGCCGATGAGCTGACGACCTACGTGCGCTCGGTGTTCGACCGCCTCACGCGGGATCGCGCGGCCACGTCGGCGTGAGTCGAACTGCGGCGTGGCCTGGTCGCCTGGTCCTCCTCGGCCATCCCGTCGGTCATTCGCGATCCCCGGCATTCCAGAATGCGGCGCTCGAGGCCGCCGGGATTCCGCTGCGATACACCGCGCTCGACGTCGCGCCTGCGGAGTTGGGGCAGGTGCTCGCGGACCTGCGTGCAGTTCGCGGGGCAGGGAACGTCACGATTCCCCACAAGCGCGCGGTGTACGAAGCCTGCGAGGTGCGCCTGCCCCGCGCCGAGCAGGCGGGGGCGGTGAACACCTTCTGGCATGATGAGGAGGGACGGCTCTACGGCGACAACACCGATGTTGCAGGGTTCGAAGCCGCCGTGGATTCGTTAGGCACCACCCGACCGGGCGCCGTGGTGGCTCTGCTCGGCGCGGGGGGAGCGGCGGCGGGTGTGTGCGCCGCGGTGGCCACATGGGCCGGTGCCACGGTGGGGATCTTCGCTCGCTCGCCCGAGCGCGCGAACGAACTGCGTCAGCGTTTCCCGCACACACGGCCGGCCTCGAGCGCCGCGGCCGCGCTGTCAGGGGCGTCGCTCGTGGTGAACGCAACGCCCGTTGGCATGACGGATGACGCACATCCGGTGGAGGTCGCATGGCTCCCGCGTGACGCGCACGTGATGGATCTCGTGTACCGTGATGGTGAGACGTCATGGGTGCGTGCGGCGCGCGCACGCGGTCTCCGGGCCATCGACGGACGCGCGATGCTCCTCTCGCAGGGAGCCGAGGCGTTCCGGTGCTGGTTTGGCCGTGATCCTGATCTCGAAGTCATGCGGACGGCCCTCGGGCACTCGACGCGGAGCGAGTGAGGCGTCCGGGAGGACGCCATGTCACACTCAAGCGCTCACCGGGCCGCCAGACCGACGTGGTGGCGCACCCTGGCCACCGATCTCGCGGATCTCCTGCTGCCGCGCACGTGCCTGACGTGTGCGCGCCACATGCCGCGGGCCTCCAGCGGGTACGCGTGCTCTCGCTGCTGGGCGCAGGTCGCCCCGCTCGGGCGACCGACGTGCGCGCGATGCGGACACCCGCAGCGCGGTACGGTGTGTCGCTGGTGTCGCCACCTGTCGCCACACGTGCACGCTGCACGCTCGTGCGCCTGGGCCGACGATCCGGTGGCGCGAAGCCTGCTCCATGCGATCAAGTACGATGGCTGGCACCGCGTGGCGGACGAACTGTCCGCCCGCATGTCCCAGCTCGAGTTTCCGTCAACGCTCAGCGCAGCGCGCGCGATGGTCCCCGTACCACTCGCACCTGGCCGACTTCGCGAGCGCGGCTACAACCAGAGCGAGGGCCTGGCGCGTGGTGTGGCGGCGCGCTGGGGCCTCGGCGTACCGGTACCACTGTTGCAGCGCCTGCGCGAGACCCCATCGCAAACTCGGTTGACAGTCGAAGAACGTTTGACGAACGTTGCCAACGCCTTTCAGGTCGATGCCTCGCTGTTGCAGCGACTCGGGGACGTGACGGTGTTCCTCGTCGACGACGTCATCACGACCGGCGCGACGTTGAATGCCTGTGCCGACGCGCTGGCAAGCGCCGGGGTGCGCACCATCTGCTTCATCACATACGGCCGCGCGCGCGATCCGCGCGACGCGCCCGCTTCACGGGGAACACGTTCACATGGCGATTCGGGTAGGCATTAACGGGTTCGGCCGCATTGGCCGGCAGGTGCTGCGCGCCGCCAAGGAGACCGGCGTCACCGACCTCGACTTCGTCGCGGTCAACGATCTCACCGACACCAGGACCCTCGCGCACCTCTTCAAGTACGACTCGGTGCACGGCGCGTTCGCCGGCAGCGTCTCGAGCGGGAACGAGGCGTTGACGATCAACGGCGACACCGTGAAGGTCTTTGCACAGAAGGATCCTGCCGCGCTGCCGTGGAGGGACCTGGGCGTCGACATCGTGCTCGAGTCCACCGGCCGCTTCACCGATGCACCGGTGGCCAGGAAGCACCTCGAAGGTGGCGCGAAGAAGGTCATCATCTCGGCGCCGGCCAAGGGAGAAGACATCACCGTGGTGATGGGCGTCAATCACCAGAAGTACGACGCGGCGTCGCACCATGTCATCTCCAACGCGTCCTGCACGACCAACTGCCTCGTGCCGATGGTGAAGGTGATTCGTGATGCGTTCGGGTTTCGCCATGGCGCCATGGTCACCATCCACAGCTACACCAACGACCAGCAGATCCTCGACCTGCCGCACAAGGACCTGCGGCGCGCCCGCGCGGCCGCGGTGTCGATCATCCCGACCACCACCGGTGCGGCCAAGGCCACCTCGCTCGTGATCCCCGAGGTGAAGGGCAAGATCGACGGCATCGCGATTCGGGTGCCCACGCCGGACGTGTCGCTCACCGAGCTGACCGTCGAGGTGGAGAAGGCGACGACGATCGATGAGGTCAATGCCGCCTTCCGCGCTGCCGCCGATGGCGCGCTCAACGGCGTCCTCGCGTACACCACCGAGGAACTCGTCTCTGCCGACTACATCGGGAATCCGCACTCGTGCATTCTCGACTCGAAGAACACCAACGTCATCGATGGCACGATGGTGAAGGTGTCCGGGTGGTACGACAACGAGTGGGGGTACGCGAGCCGCTGCGTTGACCTCCTGCGCTACGTCGGCCAGAAGCTCTGAGGTCGGCGACCACCGGCTCCGCAACCGCGGAGCCGGCGTCGGTCGTCGTGTTGCCTTGCACCCGCCTCGATGAACAAACGCTCCATTCGCGACCTCCCGGACGCCTCGCTCGCCGGCAAGCGTGCGCTCGTCCGCGTCGACTTCAACGTGCCCCTCGACGGTGACGGTCGTGTCACCGACGACACACGCGTGCGCGCTGCACTGCCAACCATCGAATACCTCGCGGCCCGCGGTGCTCGTGTCGTGTTGCTTTCGCATCTCGGGCGACCAAAGGGCGGCCCCGATCCGAAGTACTCCCTGGCACCGGTGGCCGCGTGTCTCGATGGGCTCATCGACTGGCCCGTGAGCTTTTGCCCGACGTCGATTGGGTCGGAAGCCGAAGCGCGCACGAAGGCCATGGGAGACGGCGAAGTGCTGCTCATGGAGAATACGCGCTTTCACCCGGGCGAGGAGAAGAACGACGAGGCGCTGTCAAAGGCATTTGCGGCCCTCGGGGATCTCTACGTGAACGATGCGTTTGGGTCGGCGCATCGGGCACACGCCAGCACGGCCGGTGTCGCGGCCTTCCTCCGCCCATGCGTGGCCGGGTTCCTCATGGAAAAGGAACTGGGGTACCTGGGGAGCGCGGTCGCTGACCCCAGGCGCCCGTTCGTGGCCATCCTTGGCGGCGCCAAGGTGTCGGGGAAGATCGACGTGATCGAGGCGCTGCTCCCCAAGGTGGACGGTCTTCTCGTGGGCGGCGCGATGGCCTGCACGTTCTTCAGGGCGATGGGACTCGAAACCGGGAAGTCGCTCGTGGAACTCGATCGGGTCGATCTGGCGCGCGAACTGGTGCAGCGGGCCGGCGTTCGTCTGACCCTCCCGCATGACGCGACCATCGCGCCCTCCATGACCGACGGGGCGCGCGCCACCAACGTCAGGCGGGACGCGATTCCCTCCGACCAGGCGATGTTCGACATTGGCCCCGAGACGCAGGCGTCGTATGCGCGCGCGATCGCCAGCGCGAAGACGGTGCTGTGGAACGGACCCATGGGCGTCTTTGAAACCAAACCATTCGATGCCGGCACGAACGCCATCGCGCATGCGATGGCCGACGCCACCTCACGCGGAACGACCACCATCGTGGGTGGGGGAGACTCCGCGGCGGCCGTCGCCGAGGCCGGCCTCGAGGCGTCCATGAGCCACGTGTCGACCGGTGGTGGCGCGTCGCTCGAGTTCCTGGAGGGCAAGGTGCTCCCCGGGGTAGCCGCCCTCGACGATCGGTGACCTTCATGCGTCGTCCTGTCTTTGCCGCCAACTGGAAAATGCATCACGGACCGTCCGACACCCGGGCGTTCCTTCGGTCGTTCCTGGCGCACTATGCGCGTCGCCCCGATCGGCAGGTGCTGTTCTTCCCGCCGGCCGTGAGCCTCACCACCGTCGTCGACGGACTGCGGGAACGCCAGGACATTCAGGTGGGGGCGCAGAACATCCACTGGCAGGACAAGGGCGCGTTTACGGGCGAGCTGAGTGCGCCGATGGCCCGCGATGCGGGGGCGACGATGGCACTCGTGGGCCACTCGGAGCGCCGCCACGTATTCGGGGAAACCGATGAGCAGACCGCGCTCAAGGTGGCGGCCGCCGTGCGGGCTGGCCTGGTCCCGATGCTCTGTGTGGGTGAAACGCTGGAGGAGCGCGAACGAGGCGAGACTCAGCTGGTCGTCCTTCGCCAGCTCCGCACCGGCATCTCGGCGATCGAACCCGCGGCAATTGCGACGATGATGATCGCGTACGAGCCGGTGTGGGCCATCGGCACCGGAAAGACCGCCACCCCCGACGATGCATCGCTCATCCATCAGGTGATCCGTCAGGAACTGCTCGCGATCCTGGGCGAGAAGGCGCGCGCGATCCCGATTTGCTATGGGGGTAGTGTGAACCGAGGGAATGCGGCCACCCTGCTCGAGGCCCCGGAAGTCGATGGCCTGCTCGTGGGGGGCGCGTCGCTGGACGCGGAAGGGTGGAGCTCGATCGTCCGGAGCTGAAGGGGCGATCTCATCCCCTTACCCCTCTTGCACTTGGCCGCGTGGACCGGCGATAATTAGCGGCTGGAACCACGTCGCTCCGCGCCGCATCCCATGTATACCTTTCTGCTCGTCATTCTCATCCTCGTCAGTCTGGCCGTGATGGTCGCGGTCCTGCTCCAGGCGGGCAAGGGCGGTGGTCTGGCCGCCTCGTTCGGCGGCGCCACCACAGCCGCGGACTCGCTCATCGGGAGCCGTCAGGCCGGCAACCTCCTCACCAAGGTCTCCTGGTACGGTGGTGGTCTGTTCCTGCTGATCGCGTTCGTCCTTGGCCTGATGTCCAAGAGCGCTCGGGTACCGCGCTCGGTGCTCGACCAGCCATTTTCGAGCGCACCGGCCACGGCTCCCAAGGCAGGCGCCGCCGCAGTGCCTGTGACGCCGCCGCCTGCGGCCACCACGCCGCCGACCACTCCGCCCCCCAAGCAATAGTCCGACGTGAGCATGCCCGTTGCAATCAAGGGGTTCCTCCTCCTCGAGGATGGAACCCTTTTTCTCGGCCGGCTCAGCGGCCGCATCCCGCCCACCGTGGCGGAGGTGGTGTTCACCACGAACATGACCGGGTATCAGGAGGTCTTTACCGACCCGTCATACCGCGGGCAGATCGTGGTGATGACCTCCACCATGATCGGCAACTACGGCATCAATGCCGAGGATCCGGAATCCGAGAAGCCCCACGTCGCCGGCGTCGTGGTGCGCGAGCTCTCCCGCGGGTTTTCCAATTGGAGGGCGAGCGGAGACCTCGCCTCATGGCTCACGGGGGCCGGCATTCCGATCCTGCATGACGTGGACACGCGCGAACTCACGAGGCGACTCCGTTCCGTTGGCGTGATGCGCGGCGTCATCGGGGTTGGCGACCAGGCGTCAGACGAGGCGCGTGCCGCGCTCGATGCCTGTCCGAGCATGGAGGGCCTCGATCTGGCGTCCGAGGTGACGACGGATCGAGAGTACACCTGGGGGCCGGGCGATGCGCCGTATCACATCGTGGCCTACGACTACGGCATCAAGCGAAACATCCTCCGGTTGTTCGAAGCGCACGGCTGCCGGATCACGGTCGTTCCCTCGACGACGGCGCCTGAGGCGGTGCTCGCCCGCGAACCGCATGGCGTCTTCTTCTCGAATGGTCCGGGTGACCCGGCGGCGGTAGCCTACGCGCCGAAGGCCATCCGGACCATTGCCGACAAAGGGGTGCCCGTCTTCGGCATCTGCCTCGGCCACCAGCTGATCGGGCTCAGCTACGGCGCCGAGACCGTCAAGCTCCCGTACGGGCACCGCGGCGGGAATCACCCTGTGAAGGAGCTCTCCACCGGGCGCGTGGTGATCACGTCCCAGAACCACGGCTTTGCGGTGAAGGGTGGCGAAGATGGCATCCCGGGCGCGCCCGCCCTCGAGGTAACCCACGTCAACCTCAACGACGGGACAGTCGAGGGGCTTCGGCATCGAGATCTCCCGCTGTTTGCCGTGCAGTATCACCCCGAAGCGGCACCTGGTCCGCATGACGCCCGGCCGCTGTTCAAGCAGTTCATGAGTGCCGTCCGGGGTGAGGTAACGCGAAGCGGCACAAACGCTTGACACTCAACAGGTGACGGTCTATGTTCGACCCACCTAACGGGCTTTTGGCTGCCCCTCCTGAGGCAACGAAATGACCAAGGCCGACCTCGTCGAGCACGTCACGCAGCAAATCTCCCGTACCGCGGGCCCGCTCATTTCCAAAAAGGATTGCGCGCGGGTGGTGGATGCATTCCTCGACGCGATCAAGGAAGCCCTCCAGGAGCAGCGCAACATCGAGGTTCGCGGCTTCGGTACGTTCAAGATTCGGCATCGCAAGACGCGCATGGCCCGCAACCCGCGCACCGGCAGCCCGGTCGAGGTGTCTGCACGACCGGTGCCCGTGTTCAAGCCCAGCAAGGAGTTACGCGCGATGGTCGCCGACCTCGAGCCGCTCCCTGACGGCGAGGGACACGACGAAGACTGACGCGCCGCACGTGGGCACGCCCCGGTTCTCCGGGGCGTTTTGTTTTTCCACTGGCAGGGAACGGGCGCCTGCGCGTAGAGTTGGTACGAACATGAATGTCCGCGTCCTCCTCTTTGCCTCCTACGCCGACGCCCTCGGTGCCGACTCCATCGAGGTGGCGGTGGGCCCCGAGGCGCGCGTGCGCGATCTCCTTGCCGCCATTCAGGATCGGGCGGCACACGCGGTGCCGCCGCGGCCTTTGGTTGCGGTCAACGCGGAGTACGCCGAGTTGGATCAACGGCTGGACGTGGGCGACGAGGTCGCGATCATTCCCCCGGTTGCCGGCGGCTGACCGATGCGCAGCGCACTCGTCCATGAGCCGATCGATGGCGCGGCGTTGCTCGCCGAGGTCGCGTCGCACGCCTCGGGAGCGTCCACGCTTTTTGTCGGGACTGTGCGCGACGTGAACGATGGGCGATCCGTCGTGGGCATCGACTACACAGCCTACGAGACCATGGCAGCCCGCGAACTCGCGAGCATCGTGAGCGAGGCCAGTACTCGATTCGAGACGCCGCACGTCGTGGTCGTGCATCGGCTTGGAACGCTCGACCTGGGCGAGGCCAGCGTGGCGATTGCGGTGTCGCACGAGCGACGGGCACCGTCGATGGACGCCGCCCGATGGATCATCGAGGAACTCAAGCGACGCGTTCCGATCTGGAAGCGCGAGCACTACGTCGACGGTTCGCGCGAGTGGGTCGATCCCACCCGTCTGGGGGCCGCGGTGACGGGAGGTGAACCGTGAACCAGCCCGAGACGCTCCAGGACCAGTTCGGTCGAAGCATCGAGTACCTGCGCATCTCCATCACCGACCGCTGCAACTTCCGGTGCCAGTACTGCATGCCGCTCGAAGGTCTGCAGTGGCTGCCCAAGCAGGATCTGCTCTCGTACGAGGAGATCGTCGCCGTGGTCGCGCAGCTGGCGCCGCTCGGCCTCCGCCGCCTGCGCATCACGGGCGGCGAGCCCACGATTCGGCCGGACCTCGCGTCGCTGGTGAGGCAGCTTCGCGCGGTGCCGGGCGTGGAGGACATCGCGCTCTCGACCAATGGCGTCAAGCTGCCGGCGCTGGCCTCGGAGCTGGCCGCGGCCGGGCTCGATCGTGTGAACATGAGCGCCGACTCGCTCCGCGCGGATCGCATCGTGGCCATCGCACGTCGGAACCTCGCGTTTGATCCGGTGGCGAGCGCGCGCGCGGCGGTCGACGCCGGGCTGGGTCCGGTCAAGCTGAATGTGGTCGTGCTGCGCGGCGTGAACGACGACGAGGTCACGGACTTCGCGCGATTGACGCTGACGCATCCGTTTCACGTGCGCTTCATCGAGCTGATGCCGGTCGGTGACCTGCGCGAGCTGACCTGGGAGCACGTGGTTCCGTCGGACGAAGTCCTGGCGCGCATCGCCACGTTGGGCGCGCTCGAGCCGGTCGCGGGGCCGCGCGGAAATGGTCCGGCGAAGTACCATCGCCTCGAAGGTGCGCAGGGCACCGTGGGCGTGATCACGCCGATGTCGCACACCTACTGCGGCTCCTGCAATCGGGTCCGCCTAACGGCGGACGGGCGCCTGCGGACGTGCCTGTACGGCGACCACGAGGTGAACCTGAGGGATCCGCTGCGCGCGGGGCAGCCGCTCGAGCCACTGTTTCGGCAGGCGCTCGCCGAAAAGCCCCGCGAGCACCAGCTGTTGCAGATGAAGGTGGGTGGCCTGCGCGCCCTGTCGCAGGTTGGCGGATAGCGCGCGGCCCCGGGCGGCTGATTACCTTTCGCCATCCCTCCCGCCCTTCATTTTCCCCGACACATGGTCAACAAAATCACGGTCGTTGGCGCCGGCAACGTGGGCGCCACTGCAGCGCAGCGCGTCGCCGAGAAGGAACTTGCGAAGCAGGTCGTTCTGGTCGACATCGTCGACGGTGTGCCGCAGGGAAAGGGACTCGACCAGTGGCAGTCGGCGCCGATCGAGCTGTACGACTCGCGAATCGTTGGCACGAGCGGCTACGACGAGACCGAGAACTCGGACATCGTCATCATCACCGCCGGCATCGCGCGCAAGCCGGGCATGTCGCGTGACGACCTGATGAACACGAACGCCGGGATCGTGAAGACCGTCTCCGAGAACGTGGCGCGCACGTCGCCAAACGCGATCGTGATCGTGGTCTCCAATCCGCTCGACGTGATGTGCTACGTCGCCAAGAAGGCGACGGGCTTCCCGCGTGAGCGCGTTCTGGGCATGGCGGGAGTGCTCGACACGGCGCGCTACCGCGCGTTCCTCGCCGAGGCCCTGGATATCTCGGTGCGCGACATCCAGGCGATGGTGCTCGGTGGCCACGGGGATACGATGGTCCCGCTCATCTCGTACACGACCGTGAGCGGCATCCCGATCACGCAGCTGCTCGAGCGCACCGCGCTCGACAAGATCGTGGACCGCACGCGCAACGGGGGCGCCGAAATCGTCAGCTTCCTCAAGACGGGTTCGGCGTACTACGCACCCTCGGCCGGCGCGGTGCAAATGGCCGAAGCGATCGTGCAGGATCAGAAGCGCATCCTGCCGTGCGCCGCGTGGCTCGAAGGCGAATACGGAATGAGCGGGCTGTTCCTCGGCGTGCCGTGCAAGCTGGGTCGCAAGGGGCTGGAGAAGGTGATCGAGGTGGAGCTGACTCCGGCCGAGCGTGTGGCGCTGGGCAAGAGCGCCGATGCGGTCCGCGAACCGATGGCGAAGCTCTCGTAGGCGCTCCCCCCACCGTCCGTCCACATGGCTGCTTCCACCCTGCCGTCGGCCGCCGCGTCTCCGCGGCCGGCGGGTCGGTTGCGCCGGTTCTGGGATTCGTCGGTCGGCAAGAAGACCGTCATGGCCGTTTCCGGAATCAGCGGCATCGCGTTCGTGTTCGTGCACATGGCGGGCAACCTGCAGATGTTCAAGCCGGTTGGCGCTGCCCCCGCCATGCACGACTATGCCGTCGCCCTTCGCAAGCTGGGCGCGTTGCTCTGGGTCGCGCGCCTCGGTCTGCTGGCGAGCGTCAGCGTGCACGTCGTGGCGGCGTGGCAGTTGACCATGCGCAATCGTGCCGCGCGACCCGTGGCCTACGCGCGACGACACGGACAAACGTCCACGCTCGGCGCGCGCACGATGCGCATCGGAGGCGTGGTGCTGCTCGCCTTCATCGTATTTCACATCGCCGACATGACGTTTGGCGTCGGGCACCCGGGCTTCACGCACCTCGACCCGTACAACAATCTCCGGTTGGGCTTTACCCGATGGTGGGCGACGGCGTTCTACGTGATCGCCACGGTGTTCCTGGGTCTGCACCTCTATCATGGCGCCTGGTCGTCGTGGCGCACCCTCGGCGCGCGCCGCCCGTCTCCCCATCCGCTGCATCGGCCAATCGCCGTCGTCCTCGCGGTGGTGATCGCCGTGGGACTCGCCGCCGTCCCGATTGCCGCGGCGCTCGGCGCCTTTCCCGAGGCTGCGGTGCCCCTGGAGATGGACGCGAGCGTTCTCGCGGCACCCACGGGCCCGGCCCTGCCGCCCGGAGGTGGGCGATGACTCTCGATGCCCGCATACCCTCCGGCCCGATCGCGCAGAAGTGGGACCGGCACAAGTTCGAGATGAAGCTCGTCAACCCCGCCAACAAGCGAAAGCATCACGTGCTTGTCGTGGGGTCCGGGCTCGCGGGCGCGTCGGCGGCCGCCACCATGTCCGAGCTTGGCTACCAGGTCTCGTGCTTCTGTTTCCAGGATTCGCCGCGCCGCGCCCATTCGATTGCGGCGCAGGGTGGCATCAACGCGGCCAAGAACTACCAGAACGACGGGGATTCAGTCTACCGCCTGTTCTACGACACGGTGAAGGGCGGGGACTTCCGGGCGCGCGAAGCCAACGTGCATCGGCTGGCGCATATCTCCGTCGACATCATAGACCAGTGCGTGGCTCAGGGCGTTCCGTTCGCTCGTGAGTACGGCGGCCTCCTCGCCAATCGCTCGTTCGGGGGCGCGCAGGTCTCGCGCACGTTCTACGCGCGCGGGCAGACGGGCCAGCAGCTCTTGTTGGGCGCGTACCAGGCGCTGGAGAAGGAGATCGCGAAGGGCGGCGTGAAGATGTATCCCCGCACCGAGATGCTCGACGTGATCCTGGTGAAGGGGGTCGCGCGCGGCATCGTCACGCGCGATCTCGTCACGGGCAAGGTCGAGTCGCATCTCGGTGACGCGGTGGTGCTGGCGACCGGTGGTTATGGCAACGTGTTCTTTCTCTCGACGAACGCGAAGGGGGCCAACACCACGGCCATCTGGCGCGCCCACCGCAAGGGCGCGCTGTTCGGGAACCCGTGCTACACGCAGATCCACCCGACGTGCATTCCGCAGAGCGGCGAGTACCAGTCCAAGCTCACGCTCATGTCGGAATCGCTGCGCAACGATGGTCGCGTGTGGGTGCCGAAGGCGCATGGTGACAAGCGCGCGCCGCATCAGATCCCCGAGGCCGAGCGCGACTACTACCTGGAGCGCAAGTATCCGTCGTTCGGCAACCTGTCGCCGCGGGACATTGCGTCGCGTGCAGCCAAGGAGGCCTGCGACGACGGTCGCGGTGTCGGCCCAGGGGGCCTCGGCGTCTACCTCGACTTTCGCGACGCCATTGCGCGGCTCGGCCGCGAGAAGATCGCCGAGCGGTATGGCAACCTGTTCGACATGTACCAGCGCATCACGGACGAAAATCCGTATGAGGTCCCGATGCGCATCTATCCCGCCGTGCACTACACCATGGGCGGGTTGTGGGTCGACTACAACCTGATGAGCACCATCCCGGGCCTGCACGTGCTGGGCGAGGCGAACTTCTCCGATCATGGTGCCAACCGCCTTGGTGCGAGCGCACTCATGCAGGGCCTTGCCGACGGGTACTTCATCATCCCGTACACCATCGGACACTACCTCGCCAGCAACCGGCTCGAGCCGGTGGGGAAGGATCATCCGGACGTCGTGGCCGTGGAGCGCGAGGTCGCGGAGCGTACGAAGCGCCTGCTCGACATCAAGGGCAAGCGCACGGTGCAGTCGTTCCATCGTGAGTTGGGTCGCATCATGTGGGACAAGTGCGGCATGGCGCGCGATGCGGCGGGACTCAACGAGGCGTTGCAGCGCATCCCCGCGCTCCGCGAGGAGTTCTGGGGAAACGTCACTGTGCCGGGGAGCGGGGCAGAACTCAACCAGTCCCTGGAGCAGGCCGGGCGGGTCGCCGACTTTCTGGAGCTCGCCGAGCTGATGTGCATCGACGCGCTGCACCGCGAGGAGTCCTGCGGTGGGCACTTCCGTACGGAACACCAGACGGAGGACGGCGAGGCGCTGCGCCACGACGACAAGTTTGCCTACGTCGCGGCGTGGGAGTACGGCGGTCCCGGTCAGTCGCCGACGCTGCACAAGGAGCCGTTGACCTTCGAGAACGTCCATCTCGCAACGAGGTCGTACAAGTGAACCTGACCCTTCGGGTGTGGCGACAGGCGGGTCCCTCGGCCGCGGGTGCGTTTGTCGAGTACCGCGCCCACGACGTGAGCCCCGACATGTCGTTCCTGGAGATGCTCGACGTCGTCAACGAGGAGTTGACGGCAAAGGGCGAGGCGCCGATTGCCTTCGATCACGACTGCCGCGAAGGCATCTGCGGCATGTGCGGCATGATGATCAACGGATTGGCGCATGGGCCGGTACAGGCGACCACCACGTGTCAGTTGCACATGCGTTCATTCACGGATGGTGAGACGCTGACCATCGAGCCGTGGCGTGCGGCGGCGTTTCCGGTGTTGCGTGACCTCTGCGTGGACCGTGGGGCGTTCGACCGCATCATCCAGTCCGGCGGGTACGTGTCGGTGGCGACGGGCAACGCGGTCGACGGCAATGCGATGCCCATCTCGAAGCCCGATGCGGACGCGGCGATGGATGCGGCGGCCTGCATTGGTTGCGGGGCCTGCGTCGCGGCGTGCCCCAACGGCTCCGCGTCGCTGTTCACGGCGGCCAAGGTCTCGCACCTGGGACACTTGCCACAGGGCCAGCCGGAACGCTACCGGAGGGCGCTCCGGATGGTGGCGCAAATGGACCTCGAGCACTTCGGGGGCTGCACCCTGTTCGGTGAGTGCCAGGCGGCTTGCCCCAAGGAGATCTCGATCGACGAGATCGCGCGCATGAACCGGGACTTCTTGTATGCCTCCGCGTCCGAACTGGAAGAGAGCGCGAAGACGGGCGGCGCGGGGTAACGACGGTTACTCGCGGCCCCGGCTGAGTCGGGCGCGCTTCATGGCGAGCCCGGCGTGTGATGCATAGCCAAGCCGCCTCGCGGGCACCGAGATTCCTTGGGCGCTCTCGACGTACCATGCATCGGGAAGCAGGCCTCGCGCTCGGGGTACCGGCCGAGTATCTCTGCGTTGACAACAGTCCCGTGGCGTTCGCGGATGACCAGGAGGGCCTCCGCGTCTGCACGAGCGGTATGTCGCTGTTAGGCAGGCCGTGGAGCGCCAGCAGTCCTCGGTCGAGGATCCTTCGCCTTTCAGGATGACGCCAACCATGAAACGACCTCTTCCGGTTCGCGCTTGCACGTTCCGTAGGGGATGGGCTGGCCGCTCCGAGCGTCGGCGTCACATCGCGAGGCACATCATAGCCGCTGCGGGAGCACTGTTCGCAAGCGTCGCTGGCGCTCAGCTTCCCGTGCGCGTTGATACCGTACCCGAGTTGACGCTTCTCGCGTCATCGCCGACCGGCGAAGTTCTGCTGGAAATGCCTTCGGCCGCGCTGATCGAGCCCGCAGGTGGGATCGTGGTCGCTGAAGCCGCAGCGGGGGTCGTCAAGTTCTTCGATCTCCGCGGTCAGCTCACGAGAAGCGTGGGGCGTCGGGGCTCGGGACCCGGCGAGTTCAGATCGATCTCATGGCTCGGACGCTGTGGCGCCAACGCTCAGTTGAGCGTTTGGGATCCGGCGCAGCGAAGGATGACGACTCTGAGTGCCACGGGCACTCTGCTCAGCCAACAGCCGTTCCTGCACGAGCAGTCGGCGGGACGGCCGGCGTTCTGGGTGTGCAACAGGAACGGGCTGTTTGGATTTGTCGTTCTGAGCTGGCCGAGCCCACAGACGGCGTCGGCGCGGACCGCGTCCCCGGTGTTCATGTGGAGCGATCCGAGTGCTCCTCCAGTCCAGCTCGGGACGGTGCCCGGGGTGGAGATGACGCGAACGCCCTCCGGAGAATGGTTGCCGCGGCCCCTCGGCAGGCAGCCCCATCTCGCACTCGGCCAGGCCCGTCTGTTCGTGGGATCGGCCGACTCCGGCTTTGTCACCTCCTACGACGTGGCGGGGAGTGGAACCCGGGCGATCAAGTTTGCGGTTCGCCCGAGACGGGTGAGCGCAGAGCACGTCGAGGCCGCGCTGGAGGAGATGGCGGGTCCCGTTGCGGGCGCGACACGTGACACAGTGATCGCTCGCCTGCGCGGTCTGGATGCCGCCCGAGTGCTGCCTGCTTACACTGGTCTCATCGCCGACGAGTACGGGGTGCTGTGGATCGTTCAGGGTGCACCTGGGGAGGCGCGACTTCGCCGGCTCGCGGTCGATGAAACGGGGAAGGAACTCGCCGATCTGTGGGTGCCGGGGACCCGAGTGTACGACATCGGCCGCGACCACGTTCTCGCGGGGGGCGCTGTGGATGGAATGCCCAGTATCGCGAAGTACAGACTCCACCGCCGCGGCCGGTGAGCGCATGTCCCCCGACCGGGCTGGTGGATGGTGCATGCCCAGCACCAACATCCCGCACCGGCGCGCGATTTTCGCGACTGCGCGCGACGGCATAAAGCAAGGGTAGTGCGTCGGTTACGTCCGTTGACACCGCCTGACGCGGCCGGGTACCTTCTCCGTGCCGTTCACGTGAAAAATTTCACGAAGTCAGGAGCGCGATGGATCGCACCTACCTCCCGGTTCTGCTCTTACTCGGATTCGTGGCCCTGAACGCGGTCGCGATGGTCGCCATCTCGACGATCATCCTGCGTCGCCGCCCCACGCCGGTGAAGGACCAGCCCTACGAGTCCGGCATTCCGCCGTTGGGTGACGCGCGGGAGCGCTTTTCCGTGAAGTTCTACATGGTCGCGATGTTGTTCATCATCTTCGACATCGAGACCGTGTTCATGATCCCCTGGGGGGTCTACTTCCGTCAGTTGTCGTGCACCGCGCCGCTGGTCAACCTGGCGTGTCCGGCGGGCATGACCTCGTTCTTCGGGCTCGGCGAGATGCTGGTCTTCATGGCCATCCTCGTCGTCGGCTTCGTGTACATCTGGAAGAAGGGAGCGCTGCAATGGGACTAGCGCCACGATCTGAGCGTGCGACAGTCACGGTGGACCCGCAGTCGCAGGAGGGCTGGGTCACGACGCGCCTCGATTTTCTCGTGAACTGGGGCCGGGCCAACTCGCTGTGGCCGATGCCGTTCGGCACGGCCTGTTGCGCGATCGAGTTCATGGCCACGGCGGCCAGTCGGTTCGATCTCGCGCGGTTCGGCATGGAACGCATGTCGTTTTCGCCGCGCCAGGCCGACGTGCTGATCTGCGCCGGCCGCGTGCCGTTCAAGCTTGCACCGGTGATCCGTCGCATCTACCAGCAGATGCCGCAGCCCAAGTGGGTGATCTCCATGGGCGCGTGCGCTTCCACGGGCGGCATGTTCGACACCTACGCGGTGACGCAGGGGATCGACACGATCATTCCCGTGGACGTCTACGTACCGGGGTGCCCGCCGCGCCCCGAAGGCCTCATGTACGGCATCATGATGCTGCAGGAGAAGATCAAGCGGGAGCGGATGAGTGATACGTCGTTGCGCACCGAGATGGAGCCCGACCCGAAGAGCAACCTCTACATCCCGCCGTCGATGATCGACGAGTTGTCCGAGCCGTTCGGGAACTCGGTGCACCAGACGCGCTCCAGCCTGTGAGCGCCGCGTTCTCGCCGGTGATGGCCGGCCACGCGGCGCCGGGGGACGTCCCCTCGACGCCGAAGCAGGTTCCGCATCGCGGTGGGGCCGCGAATCCCTCGGCCGGCCGACTGCAGGAACGGTTCCCGCTGGCCTTCGTGCGCGCCGAGGTCGTGTGGGGCGAAACGACCGTCTTCGTGAAGCCCGAACACGTGTTCGCCGTCGTGCAGTACCTGCACGACGATCCCGCGGAGCAATACGACTATCTCTCGGACGTCACCGCGGTCGAGTATCGTGACCTCGAACTCCCGCTGGAAGTTGTCTGGCACCTGCGTTCGCTGCCGCATCGCCGATTTCTTCGCGTGAAGGCACAGCTGCCCAAGGGGCAGCCGCTGCGCATCGCGAGCGTGTGGCCGATCTACAGGGCCGCGGACTGGATGGAGCGCGAGTGTTACGACATGTTCGGCCTGGTGTTCGACGGGCACCCGGACCTCCGTCGCATCCTGCTGTGGGAGCAATACAAGGAAGGCTTTCCGCTCCGGAAGGACTTCCCGTTGCGCGGCCGCTTCTCGCGCGCCGAGCAGTTGCGTCAGGCCCTCGCGGCCAACCCTGAGGCGCGCTACTCGATGGAGGAACTCAGGATTGCCGACGCCTTCGAGGATCTGCCGCAGGACATGCGTCGGCGCCTCGCCGGCGGCGAACAGACGGGAGAGTAGCGATGGCGACCAAACGCACCATCGAGGTAGCGCTGTCCACCACCGGACTCGACGCGGAAGGGCGGCCGCAGCGCGTGCCGCTGGTCGTGGATGGTGGCGGCACCCTCACGGCGCTCGAGGCCCCGCCGGCGCTGGAGCCCGATCTCGAAGGCGAGCACATGCTCCTCAACCTCGGCCCACAGCACCCGGCGACGCACGGCGTGCTGCGCCTGGTGCTCGAACTCGACGGCGAGACGGTCGTGCGATGCATCCCGCACGTTGGGTACCTGCATTGCGGCTTCGAGAAGATCGGCGAATATCGCCAGTACAACCAGATCATCCCCTGGACCGACCGCGAGGACTACCTGAACTCGCCGGGGAACAATGTTGCGTTCGCGCTCGGCGCCGAACGCCTGTTCGGGATCGAGATCACGCCGCGATGTACCGTGCTTCGCGTCATCGCGATGGAGTTGTCGCGGATCATCTCGCACCTGGTGTGGCTCGGCACGACCTGCATCGACATCGGCGCGTTCACGCCGTTCCTCTGGGCGTTCCAGGAGCGTGAGCGGGTCTACAACCTGCTCGAGGGCTGGATCGGCGCCCGCCTGACGACGTCGCTCACGCGCGTCGGCGGCATGGCGGCCGACATTCCCGACGGGTGGATGGACGGGCTGCGCGACTTCATCAAGACGTTCCCGCGCACCATCGCCGAAGTCGACAAGATGGTGACGCGCAACGGCATCTGGGTGGGGCGCACGATCGGGATCGGCGCGCTCTCGGCGACCGAGGCGGTGAACTACGGGCTGTCCGGTCCGATGGTCCGCGCGGCTGGCGTCGCGTGGGACATCCGGCGCGACTTCCCGTACCTCGACTACGAGACGTACGACTTCGAGGTGCCGGTGGGCAGCGCGGGCGACGTGTACGATCGGTTCCTCGTGCGCATGGAAGAGTTGCGGCAGTCGGTGCGCATTCTCGAACAGGCGGCGAGCCGCCTGCCTGATGGGCCGGTGAACGTCGACGACGCCCGCGTCATCCTGCCGCCCAAGAGCAAGGCGACGAGCGAGATGGAATCGATGATCCATCACTTCAAGCAGGTGATGGAAGGCCCGAGGCCACCCATCGGCGAGACGTACGTCGCCGTCGAGAGCCCGAAGGGCGAGAAGGGCTACTACATGGTCTCCGACGGGACGTCCAAGCCGGTGCGCTGGCGCATCCGGCCGCCGTCCTACGTGAACCTCTCGGCGATCCCGAAGATGGTCGAAGGGCACCTGCTGTCCGACGTCATCGCGATCAACGCGAGCATCGATATCGTGATGGGAGAGATTGACCGATGAACGCAGTGAGTCGGAAGAGCACGACGGTATCCATGGGAGCGATCGATCAATGAGTCATGGTCCTTCGGCTGCCGGCGGCGCCATCATCAAGGGCGGTCACGGCGCGCATGAACCACATGAGCCGGTCTTCGTCGGTGCGACGAAGGCGAGGCTCGATGATCTGCTCACCCGCTATCCCACCAAGCAGGCCGCCCTGCTGCCGGCACTCTGGATGCTGCAGGAGGCCCGCGGCTGGGTGAGCGAGGCCGGCATGGCCGAGGTGGCGCAGGTACTCGACCTCACCCCGGCGTACGTGCAGGGCGTGGTCACGTTCTACACGATGTACCACCAGCACCCGGTGGGGAAATTCTTCATCCAGGTGTGCACCACGTCGCCCTGTCACGTGTGCGGTGCCGAAGACGTCGTGAAAGCATTCCTGCAACAGACCGGTTGCGGCGAGTTGGGCGTGACGTCCGATGACGGCCGGTATACGGTCATCGAGGTGGAGTGCCTCGGTGCCTGCGGCTTTGCGACGCCCGTGATGATCAACAGCGACTTTCTGGAGTCGATCACGCCGGAGTCCGTCCCGGAGGTTCTCAAGCGATATGGATAGGCGTTTCACGCGTTGCGCGCCGGCCACCGATCAACGGTCCACGGACTGATCATGGGTTACCCACATACGCCACATCCCAGGGAAACGCGCGTCCTCTCGGAACACTTCGGTGTCGCCGAGGCGCGCTCCCTGGACGGGTGGAAGAAGCGCGGTGGCTATCAGGCGTTGCAGCAGGCGCTGGGCATGGAGCCGACGGCCATTCAGCAGGTCGTGAAGGATTCCGGACTCCGCGGTCGTGGCGGCGCCGGGTTCCCCACGGGTCTCAAGTGGTCGTTCATGAAGCTCGGGGACGGCAAGCCGCACTACCTGTGCTGCAACGCCGACGAGTCCGAGCCCGGCACGTTCAAGGACCGCGAGATCATGCGCTGGACGCCGCACGCCCTCATCGAGGGCTGCGCGATCGGCGCGTACGCGATCGGAGCGGAGAACTGCTACATCTATATTCGCGGCGAGTTCACCGAACCGCTCGACGTGATGGAGCGTGCGTGCGCCGAGGCGCGCGCGGCAGGCATCATCGGCCCGAACGCGATGGGTTCCGGCAAGACGGTGAACGTCTGGGTGCACAAGGGCGCGGGCGCCTACATCTGCGGTGAAGAGACGGCCCTCATGAACTCGATCGAGGGCAAGCGCGGCAACCCGCGCATCAAGCCGCCGTTTCCCGCGGTGGCCGGACTCTTCGGCCTGCCCACGACCATCAACAACGTCGAGACGCTGACCGCGGTGCCGCACATCCTCAATCGGGGTGCGGCGTGGTACAAGCAGATGGCGCGGCCGGACAACCCGAAATCCACGGGCACCAAGCTGTGGAGCGTGTGCGGCAACATCGCGCGGCCGGGCAACTACGAGGTGCAGATGGGTTTCCCCTTTGGGGAGTTCCTGCAGGATGTGTGCGGGGGCGCGCCGCATGGCCGAAAGATCAAGGCCGTGATCCCGGGCGGGTCGTCGGTGCCAATCATCACGTGGGAAGAAGCGGAGTCGGCGGTGATGGACTATGAGGGCATGGTCGCCGCCAACACGATGCTGGGCTCCGCGGGGTGCATCGTGATCGATGACGCGCAGTCGATGCCGAGGCAGATCGCGCGGCTCGCGCGCTTCTATGCCCACGAGTCCTGCGCCCAGTGCACGCAGTGCCGCGAAGGGACGGCGTGGACGACAAAGATCCTCGAGCGCATCGTGGCCGGTGACGGCACGGCCGAGGACTTCGACACGCTCCTCTCGATCGCCGACAACATGACGGGAAAGACGATCTGCGTGCTGTCCGACTCGTGTGCGACGCCGGTGGTGAGCGGGCTGCAGCGCTTCCGGCATGAGTTCGAGGCGCTGATCACCCGCACGACCGTTCACGCCGTTCCCGTACTGGTGGGCTGATGGCCGACACATCCAGGGTCAACCTCACGATCGAAGGCCGCCCGGTTGCGGTGCCTGCGGGCACCAACCTGATCGAGGCGGCCAAGCAGGCGGGGGTGCTCATCCCGCACTACTGCTACCACCCCGGGCTTCCCGTCGCCGGCGTCTGCCGCATGTGCCTGGTGGAGGTGGAGAAGGCGCCCAAACTCGCGCCAGCCTGTGCCACGGCGGTCGCCGAGGGGCAGGTGGTGCATGTGCACTCCGAGAAGGCCCGCGAGGCTCGCAAGGGCGTGCTCGAGATGCTGCTCATCAATCACCCGCTCGACTGTCCGATCTGTGACCAGTCGGGCGAGTGCGAGCTGCAGGACTACACGTACCAGGAAGGCCGCGCGGACTCGCGCTATCGCGAGCCCAAGCGGTTCAACCCGGTCGAAGACTTCGGCGGCGACGTGGTCTACGTCACCTCGCGCTGCATCCTGTGCACGCGCTGCGTGCGCTTCATGGACGATGTGGCGCACGACGCGGTCCTGAACGTGAGTGAGCGCGGAGACCGCGCGACCATCGGCAAGTTCGAGGGGAAGGATCTCACCAACCCCTGGGCCGCCAACGTCGTCGACCTCTGCCCGGTCGGGGCGCTTCTCTCCAAGGACTTCCTGCACAAGGCGCGCGCCTGGGAACTGGACCGCACTGCCTCGGTGTGCACGGGCTGCTCGCAGGGCTGCAACATCATCGTCGAGACGCGGGACAACGTGGTGATGCGGGTGCGGCCGCGGTCCAACGAGAGCGTGAACCAGTTCTTCATGTGCGATGAGGGGCGGTTCGGCTACCGGAAGTTCAATGCGCCCTCGCGGCTCGAGGCGCCGTCGATCCTCGGGCCCCGCGGCCACGAAGCCGTGGACTGGGACATCGCGCTCGAGGCGGCGGCCCGGGTGCTGCGCGGCAAGCGCGCGTTTGTCGTGGCCTCCCCGAACCTCTCCAACGAGACGCTGTATCTGCTGGGGCGGCTCATGAAGAAGTTCAGCGGCGTGGGAACCTACCGCGTGGCGCGCGGGCCAGAAGCGCCGTTGCCGGGCGTGGACGACCTCGCGCTGCGCGCCGATCGTGCGGCCAATCCCCGTGGCGCCGACCTGCTCGGCTTCTCGCGCAGTGACACACCGTTCGCCGGCCTTGCCGCCGGCGACGCACTGGTGCTGGCCGATCATGAACTCACCGACGCGGACCTCGCCGCCGTGTCCAGGGCCTCGGCGGTGATCGTGCTCGCCACGGCCATGCCGCAGGGCCTGCCGCGCGCGGACGTGGTGCTTCCGATCGCCACCACGGTGGAAGAAGAAGGGACGTTCACCAACCTGCGTGGACGCGTGCAGCGTTTCCTCCAGGCGAAGGCGGCGCCGGGCCTCGCGCGGCCGAGCTGGTTCGTGATGTCCGATCTCCTTGGGGCCACCGGCGAGACGACGACGTACTTCACGGCCAGTGACGTCTTCGAGGGACTGGCCACGAGCCATGACGCCTTCCGCGGACTGACCTACGACACCCTCGGAGTGCGTGGCCTGCCGATCGCGGGTGCCATGGCGGGAGCCTCCGCATGAGCGCCGCCATGCCGACCGTCTTCGCGCTGCTGCAGACGGCTGATCCACAAGGGCCGATGCATTTCTGGCCATGGCTCCTTGCCACCGCCGTCAAGCTGCTCGCGTTCTTCACGATCTACATGCTCGGCGTGGCCTACCTGACCCTTGCCGAACGCAAGATCTCGGCGTGGATTCAGCACCGGCACGGCCCAAACCGCGTCGGACCCAACGGGTTCTTCCAGCCGCTCGCCGACGGCGTGAAGAACTTCATGAAGGAAGAGACGCTGCCGCCATACGTGAACAAGGCGCTGTTCGTGCTCGCGCCCATGATGGCGTTCATCCCGGCCATGACCATCTGGGCGGTGATTCCGTGGGGCGCGTCGTGGGCTTCGCCGTGGGGCCGGGTGGACATGGTCCTCGCGGACCTGCCGATCGGGTTCCTGTTCACCATCGCCGTCGCCTCGCTCGGCGTGTACGGCATCGTGATCGCCGGCTGGGCGTCCAACAACAAGTACGCGCTGCTCGGCGGGCTGCGCTCGAGCGCGCAGATGGTGTCGTACGAGATCTCGCTCGGGCTGTCGCTGATCCCGGTGCTGCTCTTCACGGGCAACGTGACGCTCTCGACTGTGGTCAACGCGCAGGCGAGCATGCACCTGTGGAACGTGCTGACGCTGTCGGTGGCGTTCCTGGTCTATCTGATCTCGGCCTTTGCCGAGACGAACCGACTGCCGTTCGACATGCCCGAGGCCGAGTCGGAGCTGATCACCGGGTACCACACCGAATACAGCGCGATGAAGTTCTCGTTGTTCTTCATCGCCGAATACGCGAACATGGCCACGCAGTCGGCGATGATCGCGACCCTGTTCTTCGGCGGCTGGGACGTCCCGTTCACGCAGGCCGACAACACCGGGGCAGTGTCGTTCCCGCTCGTGCTGCTGTCGATGGCGATCATGATGGCGAAGACGCTGTTCTTCCTCTTCGTCTACATCTGGATTCGCTGGACCCTCCCGCGCTTCCGCTATGACCAGCTCATGTCCCTGGGCTGGAAGGTGCTGTTGCCGACCGGACTCGGATACATCCTGGTGGTGGCGTCGCTGATGCTCGTGCTCGACGCCGCGGGCATCGAGCGCGGACTGGTCTACGGGCTGATCTTCCTCGGCGTGAACGTCGTGCTGGTGGGCGTGTTCCTCGCAATCCTCGACCGGGGCAGGATCCTGAGCGCGGCATATGGTCGCGCCTCGACCGACGAACTCCAGCGGCTGCGCGGCATCACGGCGTCGCGCTCCCGCCTCTCGACCTCTGCGGGAGACTAGATGGCGATCACAGTGAAGGTCGTCGAGCGACCGATCGAGGACACCACGTACGTGCGGGCCACGCTCAAGGGCATGGCCAACACGTTCAAGCACCTCATCGATCCGCATCGCGTGACGACGCAGTATCCCGACCAGCGCGAGTCGATCACGCGTCGCTGGCGTGGGACGCACCGCATGCTCACGACCGAAGACGGCAAGGCCAAGTGCGTGGCGTGCGGCCTGTGTCCGACGGTCTGCCCGTCCAACTGCATCAAGCTGGTCCCTGGGGAAGACGAGAAGGGGAACCGCTACCCGCTCGTCTTCGAGATCGACGAGTTCCGCTGCATCTTCTGCGGGTACTGCCAGGAAGTCTGCCCGGAGGAGGCGATCCACCTCGGCAGGCACTACGAGAACGCGGAGTTCAATCGCGAGGCGTTCATCTACGACCTGGAGCGACTCATGGCGCAGACGCACCCCGTGACCGAGTTGTGGGATCCTGCCGACCCGAAGGGGGAGTGATGTCGGACTTCTTCTATCGCGTACACTTCTATCTGTTCGGGCTGCTCGCCATTGCATCGGCGATCACGTTCATCACGCGCAAGGGTCCGGTGGCCGCCGCGCTCTGGCTGGTCAACACGATGTTCTGCCTGGCGGCGATCTACGTGATGATGGACGCGCATTTCATCGGCGCGATCCAGGTGCTGGTGTATGCCGGGGCGATCATGGTGGTGTTCCTGTTCGTGCTCATGCTCCTCAACCTTGGCCACCCCGACGAGATCTCCGACATCCGGGGCAAGTGGGGACGCATCGCCGCAGCGTTCATTGGCCTTGCCGTGCTGGCTCAGGTGATGGCGCTGGCGCGTTCGCAGGCCCCGGAGGAACTGCTCGTGCCGGCGGCGACCGCCGCGGCAGAGCTGCGGGACCTCAACGCCGTGGGCAGCATCGCCAAGCCGATGTTCACCGAACATCTGCTGGCGTTCGAGCTGACGTCGGTGCTGCTGCTCGTGGCCATTGTCGGCGCGGTCGTCCTGGGGAAGCGGAGGGCCACCGCATGATGGTCGCCGAAGCCCTCGCGCTCTCCGCCGTACTGTTCGCCATCGGCGTGATCGGCGTGCTGACCCGCCGAAACGCGATCGTGATCTTCATGTGCGTGGAGCTCATGCTCAACGCGGTGAACCTGTCCTTCGTGGCGTTGTCGCGGTTGTACGGCGCGACGGGGCAGGTCTTCGTGGTCTTCGTGATGACCGTGGCCGCGGCCGAGGCGGCCGTGGGACTCGCAATCATCATTTCGATCTTCCGCCACCGGCAGACGGTCGACCTCCAGAACATCAACATCCTCAAGGGCTGATGCTCCTTCTCCAGGAAGCCGCGGCCGCGGGCGCGCACCCGTTGGCGGGAACGGTGGCGGAGTGGATCTGGCTGGTGCCGGTTCTTCCGCTGATCGGGTTCTTCGTCAACGGCTGGCTGTCAATCGGCAGCGCGTCGACCATCGGCCCGAAGGATCCGACGGCGCACCACGCGCACCACGGACCCGACGACGCGCACGGACATGCCGACGACCACGGTCACGATCATCACCCCACGGCGCACCGACATGCGGCGCTGGTGAGCCTGGTTGGACCGGCGGTGCTGCTGCTTTCCTTTGGCCTTGCCGCGGCGATCTTTGTCGCGCTGGTCGGTGCGCACGCCGAGGCTCCGTTCGTCAGAACGCTGTTCTCCTGGATGCCCGCCGGTGCGATGCAGATCGACGCCGCGTTCCAGGTCGACCAGCTCTCCATGGTGATGACGCTGGTGATCACCGGCGTCGGATCGCTGATCCACGTGTTCAGCGTCGGGTACATGCGCGAGGATCCCGGCTATCCGCGATACTTTGCGTACCTCAACCTCTTCGTGTTCTTCATGCTCCTGCTCGTGCTGGGAGCGAACTACCCGATGCTGTTCGTGGGGTGGGAAGGGGTCGGCCTGTGTTCGTACCTCCTCATCGGCTTCTGGTACAGCGACAAGGCCAACGCCGATGCCGGCAAGAAGGCGTTCATCGTCAACCGGATCGGCGACTTCGGCTTTCTGGTGGCGATGTTTCTGCTGTTCGCCAACCTGGGCACGCTGGACTTTGCCGGCGTGAATGCCGGGGCGACGCAACTGTCGCCGCTCGTCGTCACCGCGATCTGCCTCTTCCTGTTCCTCGGCTGCACGGGCAAGAGCGCGCAGATCCCGCTCTACACCTGGCTTCCTGACGCGATGGCCGGCCCAACGCCGGTCTCCGCGCTCATCCACGCGGCCACGATGGTGACCGCCGGCGTGTACCTCGTGGCACGCAGCTCGGTCCTCTTTTCGCTGTCGCCGGTCGCCAGTCTGACCGTGGCCTCCGTTGGCGCGCTGACGGCGCTGTTCGCCGCGACGATCGGCCTCAAGCAGTGGGACATCAAGAAGGTGCTGGCGTATTCCACGGTCTCGCAGCTCGGCTACATGTTCGTCGGTGTCGGGGTGGGCGCCTATGCGGCCGGCGTGTTCCACCTCGTGACGCACGCGTTCTTCAAGGCCCTCCTGTTCCTCGGGTCCGGCTCCGTGATCTACGCGATGCACCACGCGTATCACCACACCGGCAATCACGACGACGCGCAGGACATGCGCAACATGGGCGGGCTGCGGAAGTACATGCCGGTCACGTTCGCGCTGATGTGGATTGCCACGCTCGCGATTGCCGGCATCCCGCCGTTTGCCGGATTCTTCTCGAAGGACGAGATCCTCGGCAGCGTGTTCGCGCGGGCGCATGGTTCGACGCTGGCCGATGCCTCGCTGCTCGGCATTCCGGGCGGCGTGCTGCTGTACGCGATCTGGGCGGTCGGTCTCTCCGCCGCGCTCCTCACCGCGATCTACATGACGCGGATGATGCTGTACACCTTCCACGGCGCCAACCGCACGGGTGACGGGGAGCGTGCGCACCTGCACGAGGCGCCCTGGGTGATGACCGGCCCGCTCGCCGTGCTCGGCGTGCTCAGCCTCGCCGGTGGGTGGCTCAACCTTCCGACCTTCTTTCCCGCGGGCCCGATCCAGGCGCTGCACCACTGGCTCGAACCGGTGACGGGGGCCGCCGCGTTGCGGGTCACGCACGGCGCCGAGGCGCACCTCGAACACTCCACGGAATACATGCTCGTCGGCATTGCGATCGCCATCGCGGTCGTCGGCATCGCCTTCGCGGTCACTCGACTCCGAACCGAGCGGCTGGTTCCCAAGGCGCAGGCGCCGGAGAGCGAAGGCTTTGCGCGGGTCCTCGAGCACAAGTACTTCGTCGACGAAGGGTACGACAAGGTCGTCGTGCAGCCGTTGGTCGGCGTCTCGCGCTCGGTGTTGTGGAAGGGTGTGGACGCCGGTCTCATCGACGGCCTGGTCGTGAACGGAAGCGCGCGGCTGGCCCGCGGCTTCGGCTGGCTTGGCGCCAGGCTGCAGTCAGGGCAGGTCGGCACCTATGCATGGGTGCTGGTGATCGGCGTCCTCGGCGTGCTCGGCGCCTTCTCCCTCCGGTAGACCCATGGCAACGTTTCTGCAATCGATCGGTTACCACGGGTGGGTGCTGCCGGCGCTGCTGGTGATCCCGACGCTCGGCGCGCTGGTGGTGTGGCTGCACGGCTTCACGCGGCGCGGAGCATCCGAGGCCGATCAGGCCGCCGGCGCGATGGTGGCACGCCGCCTCACGTTCGCGATCCTCGTCATCGAGTTCCTCGTGTCCGTTGGACTGTGGTGGTCGTTCGACCCCGCGTCCAGCGGCTGGCAGGCGGCGGTGGACTGGCCGTGGATCGACTCCTGGGGCGCGCGCTTCTCGCTCGGCATCGACGGCCTGTCGCTGATGATGGTGCTGCTCACGACCTTCCTCATGCCGCTGGCGGTGCTCGGCGGCTGGACGAGCGTGCGCCACAAGGTGCACACGTACCACGTCCTCATGCTCCTCCTCACGGTCGGCATGCTCGGCGTCTTCGTGGCGAAGGATCTCTTCCTGTTCTACGTCATGTGGGAAGTGATGCTCATCCCCATGTACTTCATTATCGGGGTGTGGGGCGGGGAGCGTCGGATCTACGCGAGCATCAAGTTCTTCATCTACACCATGGTCGGGTCGTTGCTGATGCTGGTGGCGATCATTTACCTGGGCTGGCAGGCGGGAATCCTCGAGGGTCGGCCGAACTTCGCGTTCGACGCGATTCTCAACCTTCCTGAGTTCCGGCCCATGGTGGCCTTCTGGCTGTTCGTCGCGTTCTTCGTGGCGTTTGCGGTCAAGGTGCCGATGTTCCCGTTCCACACCTGGCTGCCGGACGCGCACGTCGAGGCCCCGACGGCAGGTTCGGTGATTCTGGCCGGTGTGCTGCTCAAGCTCGGCACCTACGGGTTCCTCCGGCTCGCGGTCCCGTTGTTCCCGGGTATCGCTCTGCACCCCACGGTGCGCGCCGTGATCATTGCCCTCGCGGTGATCGGCGTGATTTACGGGTCACTCGTCGCGCTGGTACAGCCGGACTTCAAGAAGCTGGTGGCCTACAGCTCGGTGGCGCACCTCGGCATGGTGATGCTCGGCATCTTTGCGCTCACGCGCGAATCGGTGCAGGGCGCCCTGATGGTGATGATCGGCCACGGGATCTCGACCGGTGCGCTGTTCTTTCTCATCGGCATGATCTACGAGCGCCGTCACTCGCGCCTCTTTGCCGACTACGGCGGCATCGCGAAAGTGATGCCCATCTACGCGACGCTGCTCACCATCGTCGCGCTCAGCTCCATCGGCCTGCCGGGCACCAACGGATTCATCGGTGAGTTCCTGGTCATGGTGGGCTCGTTCCGCACCGTGCCGGTGATGACCACGATCTCGGCGATCGGGGTGATCCTCGCCGCTGCATACCTCCTTTGGGCGTTGCAGCGCATCCTGTACAACCGGCTCGACCAGCCAGCCAATGCGCACCTCACCGACCTGAACTGGCGGGAGATCGGGCTCCTCGCCCCGCTGATCTTCGTCATCATCTGGATGGGCGTCTATCCCAAGCCCGTGCTGACCCGCATGGAGGCCTCGGTGACGAAGTTCGTGCAGACGGTGGAGACAAAGGCGGCGCAGCAGTCGGCGACGATCTCGATGGGCGGAGGCCGCTGACATGACATTCGATCTCTCGATTCCGTCGCAGCTCTCGACGGCGCTCGCGCCGGACCTGCTCCTGTTCGCCGGTGCGATGGTGCTCATGCTCGTCGCGGCCTGGCGACCCGACAGCGCCGCGCATCAGCGCACCGTCGGTCTCGCCAGTCTCGGGCTCTGCGTCCTCGTGCTCGTGGCGTGCGTCGCGATCGCGGGGCAGGGTTGGTCGGCCGGGAACGGTGTGGTGGCGGTGGACGCATTCCGCTGGTCGTCCAACGTGGTGTTCCTGCTCGCAGCGATCATCACGATCGCGCTTTCGGTCGAGTACAATGCGCGCGAAGGCATCGTAATGGGCGAGGCACACGTGCTCGTGGTCTTTGCCACCGGAGGCATGATGCTCATGGCCGCCGCCCGCGACCTCATGGTGCTGTTCCTGGGCATCGAGCTCATGTCGGTGGCGGTGTACGTGCTCGCGGGCCTCAACCGTCGCTCCAACCGCAGCGCGGAGGCCGCGCTCAAGTACTTCCTGCTCGGCGCGTTTTCCACCGGGTTCCTCCTGTACGGGATCGCGCTGGTGTACGGCGCCACCGGCAGCACCAACCTCGCGACGATCGGCGAGCGCATCGCGACCATGAACCTGGCACAGAGCCCGATGCTCCTGGTCGGCGTCGCGCTCCTGCTCGTCGGTTTCGGGTTCAAGCTGGCGGCGGCGCCGTTCCATATGTGGGCGCCGGACGTGTACGAGGGTGCGCCCACGCCGATCACCGGATACATGGCCGCCGGCGTGAAGGCGGCAGCCTTCGCCGCGTTTCTCCGCGTCTGGCTCGAGGCGTTCCCGGCGGTGTACGGGGAGTGGCACCGCGCCGTCTGGTGGCTGGCCGCCATCACGATGATCGTCGGCAACGTCGTGGCCCTTCAGCAGCGCAATCTCAAGCGCATGCTCGCCTACTCGAGCATCGGACACACCGGGTTCATCCTGGTCGCGCTCGCCGCCGGGACGCCGCAGGCGGCCACGGCCTTCATCTTCTACCTCGTGGCGTACACGCTGGCCACGATGGGCGCGTTTGCGGTGATGGTCGCGCTCGGTACCGCGGCTCAGCCGCGCGAGACCATGGAGGACTATCACGGGCTCTGGCACGAGCGGCCGGGGATGGCGGTCGCGATGGCGGTCTTCATGCTCGCCCTGCTCGGGTTCCCGATCTTTGGCGGCATGGGGTTCTTTGCCAAATGGTACGTGCTGCAGGCTGCGTTGCAGGCGCCGGCACCGCAGACGCGACTCGCGGTGATCCTCGTGATCGCCACGTCGATTTCGGCGGGGTACTACCTGGCGCTGGTCATGGCGATGTTCATGAAGCCGCGACCGGCCGGGGCGCAGGCCCTGCCGCCGACCGGCGGCATCGTGCGGGCGGTGATCGTGGCATCGGTGGCCATCATTCTTGTCTTCGGCGCGTGGCCCGAGCCACTCGTGAAGCTCGTGCAGCGCGGCTCCACGATGGGTGCCCCGCCTGGTGCACCGGCGGCGCCCGCCGCGCAGACGGCCACGTCACGTTAGGGTCCGGGGCCGTGAGAACGGCCCCGTCTCGTTTTCCTTCGAGGGTTCGCCATGACCATCACGGCAGGGATCTTCCGGCAGTATGACATCCGGGGCATCGTCGACCAGGATCTCACGACCGAGGCGGCCCTGGGCATCGGTCGGGCTTACGCCGCGCACGTGCGTGGGCTCGGTCTCTCCGGCGCCATCGCCGTTGGCCGCGACAACCGGCCCAGCGGCCCCGCCTTGCGAGACGCGCTCGTGGAGGGGCTCACCTCGAGCGGGTTCGATGTCGTCGACGTGGGCGTCGTCCCGACGCCGCTCCTGTACTGGAGCCTGCACCATGTCGGCGTCGTCGGTGGTATCCAGATCACCGGCTCGCACAACCCGCCCGAATACAACGGCTTCAAGCTCTGCGTCGGGCATGAGTCGTTGCACGGATCGGGTATCCAGCGCCTGCACGCGATCATCGTGGCCGGAGCGTTCGTGCAGGGGCAGGGCCGGGTGCGGCACGAGGCCATCATCGATCGCTACATCGACGATGTGGTGGCGAAGATCGGTCGCCTCTCACGCCCGCTCAATGTGGTGTTCGATGCCGGCAACGGCGCCGGCGCGCTGGTCGCCGAGAAGCTCTACAGTCGACTGGGCCTGACCGGGACCTACATCTTCTGTGAGAGCGACGGCACGTTCCCGAACCATCACCCCGATCCCACCGTCGTCGAGAACCTGCACGACATCATCGCCGAGGTGGCGCGGCAACGGGCCGATCTGGGCATCGCCTTCGACGGCGACGCCGATCGCATTGGCGTGGTGGACGCGAAAGGGAACATCGTGTGGGGCGACCACATCCTGATTCTCTACGCGCGCGATGTGCTCGCCCGCACGGGTCAGGGCCAGTCGGTCATCTTTGACGTGAAGTGCTCGCAGGCCCTGCCGCACGCCATCAGCGAGGCGGGTGGAGTCCCGGTCATGTGGAAGACGGGCCACTCCCTCATCAAGGACAAGATGAAGGAGACGCGCGCACCGATCGCCGGTGAGATGTCGGGCCACATGTTCTTCGGTGAAGGGTTCTACGGGCATGACGACGCCCTGTATGGCGGAGCGCGCCTGCTGCGCATCGTGGCCGACAGCGGCAAGTCGGTCGAGGAGCTGCTGGCCGACGTACCGAAGTTTGTCTCCACCCCGGAGATCCGCGTCGATTGTCCGGACGAACGCAAGTTCGCGATCGTCGACGAAGCCGTGCGGCACTTCCGTGCGTCGCACGAGGTGATCGACGTTGATGGGGTGCGCGTCCTCTTTGGCGATGGATGGGGCCTCATCCGCGCGTCCAACACGCAGCCGGTCCTCGTGACCCGGTACGAGGCCATGACACCGGATCGGCTCGCCACCATCCAGGGCGAGATGGAGGCGTGGTTGCGGTCGCAGGGCATCAGCCCCTAGCGGATGCGGCGCCGCTGGCTCCTCGGTCTCGTGCTCGGCGCGGCGGTGCTTCTGCTCGCCGGCCGGGTCGTGGCCGGCTGGGTGGTGGACTTCCGATGGTACGAATCGCTGGGTGCAACGCGGCTGTTCTGGGCGAAGGCCACGAATCTCGCGCTCCTGCGCGGCGTGGCCTTCACGGTGGGCACCGCGCTGGTCTTCGTGAATCTCTACGCGGTCCGGCATTCAGTGCAGTCGGTCTCGCTTCCGCGACGCGTCGGCAACATCGAGATCGGTGAGGAAGTATCCGGGCGCTACCTGCTCGGGGCCGTGCTCGTGTTGTCCGTCGCAATCGGCCTGCTTCTCGCGTTTAGCTGGGGTGACTGGACGTCGCTCGAGCTGATCCGGCACGGCGAAACCTTCCGGGAGAGCGATCCCTACTTCCAGCTCGATCTCGCGTTCTGGGTGTACTGGCTGCCCGTCGAGAGCGCGCTGCACATCTGGGCGCTGATCGCGGTGCTCGGTGTGACCGTGCTCGTCATGTTCCTGTACGCGCTGACGCCCAGCTTGCGCTGGGAACAGGGTCGACTGGTGATCACCAACTATGTCCGTCGCCACCTGTTCGTGCTCGGTGGGCTGTTTCTCCTGCTGCTGGCGTGGAGCTACCGGCTGGACGCATACGGCCTCCTGCTCGACGGGAGCGGGGACAACGGAACATTCGTGGCCCTCGACCATCGCGTCGGGATCCCGGCCAACCTGGTGCTCGCCCTTGCCACGATCGTCGGTGCGATGCTGCTGGTCTGGTCGGGATGGATCGGTCAGCTCCGCCTCGCCTTCGTGACGCTGGCGTCGGTGTTGGTTCTGTCGCTCGGGCTGCGTCAGTTGGTCCCACCGATCGCCGCCAGGTTCCTCACGCCGGCTGACGCGGAGGCACGCGACCGCCCGTATGCGTCCATCCGCGCCGGCTTCACGCGCCGCGCGTTCGACGTGGACCGCATCGCCGCTCCCGATTCCGTACGCCGGGTCGGGCCGATCTCCGACATTGCCGGCCCGACCCCGCTGTGGGATCCCGAGGCGATTCAGCGCTCCGTGGCCTTCATGCGGCTCTCGGGGCGCGCCCTGGGTTCGTTAGGCTGGGAGCTGCGCGATCATCGACTTCAGGCCCTGGTGGTGGAACAACCGATCGGGCCCGACGCCGCCGACTTGCTTGCGGCGTGGTACGTCTCCCGCCTCGATGCGGGCCTCACCGGCGAAAATGGCGTCCTGATGCGTCCCGGCGTGACGGCCGACGGGGTGCAGCGGGTTCCGGCAGCGATGGTCGCCGACTCGCTCACCGGCTACGCCGTGGTGTTCGACTCCATCGGCAACATCGCCGCGCCGGTGCTGCGGAGCCAGGGCGACCGCCTGGCCCACGCGTGGGGACTGCAGAACCCCCGACTCCTGCGCCACCGCGACGGCGCCCAGGATCCCAAGGTGGTCCAGTATCGCGGAGTGCGCGAACGCGTTCAGCGGTTGTTCCCGTTCTTCATGCAGGGCAATCGCGTGTTGCCGATGCTGCTGGGTGATTCGCTCACGTGGGCTGTGCACCTGTATTCGGCGTCGGCGACGTATCCGCTGGCCGACCCGATCGCGCTCACCGGAGCCGACGTGCGGTACGCGCGCCATGCCGCGGTTGCCCTGGTCAATGCGCACACCGGGCGCGTCGTGGCGGTCGGCGATCCCGAACCCGATCCCGTCGCTGTCACCTGGATGCGGCGGTTCCCGCGTCTCTTCGTGCCGGTGAGTGCGGTGCGCGAAGAGGTCCTGCGGCAGATTCCGCCGCCGGGCGACGGTGCGATGACGCAGGCAAGAGTGCTCGCGCGATTCGGCCGTCGTGGAGAGGCCGGACCGCCCTCACACCTCGCGCGCGTTACCGGCGGTGACACACTGTTTGCCTTTCCTGCCTACACACCGTTTGTGGATTCAGCGCGCCAGCGGATCGCGGTGGCTTGGCCCGTCGTCGACGCGGCCGAGCGACTGCGGGGTGCGGTGGTAGCTTCGGGTGGAGCGGACGTGAGTCTTCGGTGGCTCCCCGTTGACTCTATCGGCCCGCGCTGGCAGGGCGTGATCGAGCTTCTGCGGCGCGGGCTCGACTCTGCAGCCAGCGCAGGGCGCGGCGATCCGGTCACGTTGGCCCGCGGTCCCGCGCGCGTGGTGGCCGCTGGCGATCGACTCGCCGTCGTTCAGACCGCGTACCTGTGGCGCAGCGAGAGCGCGCCCGCGGTCCGTTTTGCCGCGGCCATGTACGGAGCCGACTCGGTGCGCATCGGCCGAACGGTCATGAACGCGCTGGGCGTTCCGGAGCCGGCGGTGAACACGATTCCGCTCACGCCGGAGGCGTTCCGGGCCCGCGTGACCCAACTCTATGCGCAGATGCGCGAGGCCCTGGCGCGCGGCGACCTGTCCGGCTTCGGCGTCGCCTACGACGCACTGGGCCGCCTGCTTCGCGCCAGTCAAACCGCGCCTTGAACCGCCTTTTTTTCCCCGATAGCTTGCCCCGCCAGCGCCTGCGCGCGCACGCGGGACGCAACGTGTTCCGCTCGATTCACCCTGCCGGCCGGCGGGCGCAACGTCAGCCGCGGGCCGCCTGCTCACCACGCACGGAGACTCCGTGAACATCCACGAGTACCAGGCGAAGGACATCCTTCGCACCCTTGGTGTCCCGATCCCCGCCGGGGAGATCGCCACCACACCCGCGGAAGCCGAGGCCATCGCCACCCGCATCGGCAAACCCGTGGTCGTCAAGGCCCAGGTGCATGCCGGCGGCCGCGGCAAGGCCGGTGGCGTGAAGCTCGCACAGGATCCTTCTGAGGCGCGCGCGCGAGCAACCGCGATCCTCGGCATGCAGATCAAGGGTCTCACGGTGTACAAGGTGCTTGTCACCGAGGCCGCGGACATCGCGAGCGAAGCCTACGTCGGCATCATCCTCGACCGGGCGACGCGGAAGCCGGTGTTCATGGTCAGCCCGGCGGGAGGGATCGACATCGAGGAGGTCGCCGCGACGACGCCGGAGAAGATCCTCAAGCTGCCGATCGACACCCGATTCGGTCTGATGCCGTTCCAGGCGATGCGGCTGGGCTTCTTCCTGTACGACGACCTCGCCAAGGCGCGCGCCGCGGCCCGGATCATGGGGCAGCTCTACCGGGCGTTCATGGCGAACGGATGTTCGCTCGCCGAGATCAATCCGCTGATCGTGAATCCCGCGGGCGAGGTGATCGCCCTCGACGCCAAGATGAGCATCGACGACAACGAACTCGATCGGCTGCCCGCGATTGCCGCCTTGCGCGACGAAACCGCGGAGGAGCCGAGTGAGGTTCAGGCGCGCAACGCGAACCTCACGTTCATCAAGCTGGACGGCAACGTCGGGTGTTGCGTCAACGGCGCCGGGCTCGCCATGGCGACGATGGATCTCGTGAAGTACTACGGCGGCGAGCCGGCGAACTTCCTCGACATCGGCGGCAGCTCCAACCCGGAAAAGGTGGTGAATGCTCTCCGCATCATCACCGCCGACCCGAACGTGAAGGCGATCCTGTTCAACATCTTTGGTGGCATCACCCGCACCGACGACGTGGCCAATGGCATCGTGACCGCGACAAAGGAGAACCCGCTCACGGTGCCGATCGTCATTCGCCTCACCGGTACCAACGAAGAGATCGCAATGAAGATTCTGACGGACAACGGCTTCTCGGCATCCAGCGACATGGACGAAGCCGTGAAGAAGGCCGTGGCACTCGCCACCGGGAGGACCGCCGCGTGAGCGTCTTCATCGACCGGAACACCAAACTGATCGTGCAGGGCATCACGGGGCGCGATGGCTCGTTCCACGCCCGGCAGATGATCGACTACGGCACCCAGGTCGTCGGTGGCGTCACTCCTGGCAAGGGAGGGCAGACGTTCGAGGGCAAGGTGCCGGTGTTCAACACGGTGGCCCAGGCGGCCGAGGCCACCGGCGCCAACACGACGGTGATCTACGTGCCGCCGATGTTCGCGGCGGATGCCATCATGGAAGCCGCCGACGCGGGGATTCAGCTGATCGTCGCAATTACCGAGGGCGTACCGGTCCTCGACATGACGAAGGTCTATCCGTACGTGAAGGAACGGGGCGTTCGGCTCATCGGCCCCAACTGCCCGGGGCTCATCTCGCCCGGGCAATCCAAGGTCGGCATCATCCCGGGCCGCATCTGCACCCCCGGACCGGTTGGCGTGGTTTCGCGCTCCGGGACGCTCACCTACGAGATCGTCTACCAGCTCACGCGGGCCGGAATCGGCCAGACCACGTGCGTCGGCATCGGTGGCGATCCGATCAACGGGACGAACTTCATCGACTGCCTCGAGGCCTTCGAGCGCGACCCGAGCACCCAGGCGATCTGCCTGATGGGCGAGATTGGCGGGACCGACGAACAGAACGCGGCGGAATACGTGCAGCGCCACATGAAGAAGCCGGTCGTGGGCTTCATCGCAGGTCAGACGGCGCCGCCCGGACGGCGGATGGGCCACGCGGGCGCGATCATCTCCGGATCGTCCGGCACGGCGGCCGAGAAGATCGAAGCGTTCCAGGCGGCCGGGATGGGCGTGGCCAAGCGTCCGCTCGACTTTGTGGAACTCATCAAGGCACGACTCGCCTGAGACGGCGGCGTCCGGTCCCGTGAGACGGGGCGCCGCTATTCCCTCGTACCTGAATCACTGACGATGCCCGGTAATCGCACCCTGACGATCATCAAGCCCGACGCCTTCGGCGCCGGCAAGGCGGGGAAGGTCCTCGCCCATCTCGAGGCCGGCGGCTTCCGGCTCGTTGCGGCGCGCGTCATGCGCCTGACGACCGCGCAGGCGGAGGAGTTCTACGCCGTCCATCGCGAGCGCCCGTTCTATGGGTCGTTGGTCACGTTCATGACGTCGGGCACCTGCATGCCGATGATACTGGAAAAGGCGGACGCCGTCGCGGAACTCCGGAAGGCGATCGGGTCGACCGACCCCGCGGAAGCCGCGGCGGGAACGGTTCGGAAACTGTACGCCGAGTCGAAGGAGAGAAACGCGATTCACGCCTCGGACTCAGACGACAACGCGATCCGGGAAGCGCGGTTCTTCTTCGCCGAGTCGGACGTTCTGTAGGCACATGGGCAGGGTTCGCGGGTCACGGCGGGTATGGCGCGGCTAAGTCTATCTGCCATCGTGACTTGAAAGTCTCATGCAGGCGGCCTAGATTGCCGGGCTATGCTGTCCTTCGACCTCAGGTCCCTCGAGTCGAATGCCGTCAAGGTCGAGGCCGACCTTCGCGCCGATGATGCGGTGTGGAGGGAGGGGGACACGCGGCCCGACGCTGGTGTGCAGGTGACCGGTCGGCTGTCCGCCGCTGGAGCAGGCAGGTTCTACTTCAGCGGACGGCTGGAAGGGCAGGCGGCCACATCATGCCGTCGCTGCCTCGACCACGTGTCCCTGCGCGTGGACCAGGAGGTGCACTTGCTCCTGGTCGACGGCGCAGCCGAGGAGGCGGACGAACCGGATGTGTATCTGATCGACGTCCGTCAGCACGACCTGGACTTGCGTCCAGCAATTCGCGAGGAGTGGTTGCTCGCTGTCCCGCCATACGCCGTGTGTTCCGAGAGCTGCCAGGGCCTGTGCCCAAAGTGCGGTGGCAACCGGAATCACGGTGCCTGTACGTGCACGACCGCGATCGATCCGCGCTGGGGCGCCCTGTCGGCCCTGCGCAACCCGTAGCACTCGCGTCCTCACCACTCTCCGAGCACCACCATGGCTGTCCCGAAGCGACGAACATCCAAGCGGAAAAAGCGCGCCCGCAATACCCACAAGACCGCGCCCGCCATCATCATCCAGAACTGCCCGCGGTGTGGCAGCCCCAAGCGTCCGCATCGCGTGTGTGGCGAGTGCGGATACTACGCGGGCAAGCAGCGAGTCGAACCCGCCGAGGCGTAGGCGTTGGCGCGAATCGCGCTGGACGCCATGGGGGGCGATCACGCGCCGGATGCACCAGTCGCCGGCGCGTTGCTCGCGCTGGCGGATCTCGCAGAAGAGCACCGCATCCAGCTGATCGGTAGTCCCTCCGTGATCGAAGGGGCGCTCGATCGGCTTCTCGCTGGCGACTATTCCAGTCATGCCGGCCTGCGTTCGCGCATCGACATTGTCCCCGCGTCGGATGTGATCGAGATGTCGGACAAGCCCTCGGCGGTCCTGCGTGGGAAGCCGAACAGCTCCATGCACGTGGGCCTGCGCCTGCAGGCCGATGGCAAGTCCGACGGGTTCGTCTCGGCGGGCAACACCGGAGCACAGATGGCGATCTCCTCGCTCGTGCTCCGACTCCACGAGGGACTCTCGCGACCCGCGATCGGTACCTTCTTTCCCACCGCGCGAAAGCCCGTCGTGGTGCTCGATTCGGGGGCCAACGTCGACTGCTCCGCGGCAGAGCTCGTGCAGTTCGCTCGGCTCGGCGCGGTGTATGCCGAAGACATCCTTGGACGGCAACATCCCGTCATCGGACTCCTCAGCATTGGCGAGGAACCGGAAAAGGGAAACGCCGTGGTGAAGGAAGCCCACCAACTGCTCGTGCAGTCGGGCCTGAACTTTCAGGGCAACGTGGAAGGGCGCGACCTCCCGGCGGGCGCCAGCGACCGCGGCCCGTTCGACGTGGTGGTCTGCGATGGGTTCACCGGCAACGTGCTGCTCAAGTTCTACGAAGGCGTGGCTCCGTTCCTCTTTGGCCTCGTCGCCCGAAGCGCCGGCCTGTCAAAGGAACAGCTGTCTGGCGCGTTCAGGGAACTTGACTACTCGGAACACGGCGGCGCGCCCCTGCTTGGCGTGAAGGGCGTCAGCATCATTTCGCACGGCAAGTCCGATCCGCGGGCGCTCAAGAACGCGGTGCGCGTGGCCGTGCGCGCGATCGAGTCGCACATGAACGACCACATCGGGCGCCGGTTGTCGACGCCTGCCTCACAGCCGGCTCGCGCCTCATGAAGCGACCGATCGCCTACCTGGCGGGCCTCGGCACCTACGCGCCCGCCCGCGTGATGCGCAACGCCGACTTCGCGGCGCTGGGGCTGGAAACGAACGACGAGTGGATCGTGCAGCGGACGGGGATCAGCGAACGGCGTATCGCGGCCCCGGACGAGACCAACTGCTCGATGTCGGCGGCTGCTTCACGCGTCGCGATGGAGCGCGCCGGTGTCTCCCCCGGTGAACTCGACATCATCGTCCTCGGCACCGCGTCCCCTGATCGCCTGCTGCCCAGCACGGCGGTCGACCTGCAAGCGGCGCTTGGCGCCAAGCGAGCCGCTGCGTTCGACGTGATGGCCGCGTGTTCGAGCTGGTTGTACGGCCTCATTGTCGCCGAGGGCCTGATGGCGAGCGGAGGCGCCGAGACCGCGCTCGTCATCGGCACCGAAAAGCTCACGACCATCGTGGACTGGAAGGATCGCTCGACGTGCGTGCTGTTTGGCGACGGCGCCGGTGCAGCGGTCCTCAAACGTTCGCGCCACGGCAAGGGGATCCTGTCGACCTTCATGCGCAGCGACGGCACGCTCGCTGAGTTGCTGTACCGACCGCACGGCGGCGCAGCGCACCCGTTCAGCCAGCAGGTGCTCGATGACCGGTCCTTCTACGTCAAGATGGAAGGTCGCGAGGTCTTCAAGCACGCCGTCCGCTCGATGTCCGAAGCGGCCGATCGTGCGCTCGACGGTGCGCGACTCACCGGGGCGGACATCGACCTCATGATCCCGCATCAGGCCAACATCCGGATCATCGAGGCCACGGCCAAGCACGCCGGCGTGCCGATGGACAAGGTGTACGTCAACGTCGACCGCTACGGCAACACCTCGTCCGCATCCATCGGGCTCGCGCTCGACGAAGCCGTGCAGCGTGGGCGCGTGACCGAGGGCTCGACGGTGCTGCTTGTCGCGTTCGGCGCCGGGTTCACCTGGGCATCGCTCGTCGTTCGCTTCTGAACATGGACATCGTCGCGCTGTTTCCGGGCCAGGGCTCGCAGAAGCCCGGCATGGGCAAGGACCTCGCCGAGGCGTTTCCCGCCGCGCGCGATGTCTTTGGGCGCGCGGACGCGGCCCTGGGCGAGTCTCTTGCAACGCTCTGTTTCGATGGACCGGCGGAAGCGCTGACCCTGACGCACAACGCACAGCCGGCTCTGCTCACGCATGGTGCGGCGGTATGGGCGGTCTTGCGTGAAGCGCTCAGCGGGCGCATGCGCGCGGCGGCCGGGCACTCTCTGGGCGAATTCACGGCGTGGCATGCGGTCGGATCGATCTCCCTCGAGGATGCCGTGCGGCTCGTCAGGCGGCGGGGGCAGCTGATGTACGAGGCTGGCCGTGTGCGCGCGGGCTCCATGGCGGCAATCCTTGGCGATCCGTCCGAGTCCATCGACGTGATCTGTCAACGCGCGTCGAGTGAAGCGGACGGGGGCCTCGTGGTTGCCGCAAACTTCAATTCGCCGGGTCAGGTCGTGATCTCCGGAGAGGTGGCTGGCGTGCAGAAGGCGATGGAACTGGCCAAGGCCGCGGGAGCCAAGCGCGCCATCGCACTCAACGTCAGCGGCGCGTTTCATTCGCCGCTCATGATTCCCGCCCGGGAGGGGCTGGCGACCGCGCTCTCCGAGGCGAGGTTCGACGAGCCGAAGGCGCCGGTCTGCGCGAACGTGGATGCCACCATGGTGTCGAGCGCCGACGTGGGGCGGCGGCTCCTGGTGGAGCAGCTCACCTCGCCGGTTCGATGGACCGACGTGGTCGCGCGCCTGGCCGCGCAATTCCCTGATGCGCTCTTCGTGGAGATGGGACCGGGCACCGTGCTGTCCGGGCTCGTCAGGAAGATCGCGCCGACGATCCAGACGACGACCTGCGGCACCGCGGCCGAGGTCGAGTCGATGCTTGCGAAGGTGGCCTGATGCAGATCGATCTCTCGGGAAAGAACGCGCTGGTCACGGGAAGCACTCGTGGCATAGGACGCGGTATCGCGGAGGCACTGGCAGCGGCGGGGGCGCGCGTGGCAGTGGTCGGACGTGACAAGGCGCGTGCCGACGCCGCCGCCGCAGAGATTGGGCGCGGGGCAGCGGGCTTCACGTGCGACGTGAGCGATGTGGCTCAAGTGACTGCACTTGTTGAAGATGTGGAAAAGACCTTTGGTGGCATCGACATACTTGTCAACAACGCCGGCCTCACGCGCGACAACATCATGCTTCGTTTGAAGGACGAGGATTGGGACGCGGTCATCGACACCAATCTGCGCGGCGCGTTCGTCGCGATGCGCGCGGCGACTCGTGGCATGATGAAGCGACGAAGCGGACGGATTATCAACATCGCGAGCATCGTGGGCCTTATTGGAAACAAGGGCCAGACGAACTACAGCGCGTCGAAGGCCGGGCTGATCGGCCTGACGAAGTCGGTGGCGAAGGAGTTCGCGTCGCGCGGGATTCTGGCGAACGTGATCGCGCCGGGATTCATCGAGACGGACATGACCGCGCAGATGACGCCCGAGGCGCGCAGTGGCCTGTCCTCACAGATTCCGTTGGAGCGGTTGGGTACGCCCGCGGATATCGCCGGCGCCGTGCTGTTCCTCAGTTCCGACCTTGCCGCGTATATCACCGGCCAGGTCCTCGTGGTGGACGGCGGTATGGTGATGTAAGTCGGTTCTCCTCGTTATCTTGGCTTCACCCACTTTGCACTAACGGAGACAGCGTCATGGCGGACATGAGTGAGAAGGTCAAAGACATCATCGAGAAGGAGCTCGGGGTTGAGCGGGAGAAGCTCACGAACGAAGCGAGCTTTATCGAGGACCTTGGCGCTGACAGCCTCGACATCGTCGAGCTCGTGATGGAGTTCGAGAAGGAGTTCAACATCGACATCCCGGACGAGGATGCCGAGAAGCTCCGCACGGTCGGGGATGCCCTGAAGTACCTGCAGGAGAAGGGCACGCCGTAATGAAGCGTCGGGTCGTCGTCACGGGGCTTGGCGCCCTCACCCCTGTCGGGAATGACGTCGCGTCGACGTGGAGCGCGCTGCTCGCCGGCCAGTCCGGCGCGGGGCCGATCACGCAGTTCGACGCGTCCTCGTTTCCTGTGCGCATCGCGTGCGAGGTCAAGGGCTTCGATCCGCTCCAGTACATGGACCGGAAGGAGGCCAAGCGCTCTGACGTCTACACGCAGTATGCCATAGCGGCCTCCGTGGAGGCGATGCGCGATGCCGGGTTTGGCGACGGCACCGGTTTCGATCCGTTCGAGAGCGGCGTGATCATGGGGAGCGGCATCGGCGGCCTCAAGATCTTCGAGGCGCAGCACGATGTGTACCGGACGCTCGGCCCGAGCAAGATCTCACCGTTCTTCGTTCCGATGTTCATCTCGAACATCGCGGCGGGGATCGTGTCCATGCGGTTTGGGCTCAAGGGTCCCAACCTGGCCACCGTGTCCGCGTGTTCGACCAGCGGGCATTCGATCGGCGAGGCATACCGGACGATCCAGTACGGCGATGCCGACGTGATGCTTGCCGGTGGCGCCGAGGCGACGATCACCCCGATGGCGATCGGTGGGTTCGCCAACATGAAGGCGCTTTCCGAGCGCAACGACGACCCGAAGGCCGCGTCGCGTCCCTTCGACCGGGATCGCGACGGCTTTGTCGCGGGTGAAGGTGCAGGAGTCGTGGTCCTCGAGGAGTTGCAGCATGCGCTGCGACGCGGTGCGACCATTCACGCCGAGGTCCGCGGCTACGGTGCCACCGGTGACGCCTACCACCTCACGGCCACCGCGCCCGAAGGGGAAGGCGCACAACGTGCCATGCGACGCGCCCTCAGGGACGGTGGAATCGCGCCGGAGCAGGTGGACTACATCAACGCGCACGGGACGTCGACGCCGCAGGGCGACCCGAACGAGATCCGCGCGATCAAGGCGGTCTTCGGGGATCACGCGCGCCAGCTCAACGTCAGTTCCACCAAGTCGATGACCGGACACCTGCTCGGAGCGGCCGGAGGCCTCGAGTTCATTGTGGCACTGCTGGCCACGCGCGAGGGGAAGGTTCCGCCGACGATCAACCACGAGCACCCGGACCCCGAGTGCGACCTCAACGTGACGCCTAACGTCGCGGTGGAGCGACCGGTTCGCGTCGCCCTCAGCAACGTCTTCGGGTTCGGGGGTCACAACGTGTCGCTCGCCGTCTCGGGATACGAGTCCTGAGGGCAGGGATGTCGCCGGCCATCGACCTGACCCGGCTTTCCGATCCGGTCCTGCGGCCGATCGGAGAGAAGCTGCTCGCGGGAACGCGCCTCAACGCCACAGACGCCATCGCCCTCTATCGCTCGGGCGACCTGCTCGGCGTTGGCCACATGGCCGACGCGGTGAACCGGGCGGCGAACGGTGATGTCGTCACGTTTGCGGCCAACCAGCACATCAACCCGACCAATGTCTGCGTCCTGCGAAAGACGTGTGTCTTCTGCGGCTACGCGCGACTGCCGAAGGAGGACGGGGCATACCGCTACACGCTCGACCAGGTGATGGCCGAGGCCGAGCACGCACGCGATGGACTCACGCGCGAGTTCCACATCGTGGGTGGGCTCGACATGCAGGCGGGGCTCGAGTACTACACGACGATGTTCCGCGCGCTCAAGCGCGAGTTTCCGCACGTCCACATCAAGGCACTCACGGCCGTCGAGATCGCACATGTCGCCCGTATCGAGAAGCTGAGCTGGACGGAGGTGCTGGTGGCGCTGCGCGAGGCCGGGCTGGATACGCTGCCCGGCGGCGGCGCCGAGACGTTCAGCGCAGCGGTGCGCGAGCAGATCGCCGATCGCAAGCTCGGTGGTGCGGACTACATCGGGGTGCATCGGGCCGCGCACGCCCTCGGCATCCGCTCGAATACGACCATGCTGTACGGCCATGTGGAGACCATCGAGGACCGCGTGGCGCACCTGCAGATGCTCCGGGATCTGCAGGATGAGACCGGCGGGTTTCTCGCCTACATCCCGCTGGCCTATCATCCCGATGACAACGAGCTCGGTAAGCGGCTCGGGCGCCAGGGTCATGGTACGACGGGCTTCGACGACCTGCGCATGCTGGCGGTTGGTCGGCTCTTTCTCGACAACGTGCGGCACATCAAGACGCACTGGATCATGGTCACGCCGTTCCTCTCGCAGGCCTCGCTTGCATTCGGGGTGAATGACCTCGAGGGGACCGTGGTGCGCGAGAAGATCTACCACGCGGTCGGCGCCACGACTCCGCAGGGCATGACGCTGGACCAGATTGTCGCGCTCATTCGCGGGGCCCAGCGGGTGCCGGCGGAGCGCGACTCGTTCTACAACGTGCTCCGCACCTTCGACGAACGGCCCGCCCACGCGGCGGCCTGACATGCGCGTCGGGCGCATTCCGTACATCAACTGCTTTCCGGTCTACGGGGCGATCGACCGTGGCCTCGTGGCGCTCGACGGGGAACTGGTGACCGGCGTGCCGAGCGCGCTCAACCGGCAGATGGCGGCCGGAACGCTCGACGTCTCCGTGGTCTCGGCGGTGGAATACGCGCGGGACTCGCGTCGATACGTGCTGCTGCCCGACCTGGCGATTTCCTGCCACGGCCCGGTGCGGAGCGTGTTGCTCTTCTCCAGGCGACCGGCGTCCGCACTCGGCGGACGACGCGTGATCGTCTCCCGCAGTTCGATGACCAGCGTGCTGCTCACGGAGCTGCTGTTCGAGTCCGTGTGGAAGGCGCGCCCCGAGTTCGTGCCGGGAGACGCCGAGGTCTCCGACATCGAGGGGTTTCCGCAGGAGGAGCACGAAGCGCGGCTGGTCATTGGCGACGCGGCGCTCCTGCTGCGGACCCGGGGCCGCGAGGCGCCCGACGGCGTCGGCTACCCATACGTGTACGACCTCGGGCTGGAGTGGCAGGCGTGGACGGGGTTGCCGTTCGTGTTTGCCGTCTGGGTGGCACTGCGCGCGACGCCGGTGGCGCAGTCGTTAGGCGCGCACGCGTCGCTGATCGCCTCGCGCGACTGGGGGCTCGCGCACCTCGACGAACTGTCGCGCCAGGCCGCGGCACAGACCGGCGTGCCGGCGGGGGCCTGCCGCGATTACTTCCGCGGACTCGACTACGGGCTGGGCATCGAGTACCTCGGCGGATTGACGGAGTTCTTTGGCCGGCTGGCGGCGAGCGGGCGCGTGCCGGCCACGCAGCTACAGTTCCTGGCCGCGTAGCGGAAACCGCGCACGACGGCTGGCGTTTCGGGCCTGGCGGACACTGCCCCATCTGGTCGCCCGGCCTTGTACCTTTCCGGTGTTCCGCGACCCTCTGCCATGTCCCGCGATCTCCTCGACCTGTACGCGAACGCTCCGCTCCTCGAACTCGGACTCGAGGCTGATCGCGCGCGCCAGGCCCGGCACCCGCACTCCACGGTCACCTACATCGTCGACCGCAACATCAACTACACCAACGTCTGCGTCGCCGACTGCGGCTTCTGCGCCTTCTACCGTCGCCCGAAACACGCCGAGGGGTATACGCTGTCCTTCGAGGAGATCGGGCAGAAGATCGAAGAAACCAAGGCGCTCGGCGGCGTGCAGATCCTCATCCAGGGCGGGCACAATCCCTACATCCCGTTCGAGTGGTACCTGGATCTGCTGCGCTACATCAAGGCCAACCACCCGATCCACATTCACGGCTTTTCGCCGAGCGAGGTCGACTTCTTCTCGCAGGTCTTCCGGATGGATGCGGCCGAGATCATCAGGGAGCTGCGGAAGGCCGGGCTTGACTCGATCCCGGGTGGTGGCGGCGAGATCCTGGTGCAACGCGTGCGCGATTACGCCGCGCCGGGCAAGGCCGGCGCCGACCGATGGCTCGAGATCATGGAGCTGGCGCATCGTGAGGGCATGAAGACCTCCGTCACGATGATGTACGGACTGGGCGAGACACTGGCCGAGCGCATCGAGCACCTGCAGCGCGTGCGAGAACTGCAGGCCCGGACCGGCGGCTTCACCGCGTTCATTACCTGGCCGTTGCAGCCCGAGAACACGCCCGCGTTCTCCCACCAGCCCAAGACGACCGCGGTGGACTACCTGCGGACCGTTGCCCTCTCCCGCATCGTGCTGGACAATGTGCCCAATCTGCAGGCCAGCTGGGTGACGATGGGCATGAAGATCGGGCAGTTGGCACTCCGGTTCGGCTGCAACGACTTCGGATCGTTGATGATCGAGGAGAATGTAGTCAGCGCCGCCAACACGACCCACCGCACCACCACGGAGGAGCTCGAACGGCTGATTCGCGACGCCGGCTTCACGCCGGCCCGCCGCCGTCAGGACTACTCCATCATCCCGATCGACCACCCGGCCGCTGCCTGAACGCCGCGGCGTCATGAGCTACCGCACCGGGATCGGGTACGACTCGCATCGCTTCGCGGCCGGGGGCCCGATGCGCCTCGGGGGCGTGGATATCCCCGGTGACCTGCGGCTGAGCGGGCACTCCGACGCCGACGCCATTTGCCACGCCGTGACCGACGCGCTGCTCGGCGCGGCGTCGCTCGGCGACATCGGGTCGATGTTCCCGGACACCGACCCGGCCAACCGTGGCCGCGATTCGATCGAGATGCTGGCGCTCGCTCTCGATCGGCTGCGTGCCCGGGGACACCGGGTGATCAACGTGGACGTCACCGTGATTTCGGAACGGCCAAAGATCGGCCCGCATCGGGACGCGATCCGCGCGCGGCTCGCCGCCACGCTGGGCGTCGGTGTCGACATGGTGAGCGTCAAGGGAAAGACGAACGAAGGCATGGGATTCGTGGGTCGCGGCGAGGGCCTTGCCTGCATCGCCATCGCCACCATCGCCTGACGCGATGGGCAGCCTCGATGCCGCCCTCACCTGGCTCGCGGCGCAACCGCAGGGCGCGTTGCTCTCGCTCATGGCTGCCCTGTCCGCGGTGGAGAATCTCTTTCCGCCGATCCCGGCCGACGTGCTCGTGGCCTTTGGCGCCTTCATCGCGGCCCGGGCCGGACATTCGTCGGTCCCTGCGTTCCTTGCCGTGTGGCTCGGGAACATGGCGGGCGTGGCGCTGATGTATACGCTGGGCCGGCGTTTCGGCGCGGCCCGCATCGAGGCGCGATACCACCTCGATGCCACGGGGAGCGCGGATCGGCGACTCCAGCTCGCCTATCGAAAGTACGGCACGTTTGCGCTCTTCCTTTCGCGGTTTGTCCCTGGCGTGCGCGCGGTCGTCCCCCCGGTGGCGGGCGCCCTGCGCGTACCGGCCATACGCGCGCACCTGGCGATGGGAGCCGCGTCGGGGATCTGGTACGGCGCGATCACGCTGCTGGCCACGCGCGCCGGGACCAACTGGGAGTTGCTGCGGACCTCGGTCGCGAGCTTTGGTTCGTGGAGCGCCGCTGCGGCCGCGCTGGGCTTTGCCCTCCTCGGAGGCGCCATCTGGTGGCGTCGTCGCCGTGTCCGCCGCCCCGCTGCCTGACGACATCGCCCTGGCGTGGGCGCTCGAACGGTTCGACGACTGGCTCTCGCTCGAGCAGGGCGCTTCGCCACGAACGCGCGAAGCCTACGGCCGCGACGTCCAGCGGCTCACCGTCTACGCGCTGACGCAAGGCGTGAGGGCGCCTGTCGCGCTCACACCCGCGCAGTTGCGCACGTGGGTCTGGCACCTCAAGGACATCGGGCTGGGTACGCTGAGCATTCGACGCAACGTGTCCGCTGTGCGCACCTACTTCCGGTTTCTGCTGGGGGAAGGGGCGGTCACGAGTGACCCGAGCGACCGGATCGAGTTGCCGCGCCCCGCGCGCGAACTCCCCGACGTGCTGACGAGTGACGAGGTCGACCGGCTCATCGCCGCCGTGCCCCAGGGACACGCGCTGTACTTCCGTGACAAGGCCATGCTGGAACTGGCGTACGGCGCCGGACTGCGGGTCTCCGAATGGATCGGCATCCAGGTCCGTGATCTGCTGTTCGACAACGACGTCGTCCGGATCATGGGCAAGGGCTCGAAGGAGCGACTCGTACCGATCGGCCGGAGCGCGGTGGCGGCCGTCTCGATCTACCTGCGCGAACTCCGGCCGCGCCTCGAACGCGGCGAGGGGAAGGGCGTGCTGTTCCTCAATGCGCGGGGGCGTCCGCTCTCACGGATGGGGGCGTGGGACGTGCTCCGTCGCGCGGTGGAGCGTGCGGGCATCGAGAAGCACGTCTCTCCGCACACCTTGCGACACTCGTTCGCCACGCACCTCCTCGAAGGGGGCGCCGACCTGCGCGCCGTGCAGGAGATGCTGGGGCACGCCGACATCTCGACCACGCAAGTGTACACGCACATCAATCGCGAGTACCTGCGCAGCGTGCACCGGACCTATCATCCGCGAGGGTAGGCGTCGATTCCGGCGCTGGCGTACCGATCAACCGGTTGGGTAGCGCCCCGCGTCGCCACGCTCCGCGCGCGCTCGCGTTCGCCGGAACGTGAGCCGCTGCCGACCGCCGTCACATGCAATGCGTACCGCGGCCGCACCCTGCGGCGCTGCGACCGCTCGTGCCCTCCAGGCGCGCTCGCCCTGGCGCTCTTTGAATCCCCGCAGATCGGGGCTAACTTGACGGGCGTGCCTTTCACGAACCTGCACGCGGACGGAGGCCCTTGAAGGTCCTGGCGGTCATTCCAGCCAGGCTCGGGGCCACGCGCCTCCCACGCAAGCCGCTCCGGCTCATCGCTGGCGTCCCCCTGATCAACCGGGTGCTCGGGCGAGTCGTCTCGCTCGGTGTGGCGGATGCGGTCGTGGTGGCCACCGACAGCACAGACATCGAGGCCGTGGTTCGCTCGGCGGGGGGTACGGCGGTCCTGACGCGCGGGGACCATCCCTCCGGGACGGACCGCATGGCCGAGGTGGCTCGGCGCCCGGAGTATCGCGACTTCGAGGTGCTTCTCAACGTGCAAGGCGACGAGCCGTTCGTGACGGCCGACGCGTTGCGCGGCGCTGTGGAGATGGTGCGGGAGCGGGGATTTCCGCTCGGCACCGCGGCCACGCTCGCGCCCCCGGCGGTCCTTCGCGACCCTGGCGTCGTGAAGGTCGTATGCGCCTCCGATGGGCGTGCGTTGTATTTTTCGCGGGCGCCGATTCCCTGGTGTCGCGACGCGGTTGACGTCATGGAACAGGAGCGGCTCATCCGTCAGCACGTGGGCGTCTATGCGTGCCGTCGGGAGGCGCTGTTCGCGTGGGTCGCGCTCCCGCCGCACCCGCTGGAGCGCGTCGAACGGCTCGAACAGTTGCGCGCGCTGGCCGGCGGTCTGGCCATGGGCGTCGCGCTGGTGGATCCGCTGCCAGCCGGCGGCATTGATACCGAAGACGATCTCGAGCGCGCGAACGCGCGCTGGACAGACCTCTACGCTGGACGGCCCTGATGCAGAACGCTCAAAGCGCAACCCAGGTGACGCGCTTCATCTTCGTGACCGGCGGCGTGGTTTCGTCGCTCGGCAAGGGCATTGCCGCCGCGTCGCTCGGTCGGTTGCTGGTCGAGCGCGGCCAGCGGGTGTCGATCATGAAGTTCGACCCCTACCTCAACGTCGATCCCGGCACGATGTCGCCGTTCCAGCACGGTGAGGTGTTCGTGACCGACGACGGCGCCGAGACCGACCTCGACCTCGGGCACTACGAGCGGTTCATCGATCGGTCGCTGTCACAGCTCAACAACGTCACGACGGGGCGCATCTACCTCAACGTGATCACCAAGGAACGGCGCGGGGAGTACCTGGGATCGACGGTGCAGGTGATCCCGCACATCACCGACGAGATCAAGTCGCACATCAAGCGCATGGCACCCGGGAACGACGTGGTGATCGTCGAGATCGGGGGCACGGTCGGCGATATCGAGTCGCTGCCGTTTCTCGAGGCGATCCGTCAGTTCCGGCAGGAGGTCGGCAAGCAGAACACGCTGTTCATTCACCTGACGCTCGTGCCCTACATCGCGGCTGCGGGCGAGGTGAAGACCAAGCCGACGCAGCATTCGGTGCGCGAGCTGATGGAGATCGGTATCCAGCCCGACGTCCTCATCTGCCGCGCGGAGCAGCCGCTGTCCGAAGACGTGAAGCGCAAGATCGCGCTCTTCTGCAACGTGGAGTTCGGGAACGTCATCGAGAGCGTCGACGTGCCCACGATCTACCAGATCCCGCTCGCGTTCCACGAGCAGGGGCTCGATGAGCGCGTGATGCAGCGCCTCGACCTCACCGGCCGTCAACCCGACCTCAGCCAGTGGGAGGTCATCGTCAACCGGGTCGTCCATCCGCGCGACAAGGTGCGCATCGCGGTCGTCGGCAAGTACACGCAGTACATCGACAGCTACAAGAGCGTGCAGGAGGCCCTGATCCACGGCGGCATCGCCAACGACGTCGGCGTGGAAATGGTCTGGACGTCGAGCGATGACTTCACCTCACCCGAACGGGCGCGGGAGATCCTGTCCGGATTCCACGGGCTGCTGGTTCCCGGCGGTTTTGGCGTGCGCGGAGTCGAAGGCATGGTCGAGGCGATCCGCGCCGCGCGAGAGACTCGCCTGCCATTCTTCGGCATTTGCCTGGGCATGCAGGTGGCCATCATCGAGTTCGCGCGCCACGTCCTGGGCCTTGCCGAATCGCATTCGAGCGAGTTCGAGCCGGCGTGTGCGCACCCGGTGATCGCCCTGCTCGAGGAGCAAAAGCACGTGACGGAGCTCGGAGGCACCATGCGGCTCGGCGCCTATCCCTGCTGCCTGCAGAAGGGCTCGAAGGTGGCCGAGATCTACGGCGTCGGCGAGGTCAGCGAGCGACATCGCCATCGCTACGAAGTCTCCAACGCCTATCGCGACCAGTTCGCCGAACACGGCCTCCGTCTCAGTGGCCTCTCACCCGACGAGTCGCTGGTGGAGATCGTGGAGCACGCGTCGCACCCGTGGTTCATCGGATGCCAGTTCCACCCCGAGCTGCAGTCTCGCCCGACGCGGCCACACCCGCTGTTCGCTTCATTCATCGGCGCGGCGGTCAGGCAGCGCAAGGCGCGCGCGCACACGGGTGAGCACGTGCTCGTGGACGCTGCGGACTGACGGATGGCGCCGGGATTCCCGCGGGGCTCGCTGTTCCTCATCGCCGGCCCGTGCGTGGTCGAGGACGATGCCCTGAACCTCCAGGTAGGCGAAGCGCTGGCGCGCCTCGCCCCGCTGCTGCCCGGAGGCGTCATCTTCAAGGCGTCGTTCGACAAGGCCAACCGATCGAATGCCGCCGCCGCTCGCGGACCCGGGATGGACGCGGGCCTGGCGAGTCTCGCGCGCGTTCGTGCGGCCACCGGTTTGCCGCTCCTGACCGACGTGCACCTGCCGGAGCAGTGCGCCGCGGCCGCGGAGGTCGTCGACTACCTGCAGATCCCCGCCTTTCTGTGTCGGCAGACTGACCTGCTGGAGGCCGCGGGCGCCACGGGCCGTGCGGTGAACGTCAAGAAGGGGCAATGGATGCATCCCGAAGGGATGTCTGGCGCAGTCGACAAGGTGGAGGGCGCACGGCGCGCCGCCGGGCACACCCGGGCCGACGATCCGCGTTCCTCACCGATCGCCGTGACGGAGCGGGGCACCTTCTTCGGCTACGGCGACCTCGTCGTCGACGTTCGCGCGTTTGCCCGCCTTCGCGAGTCCACGGGCCACCCCGTGATCTTCGACGGCACGCACTCGGTGCAGCAGCCGGGAAGGGGACAGGGGGGGGCGAGCGGTGGCCTGCGCGAACATATCCCGACGCTGGTGCTCGCCGCCGCCGCGGCGGGCGTCGATGGCATCTTCCTCGAAACCCATCCCGACCCAGCGCGCGCGCCGAGCGATGGCGCCAACATGCTCCCGCTCGATCAGCTCGAGGGGCTGCTCCGACGCATGGTGGCGGTGTGGCAGGCGGCGCGCGCGTGACGTCACCGGCCCTGTTTGCCACGATCGGCGCGACGCCAGAGGGCCGCGACCTTGCCCAGCGCATCAGGCTCGTCGCCTTCGATGTCGACGGCGTGTTGACTGACGGAGGGGTCTACCTCGGCGACGTGCAGGGGCAGCGCCTCGAGTTCAAGCGATATCACATTCAGGATGGCCTCGGGATGAAGTTGCTGCAGCGCGCGGGGATCAAGGTCGCCATCATCACCGGGCGCGTGTCCGAGAGCGTGGCGCTGCGTGCTGCCGAACTGGGCGTCGACGCCGTCGTGCAGGATGTCCACGCGCGCAAGCTGCCGGCCCTGCAGCGCATCGCTGGTGAGCATGGGATCGCCCTGGCCGATGTGGCGTTTGTCGGTGACGACCTCCCCGATGTCGGCCCGATGCGCGTCGTGGGTCTGCCGGTCGTGGTGGCCAACGCGTCGGCCGACGGGCTCGAGGCCGCGCGGTTCGTGTTGCAGCGCAACGGGGGTGATGGCGCGGTCCGCGAGTTCTGCGAAGCACTCCTGCGCGCCCGAGGCGTGTGGGATGTGCTCGCCGGGGGCTGGGTGGAGAGTCGCGCGCGCGAGGTGCCCGCGTGACGCCAGATGACATCATCGCGCTGGGCCGCCGCGTCCTCGCCATGGAGACCGAGGCGCTCGTCGAGGTGGAGCGCAGGATCGGCCCCTCCTTCGTTCGGGCGGTCGAGCTGATCACGGCAGCCCATGGCCGGGTGATCGTGAGCGGAGTCGGCAAGTCGGGCATCATCGCCCGCAAGATCGCCGCGACGCTCACCTCGACCGGCACGCCCACGACCTTCCTGCACCCGACCGAATCCCTGCACGGCGACCTCGGCATCGTGGACGGCGACGACGTCGCGATCCTGCTGTCCAAGAGCGGAGAGAGCGAGGAGATCCTCACGCTCCTGGCACACCTCAAACGGTTCGGCACCCGCACCATCGCCCTCACCTCCAACACCGACTCGACGCTCGGTCTCGAGTGCGACGCGGCGCTGGACGCGTGGGTGCGCGAAGAAGCCTGTCCCCACGACCTGGCGCCGACGACCAGCACCACCGCCGCGCTCGCGTTAGGTGACGCGCTCGCCGTCGTGATCCTCGACCAGAAGGGGTTCCGTCGCGAGGACTTTGCCCGCCTGCACCCCGGGGGTGCGCTGGGCCGCAAGCTCCTGATGCGCGTGCATGCCGTCATGGAGCGCCACGACCTGCCGCTGGCCGACGCGGCCACGCCGATCCGCGAGGCGGTCGTGCTGCTCGCCAGGCGACGCGGCATCGTTGTCGTGGTGGAAGGCGGACGGCGGGTCGCCGGCGTCTTCACGGCGGGCGATCTCACGCGGCACATGCAGGCCGTCGATGATCCGTTCGGAGGGGCGATCGGCGAGGTGATGACACGGTCTCCGCGCGTGGCGCACGCCGAGGAACTTGCCTCCGCCGTGGTGTACCGGATGGAGCAATCCGGCATCATGGCGATGCCGGTCGTCGACCAGGACGGGCTCGTGGTGGGAGTCGTCCACTTGCACGACCTCATGCGAGCCGGAGTGGCATGACCCTACCTCACCGAGGCATCCTCCTCGCCATGGCCCTCTGCGGCCCGGTCGCCTGTCGTGATGCCGGCGTGCCCCAGGCCGCGCCCGCGGCCACGGCGGCCGACTCCGCCGATCAGGTGATGTTCGGCGTGCACTTCTTCGTGACCGATGCCGGCCTGCGGCGCGCTGAGGTCCGCGCCGATACCGCGCTCACCTACGAGGAGAACACACGCACCGAGTTGCGAAAGGTGAACGCCACGTTCTTCACGGCGCAGGGCGCCCAGAACGCCACCCTTACGTCGCAACAGGGCACGTACAACACGCGGATCGGCAGCATGGAGGCCCGGGGCGACGTCGTGGTGAAATCGACCGACGGGCGGACGCTGACCTCGCCGCACCTGCGCTTCGACCCGACGCGCAACGAAATCTCCTCCGACAGCGCGTTCGTCCTCACCGAGAAGACCGGGCGCATCACGCGCGGCATTGGCTTCATCAGCGATCCCGACCTGAACTCCGTGCGCGTCCTCAAGGGCGCGCAGTCCACGGGCCACCAGGTCACCATTCCGCGTCGATGACACGGCAGCGGCTGGTCGCGGCATTCGTCGTGTTGTTCGCCGCGGCCTGCAGCCGGGGCGGCGCCGCCCACCTGCCCGCGCCGGCCATCCCGACACTCCCCGTTCCGGCGCCGGACACGGCAGCGCGCGCGAAGGAGGACTCACTGCCCATGGTGCCCGTGGTCCTGCCGCCCCACATCGACTCGGTGGCGCGCCCGGCCACGCCGGACCGACCGGCCCAGCGCTGTACCCTGGACTTCGAGAATACCCCGGAGACGCGCCTGCAGTCGGTGAAGGACCCCATCTCGCAGAAGTACACCAGCTACATCGGCGGCGGGTTCGTCGGCGTCTGTCGACGCCAGAACATCCACATCACCTCCGACTCCGCCGAGAGCTACGAGCAGAACCGTCTGTACTACCTTATCGGCCGCGTGAAGTACCGCGAGGATCGCGTCTCGCTCGACGCGGATCGTCTCACGTACTTCCAGGCCGACGAGCGCCTGCTCGCTGAGGGCAACGTGGTGGTCACGATGCGCGATTCGTCGTCGATGACCGGACCACGCGCCGAGTACTGGCGCGCGGTTCGGGGCGTGCGACCGGCGAGCCGCATCCACGCCACGGCGCGCCCCACGCTGCGAATGTACGAGACCGATTCACTCGGACGCCGGCAACGCGAACCCGTGCGCCTGGTCGCCGACAACATCATCGGGGAGGGAGAAACACTGTTCGTCGCCCACGGTCGCGTCGAGCTCGACCGCGCCGACCTCGCCGCACGGAGCGACTCGGCGGTGCTCGACAACGTCCGGCAGTACTCGCGACTGCTCAAGGAACCGATCGTCGAGAGCAAGGGCTCGCAGCCGTTTACGCTCACCGGCAAGGTCATCGACATCTTTGGGCGTACGCGCCGCGTCGACCGCGTGCTCTCGGTGGACTCGGCGAAGGCCGTGAACAAGGACCTGACGCTTACCGCTCAGACGCTCGATCTCAGGGTGAACGACAACAAGTTGCAGCGGGCGTACGCCTTTGGGCCTGGGCGCGCGGTGGCAGTGACGCGCGATCGCCGGATCGTCGCGGATTCGCTCGACGTGCACATGCCGAGTCAGCGCATTCGTGAGCTGCACGCGATCGGAGACGCGTACGCGGACAGCGACCCGGACTCGACGAAGATCGCCACGAAGGAACGCGACTGGTTGCGTGGCGCGGCGATCGTCGCCCACTTCGACTCTGTCGTCCGAGACACCACCGCGCAGCCGCGCATCATCGACCTGGTGGCCGACGGAAATGCCAGTTCGTTCTATCAGATCCCGGCCAACGACGGCGACCGGGAGAAGCCGGGCATCAACTATGTCCGGGGCCGACGCATCACCGTCGACTTCAAGGCCCAGGATGTGAGTACGGTAACCGTGGTGGATTCGGTGGCCGGCGTGTTCCTCGAAGCGGCGCCCGTCGACACGCTCCCGCCCGATCCCCGAGGGCGGCGCCGGCCGACCACCAGGCGCCCTCCAGCCACGCCGACTGCGGCGCGGCGCCCCCCAAGCCCCGGCAACCCCGAATGAACGCTGGTCAGCTCCCGGATGAGATCCGGGCCCGGATCGAACAGCTCGTCGGTGGTGATCGGTCGCTCGCGTTCGGCCTGCACGCGATCATTACCGCCGCCGATCCCGATGGGTATGCCGCGCTCCATGACGTCGCGATCCGGTTCCGCGAAGACTACCTCGCCTCGGTGCGCTCACGTGGTCAGGATGCCGACCAGGAGGCTGCCAGGCTCAGCCTCGATGAGGTGAGCGCGTTCCTCGCGAAGTCGGTGGTGCCCCGGCTCGTCGCGCTCGTCCTCGTCGAGTTCCCCGCCGACGGCGCCCCGGGCACCATGGGCCAGCCGCTGCGTCTGTCGCCGGCGGTTTGGGCGGCCATTGCGCCCCAGCGAGGCGACGTCGCCGAGACGCTTCGTCGCACGGGTGAACATGCCGTCCTCGCCCCGCCGACGCCGCGCGGGAGCGACGCGATCCCGGCACCCTCCGGCTCCGTGATCGAGGCGCGAGGGCTGGTGAAGGTGTATCGTCGTCGGCGCGTGGTGAACGATGTCGCCTTTCGATTGCAGCAGGGCGAGATCGTTGGACTCCTGGGCCCCAACGGCGCGGGAAAGACGACCACGTTCTACATGATCGTCGGCCTGATCCCGCCGCTCGAAGGGACCATCCACATGGACGGTGTCGATATCACGCGCATGCCGATGTATCGACGAGCGCGGCTGGGCATCGGCTATCTTTCGCAGGAGCCGTCGATCTTCCGGAAACTGACGGTCGAGGACAACCTGCTGGCGATTCTCGAAACGTTGCCTCTCACCCGGGACGAGCGTCGAGCTCGGTTAGAGGGACTGCTGGATGAACTGCGGATCAAGCATCTTCGTCAGAGCCGGGCATACGCCCTGTCCGGCGGAGAGCGGCGCCGGCTCGAGATCACGCGAGCGCTGGTGTCGTCGCCGAAGTTCATGATGCTGGACGAACCCTTTGCCGGGGTCGATCCGATCGCGGTGCACGATATCCAGTCCATCGTCGCCGGGCTTCGGCATCGGGGGATCGGGGTGCTCATCAGCGATCACAACGTGGAACAGACGCTCGATATCGTGGACCGCGCGTACATCATGTTCGATGGCCAGGTCAAGGTCTCCGGGACCGTGCGCGAACTCGTCTTTGACGAGGAAGTGTCGCGCATCTACCTCGGGCCCACGCTGACGGCGCGGCTTCGCGAGCGCTTCGCCACCGAGGACGCCGTCCGATGAGGGCAGGGCTCGGCCAGAGTGCCTCACTCCGGCAGGAGCTCAAGATCAATCCACGCCTGTACCAGGCGATGGACCTGCTCTACATGCCCCTCCTCGACCTCCAGCAGCACCTCAAGCAGGAGCTGCTGGTGAACCCCTTCCTCGAGATGATCGAGCCCGAGGAAGAAGAAGGCGAGGAAGAGGACACGACCACGGAGAACGACGAAGGTCCGGTCGATCTCTCCGAACCCGAGTCGGCGACCCCGGAACTCGAGTCGCAGAAGAACGAGACCGTCGACTGGGAGGAGATCCTCCTCGACGGATTCGCGTCGGACGGGCCACGTGAGGAGCACGAGGAGCGCGAGTACTTCGAACCGGTCTCCGTCGAGACCCGTGACCTGAGCGACCACCTCAAGGACCAGATCTCGCTGCTCGAACTCACCCCGCGCGAACTGCTCCTCGCCGACGAGTTCGTCGGGAACGTCAACGAAGACGGGTACCTCACCTGCGCGCTCGAGGAGATCCAGGGCAGTATCAACGAGGTCGTGGCGCGCGCCGCCGAAAAAGAAGGGTTCGAGGGCGAGCTGCCCTTCTACACGGCGGAGGAGATGCAGGCCATGCTCGAAGTGGTCCAGCGGCTCGATCCCTCAGGGGTCGGGGCGCGGGATCTGCGCGAATGCCTCCTGCTGCAACTCGCCGATGCGCGACAGGAAGACTCGCTCCAGTACCGCCTCGTTCGGGACGCCTTCGAGGAACTGATCGCCCACCGGTGGAGCGAGATCTCCAAGCGGTTCGGGATCAGCCCAGCCGACGTCCAGCGTGCGGCCGACGAGATCGCCAAGCTCGACCCAAAGCCCGGGCTGCGCTATTCGGCCGGCAACGACGGCTACATCGTGCCCGATCTCGTCGTCGAGAAGATCGATGGCGCGTACCACGTCTTCGTCAACGACGCCAACCTGCCGCGGCTCAAGCTGTCCCGGGCCTACCAGGAGATTGCCCGCGACAAGAAGAAGTTTGACGGCGAGAACAAGGAGTTCATCTCGACCAAGCTCAACTCGGCGAACTGGATGATCCAGGCCATCGAGCAGCGCCGGCAGACGATGCTCAAGGTCATGAACTACATCGTCGAACGGCAGCGGGACTACTTCGAGAAGGGTGTGCGCGCCCTCAAGCCCCTCACCCTGCGTGAGGTGGCCGACGTGATCGGTATGCACGAGAGCACCGTGAGCCGCGTGACCAACGAGAAGTTCGTGCAGACGCCGCGCGGCGTGCTGCCGCTCAAGTTCTTCTTCTCGTCGGGCCTGTCGACCACCGGCGGCGAAGACGTCTCGGCGCGCGGCATTCGCGACCAGATCGAGAAGCTGGTGTCCAGCGAAGACCCAAGGAATCCGCTCACCGACCAGGCCATCGTGAACATCCTGCGTGACGGCGGCGTGCACATCGCCCGGCGTACCGTGGCCAAGTACCGCGACCAGCTTGGCGTGCTGTCGGCACGCATGCGGAAGCGCGTCTGAGTGCGCGAGCGCACGGAAGGTCACGGCTCACGCGTGGCACCGGTCGATGCCCGGGCCGCAACGGTCGATGCGCCGGCGCCGCTGACGCACGAGAGCGAGCTGGCGTCCGCTCCGCCCCGTCGACCGGGCGCCCCGGCGCCCGTGCAGGTGTCGGTGCTGGTCCCGGCCAAGGATGAAGCCGAGAACCTCCCGATCTTCATGGCACAGGCGGCGGAAGTGCTGGGCCGCGATGGCGTGCGCTATGAGGTCATCGTGGTCGACGATGGTTCTGTCGACGACTCGTGGGTCGTGCTCGAGCAGCTGCGCGCCAGGTACCCGTTCCTGCGCGCCGTGCGCCATCGGAGTCGACGCGGCATTGCCGACGCGCTGCGTACGGGCTTCCTGAACGCGCGCGGCGCCGTGATGGTGTTCTATCCGGCCGACCTCCAGTTCAAGCCGGAAGACATTCCACGGCTCGTCGCGCCGATCCTCGCCGGACAGGCCGACATGGTCACGGGCTTCAAGGAAGGGAAGTACGAGAAGGCGTTCGTCTCGCGAATCTACAACCTGCTCTCGCGGACATTGTTCGACGTGCGGGTGAAGGATCTGAACAGCGTCAAGGCGTATCGCCGCGAGATCATGGAGACGCTGCCGGTCCGGCCGGACTGGCACCGCTACATGATCGTGCTGGCCGCCGCGCAGGGCTTTACCGTCACGGAGATTCCTGTTCCGCTCTACCCGCGGAATGCCGGCAAGTCCAAGTTCGGCATCGGTCGCATCCCGGTGGGCGTGCTGGACATGCTTTCGGTGTGGTTCGAGCTGCGATTCTCGCAGAAACCGCTGCTGCTCTTTGGCATGCTGGGCGCCGCGCTCTTTGCGCTCGGTGTCCTGGCCGGTGTCGCGGCTCTGGCTCGCCTGGCGTTGACGGGGGTGGGCACCCGTTCGGTCTGGACCATCATCCAGACCAGCCTCGTGCTCGGTTCCATTTTCTTTGTGGCCGGCCTGCTCGGTGAACAGGTCGCCGGCTTGCGCGCGCAGGTGCGCGAGCTGCGCCGCGTGACCGACGACCTGCACGCACCTCCCCGCGAATAGGGCGTGAACGTCCTCTTCATCACGCACTCCTATCCCAGGGTGCCGGGCGACGCTGCGGGATCCTTCCTGTGGCACCTCGCCGTGGCGCTGCGCGCCGAGGGCGTGCAGGTCCGGGTCGTGGCGCCGTCGGGTGACGATGTCCCGGCGCACGATGTCTTCGACGGCATTCCCGTCGATCGCTTCCGGTACGCGCCACGCCGCTACGAAAACCTCGCGTACACCGGCAACATGGCGACCGAGGTCCAGCGGTCCTGGAGTGCGCGGTTCGCCCTGGTGGGGTTCCTCGGCGCCGAGTTCGCCGCGGCCACGCGCATCCGCCGCGAGTTTGCACCGGATCTCGTGCATGCCCACTGGTGGTTCCCCGGTGGCCTCGTGGGGAGTTGGGTGGCCTCGATGGGGCACGTGCCGATGGTGACGACCATGCATGGCACGGATGTCCGTCTCGCGCGTTCCAGGGCGTTTGCCCAGCCGCTCTTTCGCCACGTCATGCGCCACTCCGCTGCCGTGACCACGGTATCGCGATGGCTGGGGGACGAGGTGCGCGCCATGATGCCCGAGGTCGAGCCGCTGGTGGCGCCGATGCCCGTTTCGACGACGCTCTTTTCCCCCGGGGGTGAGCGCGAGGAGCACCGGCTGCTGTTTGTCGGGCGGCTGAATGCGCAGAAGGGCATCGGTGACCTCGTGGAGGCCCTGGCGTCGTTGCGGACCTCCGTGACGCTGGACGTCGTCGGGGACGGCCCGGATCGCTCCGCCCTCCTCGCGCGCGCCGAGTCGTTAGGCGTGGCCGCCAGGATCCGCTGGCTCGGCGCCCGGCCACAGACCGAGTTGCCCGCGCTGTATCGTGCGGCGACGGCGCTGGTGGTCCCGTCCATCGGGGAAGGACTGGGACTCGTGGCCGTCGAGGCGCAACTCTGCGAAACACCGGTCGTGGCCTACGCCTCCGGAGGGACCACCGACACCGTGCGTGACGGCGAGACCGGTGTGTTGGTGCCGGCCGGTGATGTCCGGGCGCTGGGCAGCGCGCTCGACGCCCTGCTCGCGGATCCCGCGCGGCGTGCCGCGATGGGGAAGGGGGGCCGCATGCAGGCCCTCGCCCTCTTCGCCCCGGAATCGGCCGCGCGGCGCTACGCCGAACTGTACCGGCGCGTCGTCCAACGTTAGGCCGGTTCCCGCCACGACGGTCGCCGTCGCGGAGCCCGAGCGTCCCATTTGCCTTCACCCGGTCGCGGCGCGGCGGCTACATTTCGTCGCTTCGCGCTCGCCGTGGCTCCGCGCGTCCGGATTCGACCCTCCCACATGACGAAATCGGCCGACAGCAGGCAGGACAAGGCAACGACCACGGCGCCAGCGCCCCACGTGCCCCCGTTGGCGGGCGTGTGGGCCACGCTCACATGTCTGGTCGCGGCGCTCAGCCTTTCATGGCCCGCCCTGGGAGGCAAGCTCCTGCTCCCGATGTGGTCGGATCAGTTCAAGGCCGGCTTTGCCTTCCGTGATTTCGCGCGGCAGTACTGGCTCGACCACGGGGCGATCCCGCAATGGAACCCCTATCTGTGGGGCGGTCTGCCGTTCGTCGACGCGATGCACGGCGACACGTTCTACCCCACGGCGCTGCTCCGCCTGCTGATTGGTACGGGACCCGGGATGACATGGGGCCTCGTCATCCACCTGTTCCTCGCCGGTTGTTTCACCTACGCTTTTCTCCGGGCGTGCCGCCTCTCGTTCTTCCCGGCCCTCGTGGGCGCGGTGGCGTACCAGATGGCCGGCAACATCGCCGGGCTGGTCTCGCCAGGACACGACGGCAAGATCTTCGTCGCGACGCTCCTGCCGTTGGCCCTCCTGCTGGTCCTGCGCGGGATGCGCGACGGGAAGCACTGGGCCTGGGGCCCGCTCGCCATTGTCGTCGGCCTGACGGTGCTGTCGCCGCACCCGCAGCTGCTGCAATACATGCTCCTGCTGACGGGGGCCTTCGTCCTGTTCACGTGGCGTGGCTGGGCCAGCGACGTCGATGACGAGCGCCCGACGCCGCGCGCCGGCCTGACGAGGCTCGGCTTCGCCTTCGGCGCCATCGCCGTCGGCATGCTCATCGGCGCGATCCAGTTCTACCCGGTGATCGGGTACACGCCCTGGTCGCCACGCTCGGGGGGAATCGCGGGCGGGTACGAGGCCGCGACCTCGTTTTCGCTGCCGCCCGAGGAGATGCTGAACTTCGCATTGCCGCAGTTCTCCGGCATCCTGCTCGACTACTGGGGCCGCAACGGGATCCACCTCCACTCTGAATACGTCGGCGTCGCCGTCCTCATTCTCGCCGCGTGCGCATTTGGCGGTTGGGGTGCGTCGGCGCACCGACGCCTGGTCTGGTTCCTCACCGGGACGCTCGTCGTGTCGCTGCTCTGGGCACTCGGCGGCAATACGCCCTTTTATCGTCTCGTGTACGCGCTCGTGCCCGGCACGAAGTTCTTTCGTGCGCCGAGCACCATGCTGTACATCGTGGCGTTCTCGTTCGCGACGCTGGCCGCCTTTGGCGCAGAGCGACTGCTGCGCGGCTCCGTTCGACGGGGCGTGGTGCTTGGACTGGGCGGCATCCTGATGTGCCTCGGGCTCGCGGGTGCGTCGGGGATGCTCTCCAACAGCGCCCTGAATCGCACCGTTCCCGAACTCGCTGAGCGCATCCTCGCCGCCGAACCCGCCCTCAAGGCTGGCGCCGTGCGGATGATGCTGTTCGTGGTGCTTGCCTGCGCCGCCGCGCTCCTCACGGGCACGCGTCGGCTGTCGCGAGACCTGGCCGGCGCGCTCCTGGTCGTGCTCGTTGGTGCCGACCTCTGGACCGTGGTTCGCCAGTACTTCGTGTTCACGCCCCCGGCCTCGGAGCTGTTCGCGACCGATCCCCTGATCGATTTCCTGCAGAAGCAACCCGGCCCGTTCCGGGTGATCGCGCTGCCGCCGCAGCGCGGGAACTACAACGACATCTACCTCGACGACCTGCGCTTTGCCGGCCTGATGGCCCACCGGATCCCCGTCGTGATGGGGTATCACGGGAATCACATCGGCAAGTACGATCTGCTGATCGGCGAGGCGCCCGCGTACCAGAATCGCGCCAATCCGAACTTCTGGCGGCTGGCCAACGTGCGCTATTTCGTGAGCGACGAAGCCGACTTGCCGATCGAAGGCGCGAAGCGTGTGCTTGGCCCGGTGAAGGATCTCGCTGGCAACGACGTGTTTGTCCACGAGGTGCCGGGCGCGTCGTCGTATGCGTGGGTGACGCCGGTGATCGTGCGCGCGAACGAGGCGGCGGCCGCGCGCGCCGTGCTCGATCCGCGCTTCGACGTGCGGCGGGCGGCGCTGTTCGACTCATCCGCCAACGTCACCGGGACGTCGCTGGAGGCGCTCCCGGAGCCCCTTGGCATCCAGGCGCGGGTCACTCGCTACCTTCCAGGGTCGGCGACCATCGAGCTCGACCGTGCGGCCCCGGCCGGTTCAGCGCTCGTGGTCTCCGAGAACTACTATCCGGGTTGGCAGGCCACCGTTGACGGGAAGCCGGCGACCACGGGCATTGCCGATGTCTCGCTCATCGGTGTGGCACTGCCAGAAGGTGCGCGCAAGGTGGAGCTCACGTTCGTGAACGGCCCATACGCGACCGGACGCATGCTGACATGGATCGCGGTGATCGTCTCGCTCGTCGCGTGGGCCGTTGGCACGATCGCGACCAGAAGGAGAGCGTCGCGTGGCTGAGAAGGGGCTCGTCATCGTCCCGACGTACAACGAACGGGACAACATCATCCGACTCATCGACGCGACCCTCGCGCAGGATCCGCGGCTCGAGGTGCTGGTCGTCGACGACGGATCGCCCGATGGCACGGGCGCGCTCGTGGATGAACGCGCCGCGGTGGACACGCGGGTGCACCTGCTGAGTCGTGCCCGGAAGCTGGGCCTTGGGACGGCCTATGTCGCCGGCTTCAAGTGGGCGCTCGAGCGCGGCTATGACTACGTGTTCGAGATGGACGCCGACTTCTCGCACGATCCGTCGCACCTCCCGCAGTTCCTCGAGAGCATCCGGGATGCGGACCTGGTACTCGGGTCCCGTTATCGCGACGGGAAGGTCACGGTCGTCAACTGGCCGATGGGGCGACTCATCCTGAGTTACGCGGCCAACATCTACGCGCGGTTTGTCACCGGACTGTCGCTCTTTGATGCGACCGGCGGGTTCAAGTGCTTTCGTCGGCGTGTGCTCGAGGCCATCGACCTCGACGACGTGCGCTCGAACGGCTACGCGTTCCAGATCGAGATGTCCTTCCGCGCCTGGCAACTCGGCTTCCGCATCGTCGAGATCCCGATCGTCTTTGTGGACCGCACGGAGGGCGAGAGCAAGATGTCGAAGAAGATCGTGCGTGAAGCGATCTGGATGGTGTGGCGCCTCAGGTGGTGGGGGCTCACCGGTCGCCTCAGCCGTCCGCGCGCCGCGGGGAGCGCAGACGCCGCGATCCAGGCGAAATGACGACCTCCGCCCCCCCGAAGATCGCCGGCCGTCCCTTCTGGAAGATGACGGGCTCCGGGAACGACTTCCTGTTCTTCGACAATCGCACGGGAGCGCATGAAGATCTCGTGCGCTCAGATGTCATCAGCGCGCTATGCGACCGGCGCCGGGGGGCCGGCGCCGACGGTATCGTGCTGATCGACACGCATCCATCGCGTGCGTTCGGCATGCGGTACTACAACCGCGACGGATCGCTCGCCGAGATGTGTGGCAACGCGGCGTTGTGCAGCGCCAGCCTGGCGCGTGAACTCGGCATGGCCGGCGTGCACGACTTCTCGTTCGAGACGCCGTCCGGTCCCGTCACGGCGCGTTTTGCCGGCGGAGAGCCGGAGATCGACATGGTGCCCGTGACGGAGCTCGCCATTTCCTTCGAGACGCCACTCGCGCCCGGCGAACAGCGGATCGGGTACGCTCGCGTCGGCGTGCCGCACCTCGTCGTGCTGTGTGACGACGTCACGCGGGTGAATGTCGCGGAGCGTGGGCGCGCCCTGCGGCACCTGCCGCAACTCGCGGCAGGTGCGAATGCGAACTTTGTTTCGCGCGAGGCCGCCGATCGCTGGCGGATGCGGACCTACGAGCGGGGCGTCGAAGAGGAGACGCTGGCCTGCGGGACGGGAACCGTGGCTACGGTGGCGCTCCTCAACGCCTGGCACGCCGCCGAAGGTGGTATCGCCCTGCGCACGGTGAGCGGCTGCGACGTGTTTGCCAGCGCGACGCCCGGACGCGTGCCTGTCCTTCGCGGCGAGGGTCGGATCGTCTACACCGGGTTGCTCAGGGACCTCGTTCCGGGCTGACGTGCGTTCGATCGAGGCTCCCGTGGTGCCCGCGCTCGATGCGGCGATGGTCGCCACCATGCTGGATCGCCACTACGGCGTGCGCGGGGCCCTGACGCCGCTCCCGAGCGAACGGGACCAGAACTTCCGCGTCGTCGAGCCGAATGGACGAAGCTGGGTGGCCAAGGTGGCGCACCCGGACGAAGACGCGGCGTTCGCCATGCAGGCCGCGCTGCTCGCCCATGTGGCTCGCGTCGATCCCTCGCTCGCCATGCCGAGGGTCGCGCCGGCCCTCAACGGTGACCCGATCGTGTCGATCGCCGTGCGTGACGCCGCGTATCGGCTGCGGCTCGTGTCGTGGCTCGACGGCGTCCCGCTGGCCGAGGCGTCCAGGTCAGGGGCGCAACTGCGGCAGGTTGGCGATGCCGCCGGTCGGCTGTCACGCGCGCTGCGGAGCTTCGGACACGCCGGCGCGCACCGCGCCTTCGCGTGGGACCTTGCCAGAACGCTCGATAACCGGTCGCGGCTGGTTCATGTCACAGACGCGACGAGGCGCGCGCGTCTCGCAAAGTTGCTCGACACCTTCGAGCGACGCGTGGCGCCCCGGCTGCCGGAACTCAGGCACGGGGTGATCCACGGCGACCTCAACGACTGGAACGTCCTGGTCGCTCCGGATGACCCATCGCGCATCGCTGGCATCATTGATGTTGGCGACGCCGTGTTCTCGGCGCAGATCGGGGAACTGGCCATCGCCGCGACCTATGCCATGCTCGGCGCGCGATCGCCGCTCGCCGCCGCACAGGACGTGGTGGTCGGGTTCTGCGCACAACTTGCCGTGGAGCCAGCCGAAGCCGACCTCCTGCTCGACCTCATTCGGGCCCGACTCGTCACCAGCCTGTGCCTCGCTGCCGCCCGACGCGCGCAATCCGGGGAGGGGAACACCTACTGGTACGTGTCCGAGGCGCCGGCCTGGGAGCTGCTCGCGTTCCTCGACGGCGTCAACGAGCATCATGCGCGCGCGATGCTTCGCCACGCGTGCGGGCTCGAGCCGGCATCGGGTGGTCAGGAAATCCAACGATGGATTGCGGCCAAGGCCCAGACGTTCGCGCCGATCCTTGGCGCACCATTGGCCCGGCATCGGCTGCAGCGCCTGGACTGGGGCGACCCGACCGACCCCGTCGTGTCCGCGACCGTGCGCGGCGACCTTGCGGGCGCGGATGCCGCCTATGCGCAGGCCGCGACCACGGGTGCGTTTGACGTTGGCATCGGCGCCTGGGGGGAACATCGCGCGACGTACGCCGCCGACGCGTTCGCCTCGCGACTGCTCGATGGCGCTCGACGCTCGGTCCATCTCGGCCTGGACGTGTTTGTCGACGCCGGAGCGGCCCTGTACGCGCCGATCGACGGTGTGGTGCTCGCAACGGCGGATTGCCAACGCCCGCAGGACTATGGCGGCGTGCTGCTGGTCGAGCACCGCACGGAGACCGGGGTCGCCTTTCGAACGCTCTGGGGGCATCTGGCACCGTCGTCGATTGCCCATTGGCGGCCGGGCGACAGCATCCCGACCGGTGCCATGATCGCGCGCCTTGGCGCCAGCCACGAGAACGGTGGCTGGGTGCCGCACCTCCATCTGCAGCTCTGTTGCTCAGGGGAAACCGATCCGGAGTCGATCGTCGGGGTCGGGGAGCCGGAACTTGGCGAGGTGTGGCGGTCGCTGTATCCGGATCCAACGCTGCTTGCGGGAGTCCCACCGGAGGCGCTCACGCTGGGCCCTCCCGGTGACCGCGCGCTTCTGGCCCGGCGCGAACGGATCCTCGGTCGGAATCTCTCGCTGTCGTACCGACGGCCGCTGCACATCGTCCGCGGCCACGACGTGTGGCTCGTCGACAGCCGCGGCCGCCACTACCTCGACTGCTACAACAACGTCGCGCACGTCGGTCATGCGCACCCGCGTGTGACCGCGGCCATCGCGGAGCAGGCCGCGCAGCTGAACACCAACACGCGGTACCTCCACGAGCGCATCCTTGAGTACGCGGAAGCGCTCACCAGGAGCCTCCCGGCGCCGCTTTCCGTCTGCTTCCTGACGTGTTCGGGAAGCGAGGCCAACGAACTGGCGCTGCGGATGGTTCGTGCGCACACGGGCCGCCGCGACGTGCTGGTCCTGGATCAGGCCTATCACGGTTCCACGACGTCGCTGGTCGAGATGTCGCCGTACAAATACAAGCAGCGCGGAGGGGGAGGGCGACCGTCGCACGTTCACGAGGTGCCGGTGCCCGATCCTTACCGGGCCCCGGCGGACTGGCCGGTGGCCGATATCGGCGTGTGCTACGCGCGGGCGGTCGAGCGGGTGATCGAGGGCGGCGTCTTACCCGGGGCGCTGTTTGCGGAGACGATCCCGAGCTGCGCGGGTCAGATCGTGGTTCCCGGCGGCTTTTTTCAGCAAGCCTTTGCCGCGCTTCGGCGTGCCGGTGGGCTTTGCGTACTCGATGAGGTCCAGGTGGGGTTTGGGCGCGTCGGGACCGCGATGTGGGCATTCGAAGAGCACGGGCTCGTGCCCGACATCGTCACCATGGGCAAACCCATCGCGAACGGGCACCCCATGGGCGCGGTAGTGACCACGCCTGAGGTTGCTGCCAGCTTTGCGAGCGGGCCCGAGTACTTCAACACGTTCGGCGGCAACCCCGTGTCCTGCGCCGCGGCATTGGCCGTCCTTGGCGTTCTGCGCGACGAGCGCCTGCCGGAGAATGCCAAGGCTCGGGGCGAGGAGATCGAGGCTGGCCTGAGGGCGCTGGCGGGCCGCTACCCGCTGATCGGAGACGTGCGAGGCCGGGGACTATTCCTGGGCGCCGAGCTCGTGACAGACCCGCGCTCCAAGGCGCCCGCAACGGACCTGGCGGCGGCCGTGGTGGATCGCTGCCGGGAACTGGGCGTACTGCTCGGGACCGACGGTCCGGCCGCGAACGTGATCAAACTGCGCCCGCCGATGACCACCAAGCCAGAACACGTCCGGCTCCTGCTCGACGTGTTCGCTCAGGCGGTGGGGGACGCGGTCGAAGGGCGCTAAGTCGGATGCCTGTGTGGGTTTCCACACGAGTGTCGACTCGTACTTTACATAACACATATTATCCGTCGTTCGCCAGGGCTCTTGGTCGACGGCGCCTGGCGTCCCAGCTCCCCGGCCCTACCCACCGTGCCGATCTCGGCCGAGGGCTGCCTTTGCCCGCTGGGGCGATGCCGCACGAAATCGCCACGCTGCAACCCCAGGCTCGCGCTTGCGGTAAGCGCGGACGTCACGAGGCGTGACAAGCTGGGCTCGACCCGGTCGCTCAACCTGACACGCAAAAGGCCCACCAACCGGAGGGCCCGCGGTGTGATCGACGTGCCTACTTCTGGACCTGCGCGCTCAGCTCACCGACTCGCAGGAGCGCCTCGCTGTACAGGACGGATGCGGGGTTCGCCGCCATGTCCTTCCAGATCCTGAGGGCCTCGTCCTTCTTGCCGGCGGCCAGGTACGCCCTCGCGGCGTCGGCCCTGAGGCTCTCTGCCTCGCCGGACAGCGACGTCGCGGCCGAAGCCTTGAGGTACTCCGCGGCAGCCTCGGCAGGCTTGCCGGTCTGCTCCAGCGCCGCCGCTCGAAGCGCGTGCATCGATCCTGCCTGCGCGCCACCGGAGCCCATTTCGTCGAGCACCTTGAGCGCGTCCGCGGTCTTGCCCTGCTGCAGTTCGACCTGCGCCAGGAGCACCTGTGCCTCGCGACCGGCGCGCGTGGAGCCGTAGCGGTCGACGAGCTTTCGGAGGTCAGCTGCTGCCAGCGGAAGGTTGCCTGCCCCAACGCTGCGCTGCGCCGCCACCAACTGCCGTGACGCCGTCAGCTCATTCCCTTCCTGCTGGGAACGGACCACCCACAAGACCCCGGCCAAAGCCGCCACCACGATCACCCCGATCCCCAGCTGGCGGCTGTGGGTCTTTGCCCATTCGAGGGCCGTGGCACCCGCGTCATCGAGGTCAAGGCCACCGGTCTGCGTGGGACTCGTCATGGAAATACCTACAGGGAGCGAGCGACACGCCACTCGCGCGGGCTCAGGGACTCGTTATGGGGCGAGCAAGGCTGCCACCGGAGCGTACAAAGATGGCGATGCGCGTCGTTTGTTGGAAGTCCGACCTTGGTGAACTCGTGCGCGCGCACTATCCTTTGGGCGCCCCTCACCCTCAACCCACTCCCATGATCAGACGCAAAGGCATCTCACGCATCGACCAGCCGGAGAAGCACAACCACGGCTGGTTGGTCCAGGTCACGTTCGAGGGCAAGACCCATCGAAAGTGGTTCTCGGACAACAAACACGGTGGCAGGAAGAAGGCGTTTGCGGATGCGGTGGTGTGGCGGGACAAGACGGAGAAGGCTCTCGGCAAGCCGGCCACGGGCCGCGTCGTGGTGCGCTCGCGTCGAAACAAGTTCGGGGTCACGGGCGTGCAGTGGGACAAGCGCCATCAGGCGTTCATCGTGTCGATCAATCCGGAGCCCGGCAAGCAGAAGCGCTTCTACGTGCCCGCCAAGGGACGCAAGCGCGCCGAGGCGCTGGCCGAGGCCAAGAAGCTTCGCCTCAAGCTCGAGAAGGACATCTACGCCAAGCGCAGCGCCTGACGCGCCATGGCGAAGTGCGACACGGGCGGTCTCCCTGAGGGAGACCGCCCGTGTCGCGTTTCCACGCTCCAGTGCCCCTGACAGGAGTCGAACCTGCGACCAACGGTTTAGGAAACCGCTGCTCTATCCATCTGAGCTACAGGGGCGATCCACGTCAATCTAACGGGACGCCTGGCAGAACCCGTCAGCGCGACGTCGCGGCCACGTCACCACGCGGGATTTGCTAGTACGCCAGTACGCGCTCGATGCGCGTCGGCAGCTGCGAACGCCCATTGAGGAATGCGAGTTCGATCAGGAACCCGCACCCGAGGACCGTTGCGCCGAGTCGTTCGACCAACCGACACGTGGCCGCTGCCGTCCCGCCCGTCGCCAGTACGTCGTCCACGATGAGCACGCGATCACCGGCACGCAGCGCGTCACTATGGACCTCCAGCGCATCGGTGCCGTACTCAAGAGCATAGTCCTCACGTGTCCGCTGGGCGGGCAGCTTGCCAGGCTTGCGAACGGGGATCAGCCCAGCGCCGAGCGCGAGGGCGATGGGCCCGCCGAGCAGGAAACCGCGACTCTCCACGGCGGCGACGTGCGTAACGCCTGCTCCGCTCCAGACCTCAGCCATCGCGGCGCACGCGGTCGCGAATGACTCGGGATCCGCCAGCAGCGGCGTAATGTCCTTGAACTGGATCCCCGGGCGCGGGAAGTCCGGCACGGTCCGGATGCGCGCGCCCAGCGTGGCGGTGAGGCTCTGGCTCATCCGACTACTTCAGGATGGTAAACGGCATCGGCAGCTCCGGATTGTGGGGCGGCGTGAGCGTGATGACCTGCTTCACCACCGCCTCGGGCGGTCCCTGCCGGAGGATCCCCACGAACTCCTCGATGGCCACCGGCGAACCGGCTGCCGTGCACTCCAGGTTGCCGCTCGACAGGTTGCGCACCCACCCCGCGATCCCAAGACGCGAGGCGTGCTGCCTGACAAAATGTCGAAAGCCGACCCCTTGGACGTGGCCGGCAATTTCGAGGTGGACAATCTGCACGTGCCGCCTGGCGTCGCTACGATGGGTGCGAGAGCAACGATGCCAGGATCGACGCAAGAACCGCTTCGGCGGTCGCCCCGGCACCAACGGAGACGACAATCTCGCGCGACCGGATCATGCGCGCTACTGCCTCCAGCACCATCACGGCGCGCTCCGCCCCCTGGGTCTCCTGCACCAGCGCCTCGAGCCCGGCCAGCCCATCCATTGCTGCCGAGCGCGGGACCCCTTCGGGGTACGAAGGGATATTCGCCGCGCGCGCCGGAGCGTTGGCGTCGGGGGGCGCGGGCCACCACGACTCGTCAGGCGCCTCCGCGGACCAGTCGGCGTGGTCCGCGTCGTTGGAGCCCGACGACGGCTCACTCGCAGCAACTTCGTCACTCGGCCCACTCCATTCGATCGCGAACCCGCCGTCCGTCGCTCCCGCTGCCGCCGACACCTCGGGTGCGCGCTCCTCAAGGACGGGCTCGTGTTCATTCATGTCGCTCCAGGCTGCATCGAGCTCGCGGGCAACGCGGTCGGCCGGCGCCGTCAGCGCTTCCGGCCCGCTGCTCAGGTCCGAGGTCGCCGACACGTCAGTCTCACTGGCTTCGCCCTCGGATGGCGGCATCGACACTTCCGCCCCATCACTGCGGTCCAGCAAGTCTGACACCACGGGTTCTCCGGCCACATGCTCGGCCGGCGGCATCAGAGCGTCAGGTCCATCGCTGAGGTCCAGCACTACCGACACCGCGGGCTCGCTGGCCGCATGACCGACCGGCGGCATCAGAGCATCCGGCCCATCGCTGAGGTCCACCGTCGCCGGAACTGCGTGCTCGCTGGCCTCGTGCTCGGCTGAGGGAGCCGGCGTCTCGGACTCGTCCAGGCGCTCTGCCGGGACCCAGGCACCTGCGTCGTACGCGACGTCCGATGCGGACGCCGACGAGGCTTCGCTTGCGTCGTCTGCCTCCGCCGCGCGCGGCCTTGCGCCTTCCTCGTCCTGCACCCACGCCTCGGGTTCGCTCGTGAACGGCACAATCTCGATGGCTTCGACGATCGGCGGCTCGTTGTCGATCGAGGCGAACACATCGACGTCCGCCGCGGCGATCTGGGGCAGCGAGCGCTCCGGCTCGTCAGCCGGCGCGGACGGCCACGCGAAGTCGCTGGTGCGCGGCTCGGCGTCAGCGGTCTGGGCCGGGGACTCACCTCGGAGATCGCCGACGCGAAGGATCGAGGGCTGCTGGGTCGCCGGCGACGCCTGATCAATCGGTGGCGCGCCGTGCGCGAGGGGAGCCACGGCGTCCTGCAGGTCCGCGGGCGTCAGACGCGGGGGCGCGGTTGTCTGGGCGCGAGGCGTCGCTGGGGACGGTGTCTCCGCGACGTCCTCCGCTATGATCGGGAACGGCGCGGCAGTCGCGCGGCGCGGGGCCCCGATGGGCCGGAGAACGGGAGCGTGCGCCGAGTGCTGCCGGCCGGAGAATGGACGAGGCCCCAGCGAGGGTTTGTTACCTGAACCGCTGAACAGTGCCATGGGAGGACCACTCCTGTGGGTCGGAGGGTCCCATCGGCACCACGTCTACCAGCCGTGGGTCCCCTTCAGGGGGACGAACCTGACGGCCCCGATGTCACGGCGTTCGAACTGTGAGCCACGTCGCGTGACCATGACCAGCACCTGCTCATCGCGGTCGCCCACCGGAATGAGCAGGCGGCCACCCTCGCCGAGCTGTTCGAGGAGCGGGTTGGGGATGGTGGGTCCGCCCGCCGAGACGAGAATGGCGTCGTAGGGGGCGTAGTCGCGCCAGCCCACCGTCCCGTCACCCAGGAGCGTCGAGATGTTGCGGAGTCCAAGCTCGCGAAACATCGCGCGCGCGCGCTCCAGCAGCGGGGCCACGCGCTCGATGGAGAAGACCTGTTCGCACAGGCTGGCCAGGAGGACGGTCTGGTATCCCGAGCCGGTCCCGATCTCGAGCACGCGCTCCCGCCCGGTGAGTCGCAGTAGCTGCAGGTAGTTGGCATGGATCGACGGCTGCGAGATGGTCTGGCCGTTTCCGATGTAGATCGGCTTGTCTTCGTAGGCCTGCGCCTGCATGCCGGTCGGAACGAACAGGTGGCGCGGCGTCTGCTCGATGGCGCGCAGCACGGCGAGGTCGCTGATGCCGGCGGCCTGCAGCACCTCGACCAGTCGGCGGCGCGGCGCGCGGTAGTCTGGACCTACGGGGTTCGCCACCAGCGCTCCGAGCATTCGAGGATGTCGCGATGCGTCAGGTCGAGGTGCAGCGGCGTGACGGAGATGTAGCCATCACTGACGGCCTGGAAGTCGGAATCCGGGGCGCCCGACCAGGAGAACTCGCCCCCACCGATCCAGTAGATCTCGCGGCCGTACGGGTCGCGCATTGGCATGATCGAGTTGGAGTACACGCGACGCCCCAGCCGCGTGAGCTTGATCCCCTTTACCTCCGACGCCGGGCGCGGCGGGAGATTGACGTTGAGGAGGGTCTGCTCCGGAAACGCGGAGAGCGACGTCAGGTGGCGCAGCAGCGGCGCGAGCACCTCCACCTGCTCGTCCAGCTTGCCGATATCGGCGCGCAGATCGCCGCCGGCGAACGAAATGGCGATCGACGGCACGCCTAACGCGAGGCCCTCCATGGCGGCGGCGACGGTCCCGGAATAGAGGACGTCCTCGCCCATGTTCTGGCCGTGGTTGATGCCGCTCAGCACGAAGTCGGGGCGCGCGTCCATGAGCACCTCGATCGCGATCATCACGCAGTCGGTCGGCGTTCCATCCACCTGAAACCGGCGCTCGCCCCGCCTGACGGGTCGCAGCGGGTGATGGAGGGTCAGCGAGTGGCTGGTTGCGCTCTGCTCGCGATCGGGCGCTACCACGGTCACCTCGCCGATCTGCTCGGCGGCGCGTACGAGACAGTCCAGGCCATGGGCGAGGATGCCGTCGTCGTTGGAGCAGAGGAGCCGCATGGACCTAACGCTAACCGAGCCCGGCCGGGGTCGCTACGGTGGCGGGGGCGGTCCGTCGGGCGTCGCGGGCACCGGCACCACGCCCTCGACGACCTGGATGAGCGACTCGAGTGCTGACTCCAGTTCGACCAGCGTCTCCGTGGCCAGCGCATCGCGCGCGGCGACTTTCAGCGTGCCTCCCTTGCGGAACTCGTCGATCTTCTGGCGTGCACCGTCGATCGTGTACTTCTCGGTGTACAGCAGGTGCTTGACGAGCTGGATGAGCTCCACCTCGCGTCGCTGGTACACGCGATTGCCCGAGCGATTCTTTGCGGGGCTCAGGAATCGAAACTGGCTTTCCCAGTAGCGCAGGACGTGCGGCTTGAGGTCCGTGAGTTCGCACACCTCGCCGATCGAGAAGAACTCCTGAACGGGATCGCTCCGCATCAGTCACGCTCCGGTCGCAGTTCGCGGCCCATCAGCTCGGCAATCGCATCACGCGGAGGACATCCCTCGAACAGCACGCGTGCCACGGCGTGGGCAATCGGCATCTCCACCGCGTGGCGCTCGGCCAGCGCGAGCGTGCTCTCCGCCGTGACCACGCCCTCGGCCACGCTCTCCTTTCCCGCCAGCACCTCGGCCAGCTGACGACCTCGCCCCACCTCGATCCCGACCGCGCGGTTGCGACTCAGGGCGCCCGTGCACGTGAGCACGAGATCGCCCATCCCCGCGAGGCCGGCGAAGGTGTCGGCGCGCGCGCCAAGTGCGACGCCGAGTCGGGTCATCTCGGCCAGACCGCGTGTGATCAGGGCCGCCCGCGAGTTGAGGCCGAGTCCAACGCCCTCGGCAATGCCTGTCGCCACGGCCATTACGTTCTTGAGCGCACCGCCGAGTTCCACGCCGGTGACGTCATCGTTCGTGTAGACGCGCACGGTGCCGGTACCAATTGCCTGCTGCACCAGTTGGCTCGCCTCGTCACTCCTCGACGCCGCCACGATCGCTGTCGGCTGGCCCTCGGCCACCTCGAGCGCAAAGCTCGGACCCGAAAGCGCCACGACCGGGCGGTTCGGCACTTCCTGCTCGACCACGTCGGTCATCAGCCCCAGCGAGCCTCGTTCAATGCCCTTCGTGGCGACCACGAGGGTGGCACGTGTGGAGATCGCCGCTGAGGCGGCGCGCGCCACGGGGCGCAGAACGTGTGACGGCGCGGCGAACACCACGCACTCTGCCGTAGCGACCGCTGCTCCGAGATCGCCGTTCGCCTTCACCGCATCGCACAGTCGCGCGCCGGGAAGGAAGCGCGGGTTGGCGTGGATGGCATTCACGTGCTCCACGACGTCTGCCTCGCGCGCCCAGAGCGTGACCTCGTGCCCGCGCTGCCCAAATACATGGGCCAGCGCGGTACCCCAGGCGCCGCCACCCACCACGGCGCACCGCATCAGGATTGCACCGGTTTGCCGCCGAGGCGCGACTCCTCGCCGCGCCGCAGCCGTCCGATGTTCGCCCGATGTGTCCATGCGACCATGGCCGCGATGATGACACTCAGCAGCGCCTGGTGCGAGGAGGGCCCGTACAGCACGGCTGCCGCCGCCGCGAGCGCGACCGCGCCGATCATCGACCCTAACGACACGAAGCGGGTCACTGCCACCGTGAGCAGGAACACGGTCAAGGCCACGCCGTAGGCTCCGGGAGCCAGCGCGGCGAACACGCCGGATGCCGTCGCGACACCCTTGCCACCACCCCTGAACATCCCGAGGTAAGGCTTCACGTGCCCGAGGATCGCGGCAACTCCCATCGCCGCCGGCCACCAGGAACTCCCGCCCGGCACGAAGATCGGGGCAAAGAACAGCGTGGGCACGGCGCCCTTGGCGGCATCGAGCAGCAGGACGATAACCGCCGCGGGTGCGCCGAGCGTGCGAAACACGTTCGTCGCGCCGAGGTTGCCGGAGCCATGCTGGCGGAGGTCGATCCCACGCATCACGCGTCCCGCAAGCCAGGCGAACGGTGTGGACCCGAGCAGGTATGCTGCCCCGAGCCCCGCGACGCCCATACCGGAAAATGCGTTCACGCCGCCTTCCGTCGCATCACGACGCGCAGGGGGTTGCCCGTGAAGCCCCACGATTCCCTGAAGCCGTTGTGCAGGTAGCGGATGTAGTGCTCCTGCACGAGGTCCGGGTGGTTGCTGAAGACCGCGATCGTCGGCGGCGCCGTCTCGACCTGCGTGGCATACATCAACCGGATCTCGCGGCCCGCAGCCTGGGGCGGCTGACGGCGCGCCAGCAGTTCCTCGAGCCGCTTGTTCACCTGCGAGGTGGTGATGCGCTTGCTGCGCTCCGCCTCGACTTCCAGCAGCACATCCAGCACCCTGGTGACGCGCTGGCCGGTCTTTGCGGACGTGTAGATGAAGGGAATGAAGTTGAGGAACGGCGCCTTCTCGCGGGCCTCCTTCTCGAACTTCGCTGCGGTCTTGTCGTCCTTCTCCACCAGGTCCCACTTGTTGACGACGACGATGAGCCCTCGACCTGCTTCCCATGCCAGGTTGGCGATCTTGAGATCCTGGCCTTGCAAGCCGTCCGACCCGTCGATCAACAGGCAACAGATCTCGGCGCGCTCGATCGCCTTGCGAGAGCGCAGTGCCGAATAGAACTCGATCCCTTCGTCCACGCGCGACTGCCGGCGGAGTCCCGCGGTATCCACGAAGATCAGTTCCCGGCCGTGATACTTCATGGCGGTATCGATCGCGTCGCGTGTCGTGCCCGCCTCGGCACTCACGACGAGCCGATCTTCGCCCAGCAAACGATTCACGAAACTCGACTTGCCGACGTTCGGGCGTCCGATCACGGCGATCCGCAGGCTCTCTTCGCTTTCCGGTGGCAGCGCGGGGATGCGGGCCACCAGCGCGTCGAGCAGGTCGCCGGACTGCTTGCCGCTCATCGCCGAGACCGGGATCGGGTCGCCGGCGCCGAGCGCGAAGAACTCGTAGTAGTCCGTGCTGCGCGGGTCGTCCGCCTTGTTGGCCGCGATCAGAAACGGCTTCCCCGCCTCGCGGAGCATGGTGGCGATGCGGTGGTCGATCGGGTGCAGGCCTGCCTTTGCATCGACGACGAACAGCAGGAAGTCCGCCTCCTCGATCGCCTGCTCGACCTGCCGGCGAATCTCGACGTCCATGGCGCCCCGCGCATCGTCGGTGATCCCGCCTGTGTCGACGAGCCAGAACGCCGAACCCGCCCACTCGGCACGAGTGAAGTGTCGATCGCGGGTGGTCCCGGCTTCATCACTCACGATCGCCGCCTGGTGACCGACGATGCGATTGAACAGGGCGCTCTTGCCAACGTTCGGCCGGCCCACGAGCGCCACGACTGGAAGACTCACGCGATCAGGCTCCCGGTGCCGGCGACGATCCCCTCGTCCTGCAGCACATCGATGAAATCGTAGGATGGGAACACGGGAATGGGCACCTGCGTGCGCACAGTCTCGAACGAGGCATCATCGAGGAAGATCCCATCGTCGTTGATCGTTTCCGCCGGGATCAGCGCGAGATCGAGATCGGTCCGACCGTCGAGCGCTCGTCTGATGTCAGCGCCCACCAGCAGCCCCGCCGTGGTGGTCGTGGGGCCAAAGAGCGAATTCTCGACCGGAATCATTTCGAACCGTGCGCCCGTTACCCCCTGGAGCTGTTCGAGCAACTTGGGCATGAGGTTGCGCATGGCAAGGCCGGTCACCACGCCGATGCGCCGCCCATCCAGCCGCGGGAGGTGCGGCAGGCCATTTCGCACCCGTCCGCGCAGTGAAGTCACGGCGCCGACGCCGTTTTCGATCTGTGGAAATTCTCCGTAGTGCTCCGCTTCCGGGAGCTCGGCGCCGGCCAGCAGGTACAGTTCGTCGGCGCCGTACACCCAGTGGTGTCCTCGTTCGTCGTGTGCGCGCGCCGCCCAGCGCTGCGTGACCTCGAGCAGCTCGCGTGCGCGCAGCTCGTCCATCGACTTGCCGGTGTACAGGTGCGAGAACTGCGTCAGGCCGACCGGGACGATCGCCACCGACAGACACGCGTCCTCGAACGCCCACAGGTCACGCAGCGACTGCTCAAGGACTTCGCCATCGTTGAGCCCAGGCACGACGACCATCTGGCCGTGGAACTGGATGCCGCCCGCCACCAGGCGGGACAGCTGTTCGACGATGTTCGGGACGCGCGGGTTGTTGAGCAGCGTCTTCCGCGCCTCCCAGGGTGTCGCATGCACCGACACATACAACGGCGACAGGCGGTACTCGAGGATGCGCGCGAAGTCGCGCTCCTTGAGGTTGCTCAGCGTCGCGAAGTTGCCGTAGGCGAATGACAGGCGGTAATCATCGTCGCGGATGTAGAGCGGCTTGCGGAGGCCCTTGGGCAGTCCCTCGATGAAGCAGAACTCGCAGCGGTTGGCGCACCGCCGCACCGACGGTGGCTCCAGCTCGACGCCGATCGCTTCGCCGTCCGGCCGCTCGATCTCGAAGACCACGGGCTCGCCGCCAGGGAGCACGACCTCGATTTCGAGCTCGTCGTCCGCGGTAAGGAACTCCCAGTCCAGAAAGTCGTCGATCGCGCGCCCGTTGACGGACCTGATCTCGGTCCCCGGGACGATCTCGACTGCCTCGGCAATGCTACCGGGGAGAACCCTGGCGACACGAACCATGCTGCTCCTGGGGGCCTTCCCGCGCGGGGCCCGTCGCGAATTGAAACCTCACCACGCGACGCGCGAGGGGGACGTTGGACCTCAAGGATTCTAGCAGGCCCGCTGGCGGATATCAATGTCAGACTTGCACTTCAGTCCACTCACCGCACCCGGAATGGCAGGTGTCCTCGCAAGAAAAACGGGCGGAGTGGCCGTAGCCGCTCCGCCCGTGTGGTGCCGTTAGGCGTCGATCAGCTGCCCGAAAACGGTGCGTACCTGAAGGCGACGACCCCTGCCCCCTCCACTTCGACGCGGAAGGCCTTGGTGCCCTTTGCTGCGACCGCGGCCACCGGTGCTTCCTTGGCCGCGACGACCTTTCCGGTGGCGTCGAGGAACTCGAACTTCACGGCGTAGTCGGCCTGGGCTTCACCCAGGTTCTCGACGGTTCCGGCCAGCACGTGCTTGTCGCCGTCGTGGCTCCAGAGGTTGAACGCGACCTTTGCCTTGGCGTTCTGGTAGCGGTTGAAGTACTTGAGCAGCGAGTCGTTCTGCACCTTGTACTCCGCCTCACGCGGATCGAGGTCGGCCTTGATCCGGGCGGCAATCGCGTTCTTCTGCGCCGTGGTGGTCTTCCGGTCGTTGGCCGCGTCGAGCGCCGCCTTGCGCAGCGAATCGATCACCACCTTTTGCGTCCGCGCCTGCGACTGGTAGTTCAGCGCGAAGACCTGATAGGCCTCCGGGTTCTCGGGGTCGATGGCCACGAGCCGGCGCAGGTATGCGTCGGCGTCTGGGTAACGCTCGAGCTTCTGGAGCGTGAGCGCGATGTTGAAGAGGCCATCGCGACTGTAGGGGTTCTTCTTGAGTCCGGCCTCGAAGAGCATCGTGGCTTCCTTCGCCTTCTCTGCTCGCGCCGCGTTGACGGCGCCTTCGAAGAGCTGGCTCTCCGAATACTTGTCCGGGCTGGCGGCCATTGCGCCAAAGAATCGGTCGGCCGCGCTGGCGTCCCCGTTCATCGTCTGCGCGCGCGCCAACGCGGCTTCGGCCTTGGCGTCGCCCGGGAACTCCTGCAGGTAGCCCTGCAGCAGCGCAATCGTCTGGTCGAGCTTGGCCTTTTTCGCGCCCTCATCGGTCAGCGTCTCGGCGTGCCCGAGCATGAGGTTGGCCAGGTTGGTCATCGTCTGCTTGCGCTCGTCGACGAGGGCGGTGTCGCCCTTCATGAGCGCCGTCATCTTCGTGAACGACTCAGCCGCGCCGTTGATGTCGTCCTTGGCCTGTCGCGCGTTGCCCTGAATGTTGTAGGCGATGTACGCGAGCTTGTAGCCGTCGTAGATGCTGAGGCCGCGCGTTGCGAGCGCGAGGGCGGAATCGACGTTCTGGCCGTTGTAGGCGTTGACCGCATTGTTGATGAGCGTCGCATAGACCTTGCGACGAGCTTCCTCCGTCTGGTCCTTGCAGCCTGGTCCGGCTGCGTCGACGATGTCGAACATCGAGTCGGCCGCCGCCACGACGTCGATCGTGCCTTCACCCAATCCGAGCGCTGCCTTCTGCATGGGCGCGAGGCCATCCGGAGTACCGGCCAGTTCGGCGAAGGCATTGCCCATCACCATGGCGCGCCCCGTCGGGTTCTGCTGGATCACCTTGGCTTCGTCCTTCGCGAGCTTGCCGAACGCTTCCTTGGCGGCGGCGATGACCTGGTCTGGCTTTCCCTGGAAGAGGGCGGCCTTGGCCATCGCGTTGTTGGCGTCCTTCACCTGGCCCGGCTTGCCAAGGTCGATGCTGCACTGCGGCGCCTGGGCATACAGCGCGGCGGGCGCCACCGCCAGCACGAAGCCGAGGGCCGCTGAACGTCGCTTGTAACTCATGGTGCTGAATCTCCGTCGGGTGAGCGCGCGAGGCTCGCGCGCAGGGTGCGTACTACACGTGCGAGGATCTACCGTTCCGCTGCGGCGAGCGCCGCGCGCGCCACGTCGGACGCTGTCCGACCCGTCGCGCGAGCAACCGCGAGCACGTCATCGAATTCCGCCTTACAGCGCCGCTCACCGTTAGGCAGCGTCGCGATCTTCACGCGCACGGTGTGGCTGCCCACCACCACCTCCCGTACCTCCCGCCGCAGACTCGTCCGTTCCACCGGCCATCGTCGGACGCCCAGCGTGGTGGTGTGCCGAAATACCAGCGATTCCAGCAGAGAAACATCACCCGGCGCGCAAAGGACTTCCAGCCGGGTGCCCGGGCGGCCCTTCTTCATGTGCGTGGCGATGAGCACGGCGTCCAGCGCCCCGGCGTTCAAGAGTTCCTGCGCCGCGCCCGAGAGTCCCTCCGCGGTCATGTCGTCGAGGTCGCAGGCGAGCACCACAAGGTGCTCCTGCGTGGCGGACCCGCGGTCCGTGTCTGCCAGAATGATGCGAAGCACGTTGGGGCGTCCAAGAAGGTCGCGCGTCCCGGCGCCAAACCCCGCGCGTCGCGGGACGAAGGCGACGGGCGGCGGTCCCTCCGCCAGCACGCGCACCAGCGCCGCGCCGGTGGGCGTCACGAGTTCGCCGGTCCCCTCGGGCCCAGGTCGCACGCGCTGCCCCTCGAGGAGGCGCATGGTCGCCGGAGCCGGGACCGGGAGAACGCCGTGGGCGGCCCGCACGAAGCCGTCGCCGAGCGAGATGGTCCCACATGTGACGCGCGTCACGCCCAGCTGCTCGAAGCCCCAGATTCCGCCGACCACGTCAAGGATCGCGTCGACCGCTCCCACCTCGTGCAGGTGGACGCGATCCGCGGGGACGCCGTGCGCTTCACCTTCGATCTCCGCAATTGCCCGGAACGCCGCGCCAGCGCGTGACGCCACACCGGCCGGCAGTCTCGCGGCTTCCACGAGCTTCAGGATTTCGTCGATGTGGCGACCGTGCGGTTGTTCGGGGATGTCGAAGTCGACTTTCGTGGCGGCGATCCCGCCACGGGAGACCTTTGCGATCCGAACGCCCACGCCACCAAGGCCAAGGCGCGCCGGCAGCGACTCGAGCCACCCCGAGGAGAGCCCCACGTCGACCAGGGCGCCGAGGGTCATGTCGCCCGAGATGCCACTGAAGGGATCGAGAATGGCCTGCACAGGCGCCGAAATGAGAGGTTCCACCGTGGTGCAAGATAGCGCTCGCCTGCGCCGACGAACCCGCAGGGACGCTACTGCCGATACGACGCCCCGCTCCCGGTATTGTAGATCACGACCTCGGCATCAGGAGACAACTTCCCGGCGCGGACAAGGCCCGCCGTGACGGCAAGCGCGCAGCCTCCCTCGGGCGCCGCATCGATCCCGGTTGACGTCGCGAGGAGTCGCGTGCTGGCGCGGATGTCGTCTTCGGAGGCCGCGGCGGCGATACCGCCACTCTCGCGGATCGCCCGAAGGACGAGGCGGTCACCGAGCGGCCCGGGCACACGGAGCCCGGCGGCGTGGGTGATCGGGTTTTCCCACGGCGTCGCCCGATCGGCGCCGTCGTTGAACGCGCGTACCAACGGGGCACAGCCGGTGGACTGTGTGACGATGACGCGCGGCAGCGCGGTCGGGGCGGGGAGCCATCCCCATCGCTGCATCTCGAGAAACGCCTTCCAGATGCCGATGACGCCCTCTCCCCCGCCGGTCGGGTACACGACGGCGTCGGGCAAACGCCACCCGAGTTGTTCAGCGAGTTCGAGGCCCAGGGTGCGGTTGCCTTCGGCGCGGAACGGCTCCCGCAGCGTCGCGACGTTGAAGAACCCGGACTCGGCGGCGAAGGCCACGCTCAGGCGGCCAGCGTCGCCGATGTGGCCATCGATAGTGATCAGCTCGGCACCGACGGCGCGAATGATGTCGAGGATCGGCCGTGGCGTGGTGGCCGGAGCATAGACACGCACCGGAACTCCGGCCGCGGCGCCGTAGGCCGCCAGTGCGGCGCCCGCGTTGCCGGCGGTTGGCACGACGAGGCCCGGCACGCCCCGGTGTCTCGCCCGGGTGACGGCGGCGGCGAGCCCACGTGCCTTGAACGAGGCCGTGGGGTTCACCGCCTCGTCCTTGATCCAGAGGCGTCGAAGGCCGATCCGACGTGCCAGCGCAGGCGCCTCGATGAGGGGCGTGGCGCCCTCGCCTAACGACACCGGCTCCTCGTTGGCGAGGAGCGGCAGAGCCGGCGCATACCGCCACATGTCCATCCGCGGCAGCAGGTCCTCACGACTCGGCGGTGGCCCTTCATATTCGGCGAGGAACGGCTGTTGGCAGCTGGGACACAGCCCGACCGGCGCGTGCTGCGTTTCACGCGCGCTGCATCCGGAGCAGACGAGGGACCAGGAGGCCATATCGGGAGTGGATGGGTGAAGGGCCGCGACGGCGGGACAATACCGCACGGTCACGCGTTCAACAACCGCCGTCGTTAGGCTCCGCGGCCGGTAATGGCGTGGTGGATGGGAGGCTCGCGGGTTCGTCCATCGCCGCGGCATCGGCGGTGCCCGAACCACCGTCTCGGGCGGCGTCCCTGGCTGGCGCGTCGAGGGCGACGCCGAGGGCCGCGAGGACGCGCCTGGCGGAGAGCCTGGAGAAGCCCGGCAGTGCCGCAATGTCGTCCACGCTGGCGTCCCTGACGCCCTGCAGGGAGCCGAACCGGTGCAGCAGCGAGCGACGCCGGGACGGTCCGATCCCCGGGATCTGCAGCAGCTCCGACGTGAGGGTGCGCATCGAGCGGCGCGCGCGATTGAACGTGACCGCGAACCGGTGGGCCTCGTCGCGCGCCTGCTGCAGCGTGCGTAGCGCCGGGGAGCGTCGCGAGAGCCGGACCGACTCACTCCGCCCGAGCACAAACACTTCCTCTTCGCGTTTGGCCAGCGAAATGAGCGCCAGGGCGCCCAGGCCAAGCTCGGTCAGCACGCCCGCCGCCGCGTTGAGCTGGCCCTTGCCCCCGTCGATCACCACGAGGTCCGGCATGGCCCTTCCCTCCCCCAGGCGGCGGCGAAAGTAGCGGCCCACCACTTCGCGCATTGACGCGAAGTCGTCGGTGCCCTCGACGGTCTTCACCCTGAACTTGCGATACTCGGACCGGCGCGGACGACCATTTTCGAACCACACGCACGACCCCACCGTGTCGGTGCCCTGCGCGGTGGAGATGTCGAAGCACACGAGGGATCGCGGCAGCGTCTGCAGTCCGAGATCCCGCTGCAGTTCATAGACCGGGCTCGACGCGCGTTCCTCTGCCTCGAGTGCCGCCAGCTTGAACTCCTCGAGCAGGTGCCGGGCGTTCTGCTCCGCCAGGTCCACGAGTTCGCGCTTGGGCCCGCGCTGCGGAACGATCACCCTGGTCGCACCGAGCGATTCGGCGAGTGCTTCGCGGTCCTCGAAGTCGAACGGCACGAACAACTCGTGCGCGCGTGCGTTCGACGCGCGATAGGTCCCGTTGAGGTAGGCCGCGAGGACCGCACCGTCCCCTTCTCCCTCGATGTTCTCCAGGAACCGCTGGTCCCTGGCGAGGAGTCTGCCCGCGCGGATGCGCAGCACGACGACGCACGCATCGTCGCCGTCGCGGGCATACCCCACGACGTCGCGGTCACCGCCCTCCACCTGCACCACCGTCGGCTCCTCCATGCGCTCGAGGTGGCGGAGTGCGTCGCGCAGTTCGCCGGCCCGTTCAAAGTTGAGCTGCGCCGACGCATCGAGCATCTGCTGGCGAACGTGCCCGACGACTTCATCCGTCCGCCCGTCGAGGAACAGCAGCACCTCGTCGATCATCCGCCGGTAGTCGGTCTGCTCCTGCAGTCCCACGCACGGCGCGCGACACCGGCCGATGTGATAGTCGAGACAGGGCCGATCCGGGGCGTCGTCAGGCAGGCCGTAGTGACACGACCGGACGGTGAACGTGCGCTTTACCACGTTGAGCGCCCGGCGCATCTGCCCGACGTCGGTGTAAGGCCCGAAGTACCGGGATCCGTCGTTCTCCAGTCGGCGCGTGACGATGACCCGTGGGAACGGCTCGCTGACGGTCACCTTCACATATGGGTACGACTTGTCGTCTCGCAGCGAGATGTTGAAGCGGGGGCGGTGCTCCTTGATGAGGTTCGCCTCGAGGATCAGCGCGTGCGCCTCGGTCGGCACCACGATGGTGTCCAGTTCGGCGATGAGCCGGACCATCGCCCGCGTCTTCACGCTGGCTTCGTGATCGGATCCGAAGTAACTCCGCACGCGCGACCGCAGACGCTTGGCCTTGCCGACATACAGCACGCGTCCCTCGCGATCCTTCCAGAGGTAGACCCCGGGAGAATCCGGCAGATGCGGGAGCTTGCCGGCGACGGCCTCCGGAACGTCGAGCATCAGGGCAATCTAGCGGTTCGCCTTCGCCGCCCCGACCCAACACGGTCACCGGCGACGCCGCACCATCGCGAGCACGCCCTTTGCCTCCGGAACCCCGAGCACGAGCGTGAGCGTGAAGTAGGTCAAGCCGAACGCCACAAGAACCGCCAGCATCCTGGGCATCGACTCGGACCCCAGCGCCAGGCGGAGGCCCAGCGCCGCGACCGCGGCGAGGCCACCGGCGAGCCCGATTCGCCACCATGTCCCCTGGCGCACGCCGGCGTGGCCAATACGGGTGAAGACGGCGCGCCGCAGCAGCGCGAACTCGACCCAGGCCGCAAGTCCCGACCCCAGGGCAAGCAGGACCACGTTCCAACGCAGGTCCAGCCCAAGAACGCGTCCCACCCAGAACGCCCCGGTCACGCCCAGCGCACCGCCCACCATGACGCGCACGATGGCGCAACGTTGTGGCGTCCGCGTGTCCTGGAGCGCGAAGAGCGCGGTCGCGTACAGGCGCGCCATGGTCGCCGCCACGAGTCCCATGGAGGACGCGGCGAGCGTGCCCCAGAGCCATCGGGTTTCTGCGCCCCCAAACCGTCCCGTGCGAAAGATGACGCCTCCGACCACGTCCCCGATGGCCACGAACGCGATCGCGCTGGGCACGACGAAGAAGGCCACGCGCGTCAGGCCGGAGGTGAGCCGTCCGCGGAGCCGCTGGTGCGCCTCGCTGCCACCAGCCTCCCCCGACATGGCCGGTAGCTGTGCAGCCGCGATCGACATGCCGAACAGGCTCACCGGCAACATGTACACAACCTGCGCATTGGCGAGCATCGTCGCCGATCCGTCGATGAGATACGACGCGACCCAGGCATCGACGAACGCCGAAATCTGCGTGACGCCACGACCGATGAAGGCGGGTGTGAAGTTCCGCAGGACGGTCCGGACATCGGCCAGCCCGCGTCCGAGGGAGAGATACCACGCCCCCAACACACGATGCACCACGGGCCACTGCACCAGCACCTGAAGCAGGCTGCCGGCCACGCTTCCCCAGGCGAGCAGCACGGCCAGGCGCGGCAGCGTTTCGCGTTCACCCCAGACGAGCAGCGTCGCGATCATCGCCAGGTTCCAGATGACCGGCGACGCGTAGGACAGCAGGAACCGACCGTGCGAATTGAGGACGCCGAGGCACCACGCAGAAACCACGAGGAGCCCCGCCCCCGGAAACAACACACGCACGACCTGCACCGTCAGGTCGCGCTTGCTGCCCTCGAAGCCCGGCGCGATGACGTCGACGAGCACCGACGCAGCCAGCACGCCCAGCAGGCTCATCGTGGCGACGCCCAGTGCGAGGATGCCGAGCACCGCGCCCGCGACGCGCTGTCGGCCCTCGTCGTCGCCGGCGACGTTGAGCCGGGCATAGACGGGAATGAACGACGCCGACAACGCGCCTTCCCCAAAGAGATTCTGCAGGAGGTTGGGAATCCGCATCGCCTGGTTGAAGGCGTCAGCGACTTCTCCCGCGCCCATGTAGTGGGCAAACGCGCGCTGTCGGACGAGGCCGAAAATGCGACTGGCGAAGATCCCGGCCGCGACGGCGACGGATCCCCGGACGCCGCTCCTCGCCGGTTCCGCCGGTTCGGTCACGAATCGCTCGGCAGGTCGGCGCCGCTCACGAGCGCCTCGGCGTGCCTCCGCGCCGACGCCCGCATGGCGTCGAGCAGCGCGCTGCCCCACGTGGCCAGCAGGGGGACGAAGTTGAGCACCCGCTCCTGGCGTTTGCCCGCGGGAAAGAGGGCTCCGCGTGCCGTCGCAATCTCGTGCAGCGCGCGATGTTCGCGCTTCTTGGCCGCCGCAACCAGGCGCCGCTCCAGGCGATCCACGCGCCACGTCATCCCACGCGTCGTGCCGTCGACAATGCGCGGGTCGATCGGTGAGCCCGCAGCCTCCAGCCGGCCCTTGAACACTTCGGCGCGCTCCTGCGCGGTCCGTCGCAGGTCGTCGAGCGCGTGCATGAGGTCGATCGGCAACGACGACACGGCGAGCCTTCGCTCCACCGCGTGCTCGGTCTCCAGTTCGCGCCAGCCAATCTCGCGAGCGCGGAGCGTCGCTTCGATCTGGGGCTCCAGCACAGTCCCTGACCAACGGGGCACGCCCAGCGGCAGAGCCACGTCGAGGGCGGCCGCCACGGCGCTGACCTGCGCGAAATAGGCGAGTTCTCCCGGTCCGGCCACGTATGCCACGGTCGGCAGCACCGCGCGCTCGACCACCGGGCGCAACAGGACGTTAGGGCCAAGTGGGGTGGGGGAACCATCGGCCATGGCGGCTCCCTGCGCGACCGGCACGCGTGCCTTGCGCCCCTGTCCGTCCCTGCTGAAGACCAGGGAGAGTCCGTCCACCGTGGCGACTTGCGGTTCGTACCCGTGCGCCCGCAGCGCGCGCTCGCGCTCGACGAGGGCACGCTCGACCTGCGCGGCCTCGCGCAGCGCCGCCTCGAGCACCGGCCGCTCCCGCGCCAGCAGCGACGGATGCGAGGCGTCGATCACGCCCATTCCCAGCGGCTCGAGCACGTGCCGCATCAGTTCGAGGTACGCGCCACCGATGGTCGTCCCGTGCCTGTACGCCTTGCGCACGGCTGCGATCACGCTCGCATCGGCCGCCGAACCCGAGGCCCGCAGCAACTCGCGCATGGCGCCATCGATGCCCTCGAGCGGCACTTCGGCCATGGGAATGCCTTCGCTGGCCGACTGCGCGTGGGCGACCCGAACGGCACCGCCGTCCTGTCGGAGCCAGGTGAACGTGGCCTCCGCGAAATCGGCATCGTCGGTCGCGGCCCAGAATACCGGTGCCGCCGGGATCCCCGTCGCGCGCTCGATGGCATCAGCGAGTTCCAGCGCCGAGAGGGCCTTGCTCAGCGTGTAGAGCGGCCCGCCGAACAACCCGGGCTGCTGTCCGGTGGTGACCACCACGCCGCCACCCTGCGCGACACGCACGAGTCGTTCATGCGCCGCCCCGGTGGCCCCAAAGGCCGGCGCCATGGCGTCCAGCCAACCGGTGCCTGCCGCGCTGCCCCGTACCGCCGTGGCGCGATCCCGCCACTCGTCAGGCGAGCAGGGTCGTCGCGGGTACCACTCAGTGAGGCGGCCGGCGATGCCGGCCCGAACCAGCGGGGAGCCGCCGAGGGACTCCGCGATCACGCGGGGCAACTGAGCCGTCATCGACACCTCGCGTCGAAGCGGCCGGACGGGAACGACGGCAGGTTCATGCCTTGTGGTATGGTTCGCGCCTAACAATGGTGCCCGCGCGGTAGAGCTGCTCCGCCAGGACGACCCGGGCAAGCTCGTGAGGAAGCGTCCACGGGGCAAGCGCCAGCCGGCGCTCTGCCACCCGTCGAACACTGTCGTCCAGGCCGAAGGCGCCGCCGATGACGAACGCCACGTCCCGGGCGGCTTCGCGAGCGGCCTGCAACCATGCCGCGAACGCCGCCGAATCGTACCCTTCGCCGTGTTCATCACAGATCACGAGGCGAGCGCCACCGACCTGCTCCAGCAGGCGCGTGCCCTCCCTGGCCCGGACGAGCGCGCTGTCGCGGCCGTTCTCGTCGCGCACCTCGACGGCCTCCAGCGGCCAGTATCGCCCCGCCCGGGTCTCGTACTCCGTGATCGCGGCCGCGAGAGCGCGATCGCGCGGCTTGCCAACGGCGACGATGCGGAACTTCACCTCAAGCGAATCGGGCGACGGCGCCGTGTGGCTCCGTCGCCCGCTCCCGGACCGGGCCGTCGCCGGCCACCTGAACGCTCAGGCGTAGATACCGCGCAGGCGGTGCACCGTGGCCACGCGACTGATGGAGAGCATGTAACAGGCCGTGCGCATGTTCACCTTGTGCTGCTTGGCGAGTCCCAGCACGTCTCGGAACCCCTTCACCATGATGTTCCGCAGCCGATCGTTGACCGTTTCCTCGTCCCAGAAGTAGCCGCCACGATCCTGCACCCACTCGAAGTACGACACGGTGACGCCACCCGCATTGGCCAGGATGTCGGGGATGACGAACACGCCCTTCTCGTCGAGAATGGCGTCGGCAGCCGCGGAGGTGGGGCCGTTGGCACCCTCGCAGATGATCTTGGCGCGGATCTTCGACGCATTCTTCGTGGTGATGACGTTTTCGAGTGCGGCCGGCAGCAGCACGTCCACGTCGAGTTGCAGCAGTTCTTCGTTGGAGATGGCGTCGCCCTTGCTGTACCCCTCGAGCGACTTATGCTGTTTGACCCACGCGATCGCGTCGTCGACGTCGATCCCGGCGGCGTTGTGGTAGCCACCCGTGCGGTCCGAGATGGCGACGATCTTGCACCCTTCACGCGCCAGCAGGGACGCCGAGACGCTGCCCACGTTGCCAAAGCCCTGCACGGCCACCGTCGTCCCCTTCACGTTCATGCCCTGCTGCGCAAGCGCCTCCTTCGTCACGATCATGCACCCACGTCCCGTGGCTTCGCGGCGCCCGAGCGATCCGCCCATCTCGACCGGCTTGCCCGTCGTCACCGCCGTCACCGTATGGCCCACGTGCATCGAGTACGTGTCCATCAGCCACGCCATCACGCGCTCGTTGGTGTTCACGTCCGGGGCCGGTACGTCGGAATCCGGCCCGAGCGTGTTGATGATGCCCGCGGTATAGCGCCGCGTGAGGCGTTCCAGTTCACCCACCGACATCTTGAGCGGGTCGCAGATCACGCCGCCCTTCGCACCGCCAAACGGGACGTTGACCACGGCGCACTTCCAGGTCATCCAGGCCGCGAGGGCCGTCACCTCGTCGAGCGACACCTGCATGTCGAAGCGGATGCCACCCTTGGCCGGCCCGCGCGACGTGTTGTACAGCACGCGAATGCCGGTGAACACCTCGATCTCGCCGTTATCCATCATCGTCGGACAGGCGACGATCACCTGCTTCTCCGGCTTGCGAAGCACCTTGTACAGACCGGGCTCCAGGTCGAGCAGCTCGGCCGCCCGGTCGAAGCGGGACATCATCGCCTCGAACGGATTCTCCTCGTTGAGAAAGCGATCCTTGTCCGGTTTGACGATGGCGTTCGTCGGGAGTCGCAGATCGGTAGGCATGGGAAGACTGTTCGAGCCGGCGAGCCGGCGGTTGACGGGATTCAGCGCATCGAACGGGCAGCGAGGACTCGGCGGAGCGCCCCCGCCATCACCTCCTCCCCGTCGGCCAGTTCGAGCCGCTGGGAAACATACCACAGGGTCGGGCCAGATCGAGGCCAGTGCTGGCGCAGCTTGACCGCGTCCTTGAGCGTACAAACGACGAGGTCCGCATGGCCGGCCCGGCGAATCAGATCCTTGACGTCCGCATCGCTGAAGGTGTGATGGTCAGGAAATGGCGCACCAACGACACGTGCCCCTGCCGCGTGCAACTGATCAAAGAAGGCGCCCGGGTTCGCGACACCGGCGATGGCGAGGAGGCGCCGGTCTCCCATCGAGACGAGGTCGATTGGTGCCGCGTCACCAGCGGTCACGGATCGGAGCGGCCCCAGCGCGAGCGACGCCTGCACGATCGTGGTCGCGCCCGCGCGTCGGGCGCGCTCGGCGCGATCGCGTGCGACCTCGACCGGCGCCGCCTTGCGCGTGACGACCACCAGATCCGCGCGACGCATCGCTGACCACGGTTCACGCAGCGGACCTGCCGGGAGGCAATGTGTTGGCCATGGCACGTCCGCACTCACCAGCACCACGTCCAGGTCGCGGTGCGCGCGGCGATGCTGGAAGGCATCGTCGAGCACGGCGACATCACAGCCTCGTGAGCGCGCGTCCCGCGTAGCCGCCACGCGATCCGGGTTCACGATCACCGGAATTGCGGGATTGAGCACCGCGTGTACGTCGGCCTCGTCGCCGCCGTAGCCGCGAAGCACGACCGCTGGCGACGCGCCGCTCGCCCGAAGGTGCGCCGCCACCCAGGCCGCCACCGGCGTCTTGCCCGTGCCCCCGACCGTGACGTTACCGATGGAGACGGCAGGGAGCTCCGAAGCATGCGTCGGCGCGACACCGCGATCATACGCGACGTTGCGCGCCGCCACGGCCGCGCGAAATGCCCATTCCGCGGGCGCGAGCAGCGTGCGGAGGATGCGACCGGTCGCGTGGTCACCCCACACAGCCTCAACCGCCGCGTTAGGCGGCATCGGGCTCGCAGACGGCGAACAGGGCGGCATCGATCGCCGGCACGATCGCTTCACCATGCGCAGGGTCGGGCCCCGCCGCACGGACGGCGGGAGCGTACCTGACGTCGACGCGCGCGAATGGCTTGGGAATGACGAAACGATCCCATGAGCGGAGCCGCCAGGCGCGACTCACCCGGCACCCGATGGCCACGACCGGGGCGTTGGCACGGGCGGCGGCCACGCCGATCCCCGGGGCGCTGACGCGTCGCGGCCCTCGCGGTCCGTCGGTGGTGAACGCGACCGACTGCCCCGCGCGCAGCGTGCGCGACGCCTCCAGCAGCGCGCGCATGCCTCCGCGGCTCGATGACCCGCGAATCGGCTGGAAGCCCAATGCCTCGACGATGCGCGCGATCACCTCCCCGTCGGCGTGCGTGGAGATGATGGCGGCGATGCCGCGCCGTCGGTGCGCCCACACCAGGGGCAGCAACTCTCCATGCCAGATCGCGATCGCCACGCCGGGCCCGTGGCCTTCGGCCGCCCGCAGGTGGTCCGGGCCGACGAGGCGCACGCGCCAGGTCGCGCCGAGCACGCGCACCAGCGCCTGTCCGATCAGGGCAGCCAGGGCCGTCCTGACGCGACGCGCTCGCGATGCGTACCGCTCGTCGCTCATCGGACCATTCCTGACGCCATCTCCGCCGTGCGCGCCGCAGCGCCGGGCTCCCCGAGCCGAGCGCGTACTTCGGCAAGTCCGGCAAGCATCGCGGCCCGTTCCTCCGAGCCGTGGTTCAGCAGCGGTTCGAGCACGGCCGCCATGCGCGCCGGCTGCATGGCGTCCTGCACGAACTCCGGCGCGACCTCACGATCCGCCACCACGTTCACCAGGCCAATCCTCGGAATCTTCACGGCACGCCGGGCGATGGCGTAGGTCCACCCGCTGGTCCGGTAGGCCACGATCAGCGGACACCCGGCGACCGCAGCCTCGAGCGTCGTCGTTCCGCTCTTGCAGAGCGCCGCGTCGGCGGCGCGCAGCACGCTGAACGACGCGTTAGGCACCAGCGGATACGGGCAACGCGACGCGTCCAGCGCCACCGTCGCGGCGACGGAGACCACCACGCGCAATCCTGGCTGCCGCGCCTCCATCAGGCGCGCGGTCTCGACGAACGCGCCGAGATGTCGCGCGATCTCCTGCTGCCGACTGCCCGGGAACAGCGCGAGCAGCGGTGCATGGGGTGGGATGCCCAGCTGCGCACGCGCGGCTTCCCGCGACGGGAGATCACCGGCGCGATCGAGCAGCGGGTGACCGACGAACGTGGCATCGATCCCGTGCGCCAAAAGCAGCGGAGCCTCGAACGGCAGGATCGTGGCCGCGCGCGTGATGAGCTGAGCGAGGCGCGGCAGCCGACCAGCGCCCCACGCCCACACCTGCGGCGTGATGTAGTACAGCACCGGCACGTCATGCTGCCGCGCCGCCGCCGCCACCTTCATGTTGAAGCCCGGATAATCGATGGGAATGACCAGGCCCACCTTGCCGCTCGCGAGTCGAGCGTCGAGACGGCGCAGCACGCGATAGTGGTGCGGGATGGTCCGCAGGACTTCCACGACGCCCATCACCGCCATGCGTTCGGCGTCTTCGATCAGCGTGACACCCGCTTCACGCATGTGGCGCCCGCCGATGCCGGCGAACGTGAGGTCGGGCCGCATTGCGCGCAGGGCGCGCACCAGCCCCGCCCCGTGCAGATCGCCGGAGGCCTCGCCGGCGATCACCAGGACCTCACGCACGGGGCAGGACCATCCCCGCCACGAGGCTCGGCGTCGATCGCTCGATCGCCCCAACGATCCGCAGCGCGCAGGCGAGCGCGTCGCGACCGTCGCGGCCCGAGACCGTCACCGGCGCCTTGCCGCGCAGCGCGTCGGCGAAGCTCTGGAACTCGAGACGCAGCGGCTCTCCTTCGGGCGCAGTGAGCGGAATGCGCTCGACGAACGCCTCGAGGTTCTGCGGTGACCGGGCGAGCGCGGCGAGGTCGATCCCCTGGCGGATGCGATAGAACTCTCCGTCGCCCTGTGCCAGGTCGAGCGAGAGGTAGCCGGACTGCTGGAAGATGCGCAACTTGCGCGTGCGCTCGCGCGACACGCGGCTGGCCGTGATGTTCGCTACCGCTCCCGAGGCAAAGACGAGGCGTGCGTTGGCGATGTCGACGAACGGAGTGAGCACCGGGATACCCGCCGCCGCGACGTCCTGCACTTCGCTGCCCACCAGCGTCAGGATCAGGTCGATGTCGTGGATCATCAGGTCGAGCACCACGGCCACGTCGGACCCCCTGGGGTTGAACGGGGCCAGGCGATCGCTCTCGATGAACCGCGGGCGGTCGACAAAGGGCAACGCGGCGCGGATGGCCCGATTGAAGCGCTCGACGTGGCCGGTCTGGATGAGCGCACCATGACGTTCGGCGAGATGCAGCAGCTCGTCCGCTTCTTCGAGCGTCGTGGTGAGCGGCTTCTCGATGAGCAGGTGTCGCCCGCGCTCGAGCGCGAGCCGCGCCACGCGGTGATGGGCCGGCGTGGGCACCACGATCGAGAGCGCATCACACGCGTCGACGAGATCCTCCACACGATCCCACGCGCGCACCCCGAGTTCCTGCGAGACCTCGGCCGCTCGCTCGGGTCGCGTTTCGTGGAAGCCGACCAGTTCGAGTTCCGGGATCTCGCGCATGATGCGCACGTGATGGAATCCGAGCGCCCCGGCGCCGACCACGCCGACCCGCGGACGTGCGCCCGTCAGATGACGGTCCCCCGCTCGGAGGCCTCCAGGAACGAAAGGAAATGCTCGATCTCGGGAATCTGCCGCAACTCCGTGCGCGCGCGCGTCATCGCCTGTGAGACGTTCAACTCCGAGCGGAAGAAGAGCCGATAGGCGCGCTTCAGCTCGCGCACCACGTCGTCGGGAAACCCGCTGCGCTGCAAGCCGACGCTGTTGAGTCCGTAGAGCTTCACCGGATTGCCCACCGCCTTGATGAACGGGGGCACGTCCTTGGCCACGCGCGAACAGCCGCCAATGAAGGCGTGGCGGCCGATCTTCGCGAACTGGTGCACCGCGACGAGTCCGGACAGGATCGCGCGATCCTCGATGGTCACGTGCCCGGCCAGCTGCGTCCCGTTGGAGATCATCACACCGTCCCCGATGTGGCAGTCGTGCGCGAGATGCACGTACGACATGAGGAAGCACCCCTTTCCCACCCTCGTGGTGACGGAATGAGAGGTACCGCGGTTGATCGTCGTGTACTCGCGGATGCGCGTGCCGTCGCCGATCTCGACCCAGGTGTCTTCGCCCTTGAACTTGAGATCCTGCGGGTCGCCGCCGATGATCGTTCCGCTCCCGACAATCACCTGCGTTCCGAGGCGCACGTTGCGCTCCAGCGTTGCCCGGGGCTCGATCACGCAACCGTCTCCGATGGTCACGTGGTCGCCGACGAGGGCAAACGCTCCGATGCGCACGTCGCTGCCGATCACGGCATTCGGCGAGATCACGGCCGTGGGGTGGATCTGTGCGGTCATCGGTCGCGCAGCATGGCGGACATTTCTCCGACCTCGGTGACGACGGCCCCGTCCACCTTGGCCACGCCCTTCATCTTGCACAGCGAACCGCGGATCTGGAGCACCTCGAGTTCAAAGCGGATCTGATCTCCGGGGCGCACCGGCTTGCGCCACTTCACGCTCTCCATTGACGCGAAGTACACGACCTTGCTCTCGGGGTCCGGAATCGTGCCCATGAGCAGCATGCCGCCCACCTGTGCCATGGCCTCGACGATCAGGACCCCCGGCATGATCGGGTGCCCCGGAAAGTGGCCCTGAAAGAATGGCTCGTTGATGGTGACGTTCTTGATGCCCACCACGCGCTTCCCTTCTTCGTACTCGATCACGCGATCGACGAGCAGAAAGGGGTAGCGATGCGGCAGCACGTTCATGATCTCCTCGATCCCTATCACCGGCGTCTCCTTCGTCGCGCGTTGGATGAGCGTCCGGACAAAGCGGACGGTGCCGCTGTGGCTCGGTCGGTGGGCCATGATACGGCCCTTGATGCGGGCGCCGGCGAGCGCGAGGTCGCCGACGCAGTCCAGCGCCTTGTGCCGCACGAACTCGTCGGGCCATCGCAGCGCATTGTTGACCACCCCATCCGGCCCCAGTACGATCGCATTGTCCGTGGATCCGCCCCGGATGAGCCCTTTGGCACGGAGCGACTCGACTTCGTCCACGAAGCCGAATGTCCGGGCGTCCGCGAGCTGGCGGCCGAACTCATCCGGGGTCACACGCCACGCGCCCCGCTGGCGTCCAACGAGGGGATGCGCAAACTCGATACTGACCTCGAGCTGGAGATCCGCCGCCGGGTGCGCCTCGTACCACGACTCTCCCTCGACCATCCGAAAGGGCTCGCGAACCGCCAGCGTGACCGGCACACCGCCGTTGCTGGTCACGCCGGCGTCCTGCAAGGCCCGAAGGAACGGGCCAGCACTGCCATCCATGATCGGCGGCTCGGGCCCATCCATGGCGATCACCAGGTCGTCGAGCTGAGTGGCGGCCACGGCCGCCAGCACGTGCTCGACGGTGTGGAGCGCGGCATCGCCTTCGCCGAGCTGGGTGCGCCGTTCCGTCTCCACCGCCACGGAAGCGAGCGCCGGGATCGGTGCGCTTCCGGGCCGATCGGCACGCACGAACCGCACACCGGTGCCACACGCGGCCGGTCGGAACGTAAGCCGACACGGCTCGCCCATGTGAAGACCCACCCCTTCCAGCGCGACTTCGCGCGCGATCGTGCGCCGACCGCTCACGGATCGTCTCCGAGCAGCTTCTCGATTCGGCGGATCATGCCGGAAAGCTTGAACAGGGCGGCGTGCGACCGCAACGCTTCGCGATGCGGACGCGCTGGGTAACCCGACCACGTCTCTCCTGCGGGAACGTCGCCGAACACTCCTGCTTGCGCCGCCACGCGCGCGCCGTCGCCGATGGTGAGGTGCCCCCCGATCCCGGCCTGTCCCGCCACCACGCATCCATCCCCCACGCGGCTCGATCCCGAAATGCCGGCCTGCGCCACCACGAGGCACAGGCGCCCGATCCTCACGTTGTGACCGATCTGCACGAGGTTATCGATCTTGGTTCCCTGCCCAATCACCGTGTCGTCGATGGACCCGCGATCGATGGTCGTGTTGGCACCGATCTCCACGTCGGCCTCCAGCACGCAGCGACCCACATGCGGGATCTTCTGGTGGGCGCCGGACGCGAACACGTAGCCAAAGCCATCGCAGCCGAGGCGCGCGCCGGCGTGTACGATGACCCGCGCGCCTAACGACGTGCCACTGTACAGTGTGACGTGCGGGTACAATTGCACGTCCTCGCCGAGCGTCACGCCCGGCCCCACGGCCACGAATGCCCCGACCCGTGCCCGGTCCCCGATCACGGCGCCCTCGCCGATCACGACGTACGGGCCGATCTCCACGTCTTCACCGATCGACGCGCCCCGCCCGATTCGCACCGTCGCGTCGATCCCCGGTCGACGTGGCGCCGGCGCATGAAAGTGCGGCAGCAGCGAAAGCAGCGCCTCCTGCGGACTGGCCACCACCACGCGGGCTCCCACGGGACCAGGCGTTTCGGCCAGGGCCGAACTCACGAGCACCACGCTCGCGCCGGTAGTTTCCAGAAATGGCGCGTACTTCGCTGCGCCGAGGAACGTCACGGTGCCGACCCGCGCCCGCTCGATCGGGGCCACCCCACTGACCTCGAGGTCACCGTCGCCGCGCAACTCACCCCGCACCAGCTCCGCAATGCGTCGAGCGGTGAGAGATCGGCTCGCGACCGCTCCCCCACCGCTCCGGCCTTCCTGGGCCATCGCCCCGGTCACGGCTTCTTGGTCACCCCTGCCGGCTGCGCCTTGGCGCCAAGCGGAAGCTTCGCGGCCGAGTCGGCGCGCGCCGCCACCGGGATCGGCTTCAGTCGCCCGACCACCTTCTCCGTGAGGTCCAGGTTCTTGTCAGCCGCGACGATGACGCCGGTTGCCGCCACATCGAAAATGAAGGTGTACCCCTCCTCTTTCCGCAGATCCTCGAGCGTCTCGCGAATCTGCGCCATCACCGGCTGCGACAGTTCCTGCTGCCGGACCTGCATGGCGTTGTCCATCTCTTCTGCGCGCTTGGCGTAGTCGGCCTGGCGGTCGGTGATCTGCTTTTCACGGGTCGTGCGCTGGGCTTCGGTGAGTCCGGCACGGACCTTCTCGTAGGCATCGGCCAGTGCACGCAGCGAATCCTGCCACACCTTCACGCGTGCCTGCATGTCTGCCGACTCCTTCTCGAGGGCGGCCTGGGCCGCGATTGCCCCCGGAGCCCGCTGCACGATGATGCGGGAATCGACGAAGGCGAACTTCTGCTGGGCCGAGAGCGGCGCCGCGGAGAGCGACAGACCGGCGACGGCGATCATGACGAACGAACGGGGAAGGAACATGGGGGCTCCGGTCTAGAACAGTTGTCCAAGTCTGAAATGCAGTTGCCACTTCGGCTTCTGACGCCCCTGTGCGTCGAGCCGGTCGAATCCATACGCATAGTCCAGCCCGAGCGGACCGAGCGGCGTCACGGTGGACGCGCTGATCCCCGCCCCACGGAACAACCGCGTCGGATCGAAGTCCCGCGGATGCCGCCACACGTTGCCGGCGTCGTAAAAGGCCGCCAGGTAGAGCGCCTGGTTGAGCCGCATACCGACTTCCGCCGTCGTGGTCATGAACGCCTTGCCGAACGACTGGCGCGAGGCGTTGAAGGTCGTCGTCCCGGTGATGTACCCGTCCGGTGAAATCGAGAACTCATCGTAACCGCGCAAGCGCTCGCCGAACTGCACGCCGCCCAGCGCGAACTCCTGCGAGAAGAAGAAGGGGCCCGAGTTCCCGAAGAGCATACCCGACTTGGTCGACAGCCCGGCCACGAACTTGATCGGCTGCGAGCCCGGTCGTCCACCACCGATCTGACCCAGCGGCGCAAAGACCGACGCATCCGCCGTATAACGCTGGAACGTGGAGGAGCCGCCGAGGACACCGCCGTTGAAGTTGGCGCCCAGCGAGTACTGGGCCCCCGCGGTCGGGAACGGAAGGTCGATGCGCGTATCATGTGAGAGCTGCGCGCCGAGGGTCGATCGGAACGATCCATTGCCAAATTCGCCTCGCACGTTGCCCAGCAAACCGCCCGTGCCAAACTGCACGTTCTCGGCGCCATACGACAGGAAGAGCCGGGTCCAGCGGGAGCCGGGGAACGGCAGGCCGATCTGCAGGTTCGCGCCCGTTCGGAGCGAACGACCCAGGTCCGCCACGTAATAGCGCGCCTGGGACCGGTAGAGCGACACCGTCCCCGAGATGAACGACTGCTTGATGCGGGGGTCCGAATACGTCAGCTGGAAGTCGTTGATGTAGCGGCCGAACTGCCACTGGAGCGAGCCGCGCTTGCACGAACCGAAGAGATTGGGCTGGTCGAGTCCGATGAACCCGCCGACGCCCGTGCCCTGCCCCATCGAGGCGCCAAAGTTGATGTTGCCGGTGCGCTTCTCCTTCACGCGGAAGATGATGTCCACGTCGCCCTGCTCATTGGCCGTGCGCGTGTCAGGTGGCGGGATCGGCGTCTCGAAGAACCCGAGGTTGCCGAGGCTCTGGTAGCTCCGGATCAGCGCATCCTGGTTGAACACCTGACCCGGAAGAATGACGAGCTGGTCGCGAATGCAGGGTTCCTGCGTGTAGTCGTTGCCGAAGATCTCGACCCGATTCACGATCGCCGGCGTGCGCTCCTCGACCTCCCACCGCAGGTCCACGTATCGTGTCGAGTCGTCGCCGACGCGGCGTTCGACCACCGGGCGCACGTTGGCGTAGATGTATCCGTCGGTCGCATACGCGCTCTGGATGCGCCCCTTCGCCTCCTCCCATCGCGTCGCGTCGAACACCCCCTGTGGCGTGGGCTTGCGGCGGCGGATGAAATCGGTCACGCGCGACATGACCGGGCGCGTCTCGTCGGCAAACGGATAAAAGCGGTTGATGTCTTCGCTCGAAAAATGCTTGTTGCCGTTGATGATGAAGTCACCGACCTGGTAGCGCGGTCCCTCGTCGACCTGGATCTGGACGAGCGCCTTGCCGCGCTCGCGGTCGATGATCAGCGTGTCCTTCTCGACGTGGAAGTCGATGAAGCCGCGACGGGCGTAAAGACCCGGCAACCGCTCGGAGAGGTCGCCCGCATACTTGTCATCGTCGAACTCGCCCTTGCGGAACCACCAGAACCCCTCGGGGCGGGTCTTGAGAGCGCCCACGATTTCCGCAGCTGAGAGGCTCCGGTTGCCCATGACCCGAATGCCGCTGATGGCGAGACGACGGCCCTCCTCCACACGGAAAGTCAGACGCACCGCGCCCTCACCCGCCGCGGCCGTATCGACCGCGACACGGGCCAGATAGTACCCATTCCGCTCATAGAGGGAGTCGATCCGGGCGACCACCGTGGCCACGGCCGCGGGGTCGAGCGGCTTCTGGTAGATCAGGTCCACCCGATCCTTGACGCTCCGGTTCGAGAGCCGGTCGACACCGACCACGTCCGCTTCGATCAGCATCGGGCGTTCCTTCACGTCGACGATCAGCACGGCCTTGTCGCGCGTATCGTCGAGGTCGCAGGACACCGCGACCTGCTCGAAGTTGCCGGACTCGTACAGCGCGCGGATCGAACGCTGCACGGACTTCGCGTTCAGCAGGGTTCCGGCGACCAGGCCGGCATCGGCCAGCACCGTGAGCTCCGGCACCCGCCGGTTCCCGCGAACGGCGATGGAGTCCGGTGTGGCACACCGACCCTGGGCCGCAACATCCTGCGCCGCGACCTGGCAGACCGGGGCGACCAGGGAGAGGAAGGCAATGAGCCGTCGCAACATAGCCAGAGAATATACACAAAGGGATCGGCCGGGTTCAGTGAGAACCCGGCCGATTCTTTGACACCCGACGCCCCTCGCCGGCTTACGCCCTGGGGACGGAATTCGGGACCTTGAAAGTCAGCTTCTGGCCGTCTTCCGAGACGTTGACGTCGATTTCGTCCCCCTTGGAGAACTCACCGACGAGAATCTTTTCAGACAGCGGATCCTCGATATAGCGCTGGATGGCGCGCTTGAGCGGCCTGGCGCCGTACTGCTCGTCGTACCCGTGCTTGACCAGGAACTCCTGGGCCGGCTCCGAGAGCTTGAGCGTCAGCTCCCCTTCGGCGAGCCGCTTGTGCACCTCGCCAAGCATGATGCCCACGATCTGGCCGATGTGCTCCTTCTGCAGCGGGTGGAAAACGATGACGTCGTCCAGCCGGTTGAGAAACTCCGGGTTGAACGTGTGCTGGAGCTCCTCCCGGACCTTCTCAGCCATCCGCTCGAACGACGCCTTGAAGTCCGGGGCACTGAAGCCGACGGCCTTGTTCTTGGTGATGTCCTTGGCGCCGACGTTCGACGTCATGATCACGACGGTGTTCTTGAAGTCGATCACGCGCCCGTAGTTGTCCGTCAGGTGACCCTCGTCGAGCACCTGCAGGAGGATGTTGAACACGTCCGGGTGCGCCTTCTCGATCTCGTCGAGCAGCACCACGCTGTAGGGCTTGCGCCGGACGGCCTTGGTGAGCGTGCCGGAGTCTTCGTAGCCGACGTATCCCGGGGGCGCACCGATGAGGCGGGACACGGAGAACTTCTCCATGTATTCGCTCATGTCGACCCGGATCAACGCCGACACGTCGGCGAACAGGAACTTCGCCAGTGAACGCGCGAGCTCTGTTTTCCCGACGCCGGTCGGTCCGCAGAAGATGAAAGATCCGATGGGGCGCTTGGGATCCTTCAGTCCCGCACGGCTCCGACGAATCGATCGCGCGATCGCTCGAATCGCCTCGTCCTGAGCGACCACCGACTGGTGCAACTCGTCTTCCATGCGCAGCAGACGTGCGCTCTCCGCCTCCTGCAGCCGCGTCACCGGGATGCCCGTCCAACGACTGACGATGAATGAGATCTCGTCTTCGCCGAGCGTGGGGCGATGCGACTGGCGCCGCTTCTCCCACTCTTCCTGCTTCTTGCGGATGTCTCCCTGGAGCTCGCGCTCGCGGTCGCGAAGCCCCGCCGCGCGCTCGAAGTTCTGGTCCCGAACCGCCGCTTCCTTCTCGGCGTTGACCTTGTCGAGTTCGTCCTTGAGCTGCGTGACTTCCGGCGGCGGCACCTGTGCGGCGAGGCGTGCGCGCGCGCCTGCCTCGTCGATCACGTCGATCGCCTTGTCGGGCAGGAAGCGGTCGGTGATGTAGCGCTCCGAAAGTTTGGCCGCCGCGACGAGTGTGTCGTCGGGCACGATCACGCGGTGGTGATCCTCGTACTTCTTGCGCAGCCCCTTCAGGATCTCGACCGTCTCCTCGATGGAGGGCGGCTCGACGATGACGGTCTGGAAGCGACGCTCGAGGGCGCCGTCCTTCTCGATGTACTTGCGATACTCGTTGAGCGTGGACGCACCCACACACTGCAACTCGCCGCGCGCGAGGGCCGGCTTGAGCATGTTGCTGGCGTCGATCGCGCCCTCGGCCGCGCCGGCGCCAACGAGCGTGTGCAGCTCGTCGATGAACAGGATGACGTTCTTGTTCTGGGCGATTTCGTTCATCACCGCCTTGAGGCGCTCCTCGAACTGGCCGCGGTACTTGGTCCCGGCGATGACCGCCGCCATGTCGAGTGACAGCACGCGGTGCTCACGGAGCGCATCGGGGCATTCGCCCGTGGCAATCAGCTGCGCCAACCCCTCGACGATCGCCGTCTTTCCGACTCCGGGCTCGCCGATCAGGACCGGATTGTTCTTCTTGCGACGCGTGAGGATCTCCATCACGCGCTCGATCTCCTTGGCGCGGCCGATCGTGGGATCGAGCTGCCCCTCGCCCGCGAGCATGGTCAGGTCGCGGCAGAAGTGGTCGAGCGCCGGTGTCTTGCTCTTCTTCTCGCCCTTGGCCGGCGCCGACTGGGCCGGCGGACTCGCTGGCGGGTTTGGCGTCGCGGTGCTCCCCTGCGCGGGCATCTCGGTGCCCAGCAGGCGCAGCGTCTCCGCCCGGGCCGCGTCGAGGTTCACGCCCGCGTCGGTCAGCACTTGTGCGGCGATGCCCTTCTCCTCGCGGAGCAGGCCGAGCAGCAGGTGCTCGGTGCCAACGTAGGAGTGCGACAACTCGCGCGCTTCGCTCATGGCCAGCTCCAGCACCTTCTTGGCGCGCGACGTGTAGGGCAGGTCGGGCGCTGTGGTCTGGCCGGCTTTGCCCTTCTTGACCGTGTCCTCGATCTTCTGCTGGATATCGTCGAGATCGACGCTGAGGTTCTGCAGGACGGCTGCCGCGACCCCTTCGCCCTCCCGGATCAATCCGAGGAGGATGTGCTCCGTGCCGACGTACTCGTGATGAAGCCGCTGCGCTTCTTCACGCGCCATCTGGAGAACCTTGCGAACCCGCTCGGTGAAGTTGTAGCCGTTCATGAATCCCTCGATGCGATCCCGTCGCCCGTCAGGCGGTGGGGTCCGTCTCCGCGTCCAGCGCCTGGCGCACGTAGCGTGCGCGGGCGACGCTGGCTTCGCTCTCGGTGAGCGTGCGCCCCTCGGCGTACGAAAGGTGCGCGCTCTGGCAGAAGATCAGGAGCTTGTTGAGCGTGTATACACTGAGCCCAGTGATCAGTTTCAGTCCAACGGCGAGGCGCACGCCACTGAGGTAGTTCATCGCCTCCTCGAACGAAAGGCTGCGCGCGAACCGCAACGTTCCGTACGCGCGCCACAACTTGTCCTCGATAATATACCCCGCATCCCGCCACAACACGCGCCGTGCCTCGTGCTCGCGCTGGATCACGTGTCGCACCACGCGCTGCAGGTGATCGACCAACTCATCCTCCGACCGACCCAACGTCGTCTGGTTGGAGATCTGGAAGAAGTTGCCCACCACTTCACTGCCCTCGCCGTACAGTCCCCGGTACGTCAGGCCCATCGCCTGAAGCCCGGACAGCACCTTGCCGATCTCCTTCGTCAGCACGAGCCCCGGCAGGTGAATCAACACCGAGGCCCGCATGCCCGTCCCCGTGTTCGTTGGACACGCCGTCAGGAACCCGAACTCGTCGTGATACGCATACGGGACCCGCGCGCCAAGTTCCCGGTCCAGCTGCAGCGCAGCCGCTACGGTCTCGTGAGGCGCCAGGCCCGACCGCACGGCCTGCAGCCGCACGTGGTCCTCTTCGTTGATCATCACGCCGAGTCCCTGGCTCACCACCACCGCCGCGCCGCCACGCACCCCGCCAGGCTCCAGCCCCGCCAGCTCCTTGCTCACCAGGTGACGCTCGTGCAGCAGGAGTCGATCGTTAGGCTCCAGTTCGTCGAGCCGCAGCAAGACCCCGTGTTTCAAGGACGCCACGTGCGGGTGTGCGTCACGGACGGCCTGCAAGACCCGCAGCCGCTCCCCCTCCCGTGACCGGCCGGAAAAGGCGATCCCTTCGAAGTTCCGGGCCAGCCGGATCCGCGTCGACAGCACCACGTCGGTGAACTCGCCGGAGCCCTCCAGCCAGCCGATCCCACCGTCAGGGATGAGCGACAGGTCCAGCATCACTCGAACGCCTTGATCTTGTCGCGGAGCGATGCCGCGATCTCGAAGTCCTCGCTCGCGATCGCACGTCGCAGCCGGTCCCGGAGCTCCCCGATCGTCGTCGCCCGCTCCATCAGTTCCGGCGCTGGCGGCACGTACTTCCGCCCCACGTGCTGCGAACTCCCATGCACGCGGCGCAACAGTTCGCGCAGGCTGGGCTCGAACGTCTGGTAGCAATGCGAACAGCCGAGTCGACCCGTCGCTCGAAAGTCCTTCAGCGTCATCGCGCAGAACGTGCACCGCACCGTCTCCGGCGCGTCCGCCGCCTGCTCCTGCACGGCGTGCAGGAACTCACCGAGCATGGTCTTCGGTGGATTTGCGACCGTCGTCTCGATGCCGCGCTCCGCCGCGCACTTGGCACACAGATGCTCCTGCTTCACCTCACCCTGAACCACCTTGGTGAGGTGCACACTGGCATCCAGGTCCCGGCAGACGTCACACAGCATCAGGTCACCATTCTCCCCACTTCAGTCTCGGCCAATACCCCATCCGCCAACACCAGGCACCGCCCGGCCCGCCCCGCCAGTGCGGCATTGTGCGTCACCACCACGAGCGCGATCTCCAGGTCACGCGCCAGCCTCGACAGCACCTCGTGCAATCGCTCGGCGTTTCCGTGATCCAGGTTGCCGGACGGCTCATCGGCCAGTAGCAGCGCGGGATCGGCCGCCAGGGCCCGCGCGACCGCGGTCCGCTGCTGCTCGCCGCCCGACAACTGTGACGGGCGGTGATGCTTGCGAGCGGTCAGTCCGACCCGGGCGAGCAGCTCCTCGGCTCGGCCCTTCGCCTCGGAGGTCTCCACGCCGGCGATCCGAAGTGGCATCATCACATTCTCGAGCGCCGAGAACTCGCGCAGCAGGTGGTGGAACTGGAAGACGAATCCAACCTTGCGGTTGCGAAGCGCCGCCAGCTCCTCGTCGGATCGCCCCTCGATCGACTCGCCGTCGATCACCACGTCGCCCCGGGTCGGCCGGTCCAGCGCGCCGAGGACGTGCAGCAGCGTGCTCTTTCCTGCACCGCTTGCCCCGACGATCGCGACCATTTCCCCGCGCTCAACCGTCAGGTCGACGCCATTGAGGATGTTCAGAACCCCGCCATCACCTCCACGGTAGGTCTTCACGATTCCCCGGGCACTCAGAACAGGCACTGTGGCTCCCGCGATAGCGACGCCGTCGTCTCGGTAGTTAGCGCGAACGACCATGCCGGCACAACTGGCCGACCGTCCCGACGGCTGACACGGCCACACCCCGCAGGCCTACTCATGTCGGATCGCCTCCACCGGGTAGAGGCGCGCCGCTGTGCGCGCCGGAGACAGCGTGGCGAGCGCCGCAATACCGATGCTCGCGAGGACGGTGAAGATCACGTCCGTGGGCTGGGTCGCGACCGGCAGGTGGTCGATGAAATAGATGGAAGGGTCCAGCTTCACGAGCTCGTATTTGCCGAGGACGGCAGAGACCACCAGCCCCAGCACCAGGCCCACGGACGTCCCCACCAGCCCGATGATGAGCCCCTGAGCGAAGAATACCTGACCAATAGATCGCGACGTCATGCCCATGGCGCGGAGGATGCCGATCTCACGCGTTTTGTCCGAGACAACCATCGTGAGGTTGCTGATGATCGTGAACGCCGCCACGAGCGCGATGAGCAGCAGGATCACGGTCATTCCGAGTTTCTGCAGCTTGAGGGCCTGGAACAGCGTCGAGTTCTGCTCCTGCCAGTCCACCGTTCGGTAGGGATATCCGAGCGTCTCGGCGAGCCTTCGTGCGACATCCGGCGCCACCCACCGATCGGTCGTGCTGACTTCGATCCCCGTGACGGCCGAATCGAGGCCGGCGACGGCCTGACCCGCGCTCAGCGCGACGAAAAGGTATGCGTTGTCATACTCATACATCCCCGTGCGAAAGAGGCCGGTCACCTCGAACTGCGCCTGGGACGGCACGACGGTCCCCGTTGCTGCGTTCACCGCGCCGCGACCGATGGTGAGCACGGTGAGGGTGTCGCCTAACGCCGCGCCGAGACGCTTGGCGAGCAGATCGCCCACCACCACACCGCTCCGTGTGCCATCACGCGCGCGGAACGAGAAATCCCCGCTGGTGGCCTGCTGTCGGATGGTCGTGGGATCCCGCCGCCCCGGTTCCGCCGCCTCGATGCCCGCGATGTACGCACCTTCTTTGGCACCGTGCCCGGCGGTGATCACGCCCGTGGTCAGCACGAACGGCGCCGCCGCGACGACCCCTCGCTCCGTGCGCACGCGACCGAGGAGTGAGCGCCACCCCTCGATCTTGAGATCCTCGCCGAAGGACAGCACGCGAACGTCGGGACTGCCGATGAGGATCTTTTCGCGCAGGTCGTGCTGGAGGCCGTTCATCACGCCCATGACCACGAGGAGCGCGCCGACACCGATCGCCACGCCGGCGATGGCGATGAGCGTGATGAACGACAGCATGGCGGAACCGCCACGCCCTCGCAGGTATCGCCAGGCAATCCCGAGTTCGAGTCGCCCGGTCATCGTCGCGGCGCTCCCTGCGGCTCCGAGGCCCGCCGCTTCGCGTGTGCGCTACTCGTGGCGAATGGCCTCAATGGGGAACAGGCGCGCTGCCTGGTGCGCCGGGTAGAGGGTGGCGATACCGGCGATCGCGATCGACGCGATGATGGTGAACGTCACGTCGCCGACTTCGGTGGCAACCGGCAGGTGATCGATGAAGTACACCGAGGGGTCGAGCCGGATCAGCTTGTAGGTGCCGAGCGCCGCGGATACGGCGAGGCCAAGCGTCAGGCCGATGGTGGTGCCGACGAGCCCGATGGTGAGGCCCTGCGCCAGGAAGATCCGACGCACCGAGCGCGCGGTCATCCCCATCGCCTTCAGGATCCCGATCTCGCGGGTCTTGTCCGTCACGACCATCGTGAGGTTGCTCACGATGTTGAACGCCGCGACGAGCACGATCAGCAGCAGGATCACGCCCATGCCCAGCTTCTCAAGCTTGAGCGCCTGGAACAGTGACGAGTTCTGCTCCTGCCAGTCGACGGTGCGATACGGATACCCCAGCGTTTCGGCGAGTCGCGGAGCGACCTCGGGCGCGGACCAGCGATCGGTGGTCCGGACCTCGATGCCGGTCACCGCCGAATCGAGGCCGGCCACCTGCTGCGCCGCTGCAAGGGACATGTAGAGGTACGCGTTGTCATATTCGTACATCCCGGTATCGAACACGCCCGTCACCTCGAACTGCGCCTGGACGGGCACGATGGTACCGAGCGCGGCGTTCACCTTGGCCCCACCGATCGTGAGGACGGTGACCGTGTCGCCGGCGAACGCATTCAGCTTCTGCGCGAGCAACCGCCCGAGGACCACGCCGTTGGTCGAGCCGTCCGAGGCCCGAAAGGTGAAGTCTCCCTGTGTGGCGTGCTTCCGAATGGCCGTCACGCCCTCCTTCCCCGGAGCGTCCGGTTCGATGCCGGCGATGTAGGCGCCTTCGCGGTAGTCATGCCCGGCGCTCACGACGCCCTGCGTGAGCACGTAGGGTGCAGCGGCCGCGACCCCGGCATCGCTGCGCACGCGGCGCACCACCGATCGCCAGTCGTTCACGCGGGGATCCTCGCCGTACGGCAGCACGCGCACGTCCGGCGAGCCGATCAGGATCTTCTCGCGAAGGTCGCGCTGCAGCCCGTTCATCACGCCCATCACGACGATCAGCGCACTCACGCCGACGATGACGCCGCCGATCGCAATGAGGCTGATGAACGACAGCAGCCGCGAACCGCGGCGGCTGCGCAGGTATCGCCACGCAATGCCAAGCTCCAGGCGACTCATTCCGGGCGCATCGTGGGAAAGAGGATCACGTCGCGGATGTTCTGGGCGCCCGAGAGGTACATGAACAACCGGTCCATGCCAATCCCCACACCGCCCATCGGTGGCATGCCGTACTCCATGGCGCGCAGATAGTCCTCGTCCACGCCCGTCGCCTCCTCATCGCCTGCTTCCCTGAGCCGCGCCTGCGCCTCGAACCGTCGTCGCTGATCGATCGGGTCGTTGAGCTCGCTGAAGGCGTTGGCGAGTTCCTTGCCTCTCGCGAACAGCTCGAAGCGCTCCGTGAGTCCCGGAACGCCGCGCTTGGGCTTTGCCAGCGGAGAGAGCTCCACCGGGTAGTCAACGACGAACGTGGGTGTGTCGATCTTCGACTCGACCAGCGCCTGGAACATCTCATCCAGCACCTTGGGGCGACTCAGCGTCTCCACCTTGTGCACGCCGATGCGCTCGGCACGCGCTCGCAGCGTCGCATCATCGAGCGTCATGATGTCTGCGCCCAGGGCCTGGTTCAGCGTCGGCACCCACTCGATGCGAGGGAACGGCGGCCGGAACTCCGGCACGGACACCAGGCTCTCGTCAGGCAGGAGCAGCCGTTCCTCGGGGCTCACGGCGCGCGCATCGAGCACCTGGCGCACCGCATCGGACGCTCGCACCAGCAGCTGCTCCACGCGGCCCATCATCACGGTGTAGTCGGCCCATGCCTCGTAGAACTCCAGCATCGTGAACTCGGGATTGTGCGTCCGGTCGATCCCCTCGTTCCTGAAGTCGTGGCCGATCTCGTACACGCGCTCCAGCCCCCCGACCACGAGTCGCTTGAGATAGAGCTCGTCGGCAATGCGCAGGTAGAGCGGCATGTCCAGCGCATTGTGGTGCGTCGTGAAGGGCCGAGCGGCCGCGCCGCCATACAGCGGCTGCAGGACCGGCGTCTCCACCTCGAGGTAGTCCCACTCGTCCATGCAGCGCCGGATCTCGGTGATCATGCGCGAACGGGCAATGAACCGGCGTCGCACGTCCGCGTGCACGGCCAGGTCGGCGTAGCGCTGGCGATAGCGCTGCTCGGGATCGCTGAAACCGGAGTGCCGCACCACCGCGCCATCGACGATCTCATCCTTCCCGAACGGCAGCGGACGCAGCGACTTTGCCAGCAGCGAGACCCTTTCCACCTTGACGGTCGTTTCTCCCGTGCGCGTGCGGAACATGGGTCCGCGTACGCCCACCAGATCGCCCATGTCGAGCAACTCGAGGAGGGACCACGCCGCGTCACCGAGGTCGTCGCGGCGGAAGTAGACCTGGATCCGCGACGTGGCATCCGCCACGTGGCCAAAGATCGTCTTGCCGTGCGGTCGCCAGGCCACGATGCGCCCGGCCACGGCAACCTCGGGCCCCTCGGCGGCGCCCTCGGGGAGCGAGCGGAGCGCGGACGCCGCGCTGTGCGTCACGTCATACGAATAGGCAAACGCCGGAATGCCGAGCTCATCGAGGCGCGCCAGCTTCTCGCGGCGCGCCCGCAGGACGAAGTTCAGGTCCTCGGTCATGCTCCCTCCCTGGTGCCGGCGCCGAACTGCTTGAGGTATGCCTCGATGAACTCGTCGAGGTCCCCGTCCATGATGCGCTGGACGTCCGGGATCTTGAGTTCCGTTCGATGATCGTTGACCATCGTGTACGGCTGGAACACGTAGCTGCGAATCTGGCTCCCGAACGAGACGTCGGACTTCGTCGCGTCGAGCTTCGCCTTGGCCGCCGCCTGCTTGTCCGCTTCGAGCTGATACAGCCGGTTCTTCAGCTGCTTCATGGCCGTTGCCTTGTTCTTGCCCTGCGATCGCTCCTGCTGGCAGGACACTACGATCCCGCTCGGGATGTGCGTCAGGCGTACCGCAGAACTCGTCTTGTTGACGTGCTGACCTCCGGCCCCGCTGGCGCGAAACACGTCCATCCGGATGTCTTCGTCGCGGATCTCGATGTTGATCTCCTCGTTCACCACGGGATAGATGAACACCGACGCGAAACTCGTGTGCCGGCGCGCATTCGAGTCAAACGGCGAAATGCGCACAAGGCGGTGCACGCCCGTTTCCGGCCGCAGGAATCCGTAGGCCGACTGGCCCTTCACCTCGAGCACCGCGCCCTTGATGCCCGCCTCCTCCCCCTCCGACCGATCGAGGATCTCGACCTGGTAGCCGTGTCGCTCCGCCCACCGGATGTACATCCGCTCGAGCATCTCGGCCCAGTCCTGCGCCTCCGTGCCCCCGGCGCCGGCCGCGATTTCGATCTGCGCGTCGCGCCAGTCGTCCTGGCCCCGCAGCAGGGACTTGAGCTCGAAGGCACGCAGGTCGACTTCGATCGCCGCGACCTCGGTGTCCAGCTCGGAAAGCATCGCGGCATCCGGCTCCGCGCTCAGCATCTCGTCGAGTTCGAGCGCGCTCCGCGTACGACCGCCGAGCGCGTCCACTGGCTCCACCCATCCCTTGAGCGTCTTCACGTCCTGGACCACCTGACGGGCGGCGTCCTGGTCATCCCAGAAGCCCGACTCGGTCATGCGGCCCTCGAGCGCCGTCAGGCGCTCGCGCTTGCTTCCGACGTCAAAGGTACCTCCGCAGCTCCTCGATCCGGGCCGAATAGTCGGCAAGGACTCGGGTGCGTTCTGTCTCGGCCATGGAATTTCGCGGCAGGGGGCGGACAACACGCGGGCCGCGCCCCCGAGGGAGCCACGGCCCGTCGACGATTCGTCGTGGTGTGCAACTTAGCACGCCACCGCGTGGCGGTGTACCCCGCCCTAGAAGAGCCGCTTGCCGCCGGCGAGCACTTCGTTCAGGGCGTCCTGAAAGTGCGCGGTGGCTTCGGCGAACTCGCGACCGACCTGCTCCACGTACTCCTCGTAGCTCTTCTTGATCTCATCGCGGAAGAGCTGCTTGAGCGTGCCGTCGCGCATTCCCTCGGCGTGCTTCTGCGGATGGTACGCCACCATGTCGGACACCAGCGCTCGCGCGAGGCGGCGTGCCTTCTGGTTCGGATCGTTGGCGAGGAACGGGTTGAGCGGCTTCCTGACTGGCGGGGCGCTCGGCGCACTCGCTGACGGCGTTCGCGACGCCGCCGAGGTGGTGGCGCCGATCACGGGCGGACCCGCCGGAGTTGGTGACGCGGGTCGTGTCCCCGGGGCCGCCGCCGGGTTGGCCGACGCGGTCGCGGCCTGTGGCGGAGCGAGGGGTGCTCCGAAGGCGGGTCCCGGGCTCACCGCCGACGTGAATACGGGCGTGGGCGGTCGAAGGCTCGACGCCGGGAATGACGGCGCGGCGTATTCGCTGGCCGGCGGCGCTGGCCGGCGAGGGGGTGCAAATGGCGGAACACGGGGAGCGGCCGCGGCAGACTCGGGCGAACCCGACGTCGAGGGCACGGGTCGTGCGGCCGAGGGTCCGGGCACCGCCCGCGGCGGCTCGAAGGGCAACGGGGTCGACCGCGTGGTGACACCTGTGGCAGCCTGAGGCTCGGCGGTCCGCGAGGCCATCCCCGTCGTGGCGACGCCCACCGGCGAAGCCGCCGCGACCTCGGTCCGTCGCCGAGGCTCGGTAGCGGCGCTCACCCGGGGTGGGGACAGCCGCCCATCCGGGAAGTCGTCGCCCCATGACAGATGTTCGCTCACGGAAATCACGGCGCCGCACGCAGCGCACCGCGCGCGCACGTTGGTTCCCACGACTTTCGCGGGGTCCACGCGGTAGACCGTCCGGCACTCCGGGCACGATACGTTCATTCGTCTACGATGCTGATGGCTCGCGGCGCGCGCGGCGGCGTCTTCTCGCCCACCTCGACACCGTCGGTACGACGATCCACGGAATACACCGACCCGTTCAGCGTCTTCGCATACCCCTTCATTTCCGTGGCCAGGTGGCTGACGCTCGCCGCCGTCGTGAACGTGCGTCGCTCATTGGTCACGACTCCGATGGACAACGTCATGAGTGGTACCCGATGCAATTGGCCACGGCGATCCTTCCCGAAGAAGTACCCGGCCCGCCGATCCTGCTCGGAATATTGATAGCCGATCAGCGTGTCGAAGACCGTGACGATCTCCCCGCAGGTTTCCGTGACGTACTCCGCGGGAATCACAAAGATAAAGTCGTCTCCGCCAATATGCCCGATGAACCCCTGCTCGCCGCAAACCCCCTTCACCACGTCGTGCAGCAACATCGAGAGCAGCCGGATCACCCGGTCGCCGTCGTAGTATGAGTACCGATCGTTGAACTCCTTGAAGTGGTCAAGGTCAGCGTAGCAGACCGCAAAGCGATCGCCGCGATCGATGCGCCGCTGCATCTCCTCCTCGATCGCCACGGTGCCAGGCAGGCGCGTCGAAGGATGCACGTACACGTCGCGATCCGAACGGCGGATCAGCAGGTCGAGCCGTCGCTGGAACTCTCGAGGCTCCAGGTCCCGGCGCAGCACCTCGTCCGCGCCGGCACGAAACGCCGCCTCGAAGGAACGCGAGGAGCCGTCAGTGAGCATCACCGCCGGTACGATGCCCGTGTACGAATCACTCTTGAGCCGCAGGAGCGCCAGGAAGCTGCGCTCGCCGTCGCGGTCATCGAACACGGCAAGGCGCGGTCGCCCACGCAGCGCGAGCGCCATCAGGTCGTCAGCGCTGCCAGCTGACGTGACGGGAATGCGTGCGCCCTCGAGCCACCCGAGCAGGATCCCGGGCGCCTCGCCATGGGCCCTGGCGAAGAGGACTGCAGGAGGGTGAGCGGACACGCGCGGCGGGTAAGGGCCATTCGGGGTCACGCTCCCCTTGGACCCTGCGTACGTCAAGTTGCAGTGGATCAAGCACTTGGCTGGCTGAGCAGAGTCCCCGTGTTGCCTGAGGTCCCAGCCCAATGACACGACGACCAGCCGGACCCGCGCGTGACAGCCACGAATTTGCCGCCTCTCTAAATTGCTTGCGACGCCAATCAACGACGCGAGTTGCGGACACTCCTTGGCGGCGTGATGGAAGCCCGATCCGGCCGAGTTCGAGGCAATCCTGCCGCCGGCGCACCTGCCACTGGTGCCTGGCACCCTGTGGGACTTCGCCCCGGATGGCATCAGCTTCATGTTGCTGGCGGCGATGACGATCCAATGCGATCCGGTGCAGGTGCCGCCTAACGTGAACGAGGCAGACCCTGGCTCACCGCAACCGTCCTCGGTCGACCGGATCGCTCGCTTCGGCAGCCTAGAAACGAACCCGGAGCGAAAGAAACGCCGGCGGCTGGCCCGCATCCGCGGAGAGGCCGGAGAAGTTCCGCGCGAAGTCGATCGAAAGTCGCCTCAGCGCAAAGCCAATGCCGAGCGATGCCCCGCCGGATTCCGTGGACCGTCGCTCGAGCACGTAACCGCCTCGCACGTACACGGCGTCGTCCCACACAAACTCCCCACCGATTCGCGGCAGCGGGTTGCTGACGTGAAGCTCGTCGAGCAGGTCCACCGCGAGCATGGCCCGCGCGTTCTCGGCGATCGCGTGCGGCAACGTGTACGATACCGATGCCCCTACCTGCACGCGAGACGGCAATTCGCTGGCGCGCAGGTCCTGCTCCCGGATCTTCACGCCGAGGTTGCGCACGGACGCGCCGAGGTGGAGCGGGAGTCTGGTGGGAATCTCGTACTGCACGCCGACGTCAAACGCCGTCGTCGACGAAAGCACCGTCGGCAGCGACGGGCATTCGCCACTGCAGTCGAAGCGGAACTGCACCAGCTTGTACGTGGCGCCCAGGCGAATCTCGCGGCCGATCCGAACCGCGTGCGTAACGCCCAACGACACGTTGCGTGGATAGAGCGATCCTGACGGCACGGAATCCGGACCCGTCGCTTCGCCGCCCCCGTAATCGAGCACGCGCGCCGCGAGTGCCGTGACACCAAACGGTGAGGCGCCGGCGATCACCAGGGCGTCGCTGGTGCCGATGATGCTCTGGGAGTGGTTGAGCGACGTCTCGATGCGCTTGACCGAGGCCAGGCCCGCGGGATTCCACCACACGGCATCCACGGTGCCGGACGCCGAGGCGGTGGCGTTTCCGAGTCCGGCGGCGCGGGCACCGACGGGCAGCAGGAGGAACAAGGCCGCATCCGCCGCGGGCGGTCGCTGCTGAGCGGCCGCGCGAATGACTGGCACGAGGACTGGCGCGGCGCCAACGACCGCCCACGTGACCAGCCTACGGAATCGGCCGCGCCTCATCGGTCAGCATGATCGGCAGTCCGTCCCGGACGGGGTACGCGAGACGGCACGCCCCGCATCGCAGCTCGGACTCGGCCTCGCGGTACTCCAGTTTGGCCTTGCAACGCGGGCACGCCAGGATTTCCAGCAGCAGGTCCGACACCTTCACGCTCACTCCTTGGGAAGGGTAAAGCCGAGCCGGGCGAGCGCGGCCACGTTGCGGCGCCAGTTGGGGACGACCTTGACCCAGAGATCAAGGTACACCGCCCCACCAACCAGGGGTTCCACCTTGCCGCGCGCGGCGCGGCCGATCTCCCTGATGCGGCTGCCGCCATGTCCAATGAGGATCCGCTTCTGGCTCTCGCGCTCCACAGAGAGCGTGGCGCGAATGTACACGGGGGTCCGATCCTCCCGGAACTCCTCGATCTCGCAGTGCACGGCATATGGCAGCTCTTCTTCGAGTTGCTCGAACGCGGCTTCGCGCACGGCTTCGGCGACAAAGAACCTGAGCGGCTGCGTGCTGGCGTCCTCGGGGTCGAAATGGAACGGCCCTTCGGGCGCGGCCGCCTGGATGCTGAGGAGCAGCTCGGCAACTCCATCTCCTCGTGCCGCCGAGATGAATGCCGCCTCGGGGAACGTCGTTTGGAGCTGACGACGGCGGTCCTCGCCGAGCTCATCGAGCTTGTTGACGGCGACGATCAGCGGCGCGCGGCGGCTGAGTCCGAGGTTGGCGAGCGTGTCCGGTCCTGGGGCATCGTCGCGCTGCCCGTCCACGAGAAAGAGCACGAGATCAGCGCCCTCAAGTGCTTCCAGTGCCTCACGTTTCATCGCGCGCTGCAGGTGATACTTTGGATCCAGCAGGCCGGGCGTGTCGGTGAAGATCAGCTGGACATCATCGGTCGAGTGAATCCCGACGACGCGCTGGCGACTGGACTGTGGCCTGGGGCTGACGATGGCGAACCGCTGCCCGATGAGTCGGTTAAACAGGGTGGACTTGCCGGCATTGGGTGCGCCGACGACGGCGACGAAGGCGCAGCGGGTCACGGGTGAAGCGGAAGTGGGGAGGAAAAAAAACGCGGGCCATCCGGAGGGATGGCCCGCGAAGGGGTGCCAGCGACGGCCTACTCTCCCGCGATCTCTCGATCGGAGTACCATCGGCGCTGCAGGGCTTAACTGCCGTGTTCGGAATGGGAACGGGTGTGGCCCCTGCGCTCTAGTCGCCAGCGAGTCGTGAAAAGGAACGACAAGCGGAAATGGAGTAGATCGGTGGTACTGGTTCTCAACACAGATCTTGCATGCTCTGCAGATGTTGCAAAGGGTGAGTCAAGCCTCACGGGCGATTAGGACCGCTGCGCTCGGAACGTGTTACCACGTGTCCACGTGCGGCCTATCGACGGGATCGTCTCTCCCGGCCCTTCAGGTGGCTCAAAGGCCACAGGGAATGTTCATCTTGGAGGGCATTTCCCACTTAGATGCTTTCAGCGGTTATTGCCACCGATCATCGCTACCCGGCGCTGCCCCTGGCGGGACAACCGGGACACGAGCGGATCGTCCGACTCGGTCCTCTCGTACTAAAGTCCGCTCTCCTCAACATTCCAACGCCCACGACGGATACAGACCGAACTGTCTCACGACGTTCTGAACCCAGCTCATGTGCCACTTTAACCGGCGAACAGCCGGACCCTTGGGACCTTCTCCAGCCCCAGGATGTGACAAGCCGA